>JAFGXX010000215.1 GCA_016936435.1 Bacteroidales bacterium
AAAGCAAAGGAAATGCAGCTTGAAATGGAGAGCTATCTGAGAGAACGCAACCTGATATAAAACCACTCCCCGTTATTTCCTGATTTGAAGACTCATATAGTTTTTAATTTGGTATTTGCCAACTGCCAACTGCTTCGTCAGCCGAAACCTTCCGGCTGGCCAACTGCCAACTGCCAACTTCTTTCTCAGCCTTAAGGCTCCGGTTTTTCGGCTTCTGACTAATATTTTCCATAATTTTTAGTATCTTTATAGTTTAGCTGCTTTCTAAACTCGTGCTCCAATGAAAGAAGAATTCCTGCATTACCTGTGGAAATACCGCCTTTTCTGTCAGGATAAACTTATTGATAACGAAGGCAACCTCATCGAAGTCCTGCATCCGGGGCTTTATAACCGCGATGCCGGTCCCGATTTTTTCAACACCAGGCTGAAGATAGCTGGTATTGAATGGGCCGGGAACACGGAGATACACATCCGTTCTTCCGATTTCGACAGTCACGGTCATAACACTGATCCGGCTTACGACAATGTTATAATTCATTTTGTTGCGGAAAATGACAGAAAAGTCTTCAATTCACGCGGAGAAGAGCTTCTGACCGTAGCTCCCGGTTTTGATCCCCTGTTGTATGAAAAATATGTAGGGCTGCTTAATAATCCATTTATCATTGCCTGTGAGCATCACATACCTGATATCGACCCTCTTTTCATCAGGAACTGGATAGCCGCTCTTGTTGCAGAACGGCTGGAACATAAAACCGAACAGCTAAGGGCCATCTATAGTGCAACGGGCAATGACCGTGAAGAGACATTTTACAGGGTGTTGACCCGTTATTTTGGCTTCAGGGTCAATACCGAACCTTTTGAGATGCTTGCCGGAGCTCTTCCTTTCAAAATTATCAGAAAGCACTCCGACAATATCTTCCAGATCGAGGCTTTGCTTTTCGGTACGGCAGGGTTACTCGACGAAGGCCTCTTCCGCGATGCCGTCAACGACAAATACTATCTCGACCTGATCAGGGAGTATAAGATATTGTCGGCCAAGTATTCGTTGAAGCCGGTACATGGATGGCTATGGAAATTCTCCCGTCTCAGGCCTGCCAATTTCCCGACAGTAAGGATATCCCAGCTTGCTGCTATGCTTTCAGTCAGCGGAGGGCTTTTTTCAAGGACCCTGGAAGCTGCTGATCTTAACGGTCTGAGGGCTCTCTTCGGGGTAAGAGCCTCTGATTACTGGGATGATCATTTCGTTTTCGGAAAGAAAAGCACGAAAACAGTTAAAACTACAGGTTCGCAGGCGTGCGACCTTATCCTCATAAATGCGGTTATACCGGTATTGTTCTTTTACGGCCGCAGCAGAGGAAGGTATGAACTGCAGGAAAGAGCCCTGGATCTTCTTGAAGATTTAGCTCCTGAAAAAAATGCTGTTATCGACGACTGGATCAAATCAGGGCTTGTGGCCGATTCAGCATTCACAACACAGGGCCTCATACAGCTCAGAAACGAGTATTGCAGCCGCAGAAGATGTCTGGAGTGCAGGATAGGCGCCATGCTTATCGGAGAGGGAGCAGGACTGAAGAAGGAGGATGAGCTGATGCTGGAACCTTGAGGAAGGCGGATTGAGGAAGGCGGATTGAGGAAGGCGGATTGCGGAAGGTGGATTTCGGAAGTGGGATTTCGGAAGGTGGTAAGGCTTGGATTCCCCTCTCGGGAGGGGTCAGGGGTGGGTTAGAAAGAAGGTGGATTTCGGAAGTGGGATTTCGGAAGGTGGGAATGTAGATTCTATGCAAGAGGAAATGGAGGGCAGAGGGTGAGTGGGTGATTGGGTGAGTTGTGAGTTGTGAGTTGTGAGTTGTGAGTTGTGAGAAGGGGTAGTCAGTGATGGCAGAAAGGGGGGAAGAGATGAATGTTGATAATCATTTGATAAATTGATAAATAAATATGAGTTTTGACGCAACTTTTTAGTATGTTCATACGTCTTTCTAACAGTGAGGCACACATTTCAGGGCAGCGAAGAAGTCTGTGAAATCGAAGGCCGGCAGTGATAATTTTAAAATTTTTGCCAATTGTTTGCTAATTTACAGAAAAAAACCTTATTTTTGCGTTCCAAAATTGGAGACTCAATCTATTTGTGGATTAACAACATTTTAATTAGGAACATGTATTTAACGGCAGAAAAAAAGCAGGAGTTTTTCAAGTCATTCGGAACGTCGGAAATTGATACCGGTACTGCAGAAGGTCAGATAGCACTTTTCTCGTACAGGATCAGCCATCTTACCGAACATCTTAAAAAGAATAAAAAGGATTTCAGCACCCAACAGGCGCTGATCAAGCTGGTAGGTAAAAGAAGAAGACTTCTTGACTATCTGAAGGTCAAAGATATAGGTCGCTATCGCGAAATCATAAAAGCATTGAAGTTACGTAAATAGAGATAAAGGGAAAGGCAATTCATAATTGCCTTTTTTCTTATTTCTTTTTTTCGGGTAACTTCGAAAATCATAAATTTTATAAAGAAGTAATGTTTAAAGTAAAAGAAAAAACTATTGATCTTGGCGACGGGAGACAAATAGTACTGGAAACGGGACGACTCGCCAGACAGGCTGACGGGGCTGTCCTTCTGAAGATGGGTAAAACCATGCTGCTGGCAACGGTTGTCGCAGCAAAAGAGGCAAAGGAAGATGTAGACTTTATGCCTCTCTCGGTAGAGTACAAGGAAAAATATGCATCCTCGGGACGTTTTCCCGGAGGATTTCTTAAACGTGAAGCCAGGCCTTCCGACTATGAAATACTTATTTCAAGGCTCGTAGACAGGGTTCTTCGTCCGCTTTTCCCCGACGATTTCCATGCAGAGACCTTTGTAACTATAAACCTCATATCAGCCGACTCTGATATTGTTCCCGATGCTCTTGCAGGTCTTGCAGCCTCGGCAGCACTCGCGGTATCGGATATCCCCTTCAACGGACCGATATCTGAAGTGAGGGTGGCCAGGATACAGGGTAAATTTGTAATAAATCCAACAGCAACACAGCTTAAGGAAGCAGACATCGACCTTATGGTAGGAGCTACTTTCGACAACATCATGATGGTGGAAGGAGAGCTTCGTGAGGTGTCGGAGGAAGATATGCTTGAAGCCCTCAGGATCGCCCATGAAGCCATAAAAGTCCATTGCAGGGCTCAGATGGAATTTGCTGAAGAGCTTGGAACCAATGTCAAACGCAGCTACTCACACGAAGTGAATGACGAAGAGCTCAAAAAGAAAATATGGGCAGAAACATACGACAAGTGTTACGCGGTAGCAAGAACACAGAAAGACAAGCTCGCAAGGCAGGCCGCTTTTGATGCTGTCGTTGAGGAATTTCTTGCACAATATACTGAGGAAGATTCTGTAGATGAGGCTCTTGTGAAAAGATATTACCACGATGTTTTAAAGGAAGCTGCCCGCAGGCTCGTCCTTGATGAACAGATTCGTCTCGACGGAAGAAAACCCGATGAGATCAGGCCTATCGTCTGCGAAATCGATCCTCTGCCTGCAACACACGGCTCAGCTCTTTTCACACGTGGAGAGACACAGTCGCTCACAACCGTCACCCTTGGGACCAAGCTTGACGAAAAGATCATCGACGAAGTTCTGAACCAGGGTACAGAGAAATTCACCCTGCACTATAATTTCCCTCCTTTTTCTACCGGTGAGGCCAGACCTGCCCGTGGCATAAGCCGCAGGGAGATAGGTCATGGCAACCTTGCTCACAGGGCGCTCAAGAATATGATGCCTCCTGAATCGGAAAACCCTTATGCTGTAAGAGTGGTGTCTGATATTCTGGAATCGAACGGATCATCTTCGATGGCTACTGTCTGTGCCGGAACCCTTGCCCTTATGGATGCAGGTATCAGGATCAGAAAACCTGTTTCGGGAATTGCCATGGGTCTTATCACCGACAAGGAAAGTGGTAAGTATGCCGTCCTTTCCGATATCCTGGGAGATGAAGATCATCTTGGTGATATGGATTTCAAGGTCGCCGGCACACGCGACGGAATAACCGCCACACAGATGGACATAAAAGTTGACGGTCTTTCATACGAGGTACTGGCAAAAGCACTTGAGCAGGCCAAAAAGGGAAGATTGCATATCCTCGACATTATGACTGCAACCATAGCTGAGCCGAGGCCCGACCTCAAACCTCATGCCCCGAGAATAGAGATGCTTTCGATACCCAAAGATATGATAGGCGCCCTCATCGGACCCGGAGGAAAGGTAATTCAGGAAATACAACGTGTTACCGGAGCTACAATAG
This sequence comes from Bacteroidales bacterium, assembly GCA_016936435.1. Classification (GTDB taxonomy): domain Bacteria; phylum Bacteroidota; class Bacteroidia; order Bacteroidales; family VadinHA17; genus LD21. The sequence continues at coordinate 4,287 of JAFGXX010000215.1, forward strand.
TCGTTGAAGAAATAGACGGTCGCGGTGATGTTGATGTGTTCGGAGAAAACAAGGAGATAATAACAGCTGCCGTTGAATGGATCAAAAGAATCGTGGCTGTACCAGAAGTAGGTCAGATATACAGGGGTAAAGTCAAAACGATAGTACAGTTCGGGGCTTTTGTTGAAATACTGCCCAATAAAGACGGACTTCTTCATATTTCAGAAATTGACTGGAAAAAAACCCAGAACGTCGAGGATGTTCTGAAGGTGGGAGATGAGATTGAAGTCAAGCTGATTGAGGTAGACCAGAAAACCGGTAAGCTGAAACTGTCGAGAAAGGTGCTTCTGCCCAGGCCTCCAAAAGAGGAACATAGCCAGGGACCCGGGAAGCACGAGGGATCCAGATAACATAAGTTTAAGAACTTACACTGAGTTCCACAGAGGATTCACAGAGGGTCACAGAGCTTAAATATTTTAATACTCTGTGGCTCTCTGTGGTTCTATGGATTTCCTCCGTGTAATTTTTTATTTTCAGATCCTTTTTGCATTTACTTTTTCAATTTCTAAATTTGATTCATTGAAAAGGCAAAGCAGAAGGGATGAATAATAAATACAATTATGTTGTCATTGAAGGCAACATCGGGGCCGGGAAGACCTCTCTTGCGACGAGGATATCCGAAGAGTTCAATGCGCGCCTGATACTTGAGAAATTCGAAGACAATCCTTTTCTGCCAAAGTTTTACGACGACCCTGAAAAATATTCATTCCCCCTTGAACTGTCTTTCCTTGCGAGCAGGTACAGGCAACTCAGGGAAGAGCTTGTTTCACAGGATCTCTTCCGCTCCTTCACCGTGGCTGATTATTATTTCATGAAGTCGCTTGTTTTTGCAGCCTCAACTCTCAAGGGGGATGAATACAACCTCTACAGGCAGATATTTTATATAATCTACGGAAACCTGCCACGTCCTGATATCTTCGTTTACCTTCACCTCAGTGCTGACCGGCTTCTCGGCAATATACGGAAGAGAGGGAGGAGTTACGAAAGCACGATCACGACTGATTATCTTCAGAAGATACAGGATAGCTATTTCAGTTTTTTCAGGCAGAACCAGGGTATCCGATATCTTGTCATTGACACTGAAAATATTGATTTTGTGGCAGAAGAAAACGACTACAGAAAATTGATCGATACGATATTCAACAGGGAATATGAGACCGGATTGAATAGGGTGATCTTATAATTTTTCATAAATTAGCTGTTTCTCAAACAATTTTTTTTAGCTTTGCAAATAATTAAGTATCTTGTAATAAATATTGAATGTAAACACATAACAATTTTTTATCATGAAAAAAATCAGAAACTATTTTATCCTTATCCTTGCAGTCGTCCTGATGAGCGGTTGCAGCGGGCTCAATAAAATGAAGAAGAATGCAGACCTGGTGAAGTATGAAGTTGTTCCTTCAGTTCTTCAGACTGATGCAGGTATTGTTCCTGTTACCATTAAAGGAGTTTTCCCTGAAAAGTATTTTGACGCAAAAACCACACTTACAGCTACCCCTGTCCTTACCTATGACGGCGGCGAAACACCTTTTTCAAGTGTAGTAGTTCAGGGTGAAAAGGTTCAGGCAAACAACACTGTTATTCAATACTCAGGAGGTAACTTCAACTATAATTCTACTGTACCCTATAAGGATGCAATGAAAGTTTCAAAACTCGAACTCAGGGTTAAAGCAGAAAGAGGAACAAAAAGTCTCGATTTTGATCCTGTTCCCCTCGCCGACGGAGTCATTGCCACCTCGACACTGGTCATGAAGCATGGAAAAACCATCGCCATGAAGGATAAATTCCAGAGGATCATTCCTGAAAGCCAGGTTGCCGACATCAATTATATTATTAACAGGGCTGATGTACGTCCGGCAGAACTTAAAGCTGAAGACATCAACCAGCTTAAAGAATATATTGCTGCTGTTGAATCTGATCCCAGCAGGGAATTCACAAAGACAGTCATCAGTTCCTATGCTTCTCCCGACGGTGAATTTGAATTCAATGAGAAACTGTCAGGTAAAAGAGGAACCTCGGCTGACAAATTTATCAAGAATGCTTTCGCAAAAATAGAATCAGTTGATGCCGATAATTTCTTTGAGTCGCTAACCACACCCGAAGACTGGGAAGGCTTCAAAACAGAAGTTGAAAACTCAAGCATTCAGGATAAAGACCTAATCCTTCGTGTTCTCTCAATGTATTCCGATCCTGAGGTTCGCGAAAGGGAGATCAAAAATATGTCTGCAGCTTTTGAAGCACTCAAGACCGACATACTTCCCAAACTGAGAAGATCAAAAATGTCTGTCAATGTTAACAAGATAGGCCGCAGCGATGAGCAGATCCTGGCACAGGCCAAATCAGATCCCAAAGTTCTCAGCCTTGAAGAAATGCTGTATGCAAGCACACTTACCACAGATCTGAATGAGCAGCTCGCTTTCTACAAAGCCGCTTTCGAAGCATATCCGAAATGTATCCGTGCAGCCAGCAATGTGGGTGTCGTTCTTCTTGCACAGGGCAAAAACGATGAGGCTCTCGCCGCCTTCGAAAAAGCTCTTGCAATAAACAACACAAACGATGTAGTTAAAAACAATCTTGCTGCTGCATACATGGCAAAAGGCGATCTCGCCAAAGCTGGCGAAATTTACAAGTCGATCGGAACACAGAGCGCTGAGTCACAGTTCGGACAGGGCGTTATTGCAATCACCGAAGGCAGGTACGACGATGCTGTCAATCTTATCGGAACACAGCCCTGCTTCAACCTTGCCCTTGCACAGCTTCTCAAAAATGATGTCAACAGGGCAAAAGCTACTCTCGACAGTATGACCGAAACATGCAAGGGAAGAGCCGGATACCTGAAAGCTGTTGTAGGTGCCCGTCTCGACGACAGGAACTATATGCTTAACGGACTTCGCGAAGCTGTTGCCGCTGATGCTGCATGGAAAGCTTACGCCAAAACAGACCTTGCACTTGCAAAATTCTGGAACGACGACACATTCAAGTCAGCAGTCCAGTAAATCAATATTTTTAAAATATTTCAATGTAGCGGTGGTGCAGGCATCATCGCTACATTGTTTTTTTGGTGAGTTCCCACAACACTATCCCTGTACTTACAGCTATGTTAAAAGAGTGCTTGGTGCCGAACTGGGGTATCTCGATCACAGCATCACAAAGATCTATTACCGACTGATCAACACCGTTGATCTCATGACCGAAAACGAGGGCATATTGCTTTCCGGTTTCGACAACAAAATCTGCAAGTCCCACTGAACCCTCAGCCTGTTCAACAGCAACTATCCTGTAGCCTTCTTTCCTGAGTTCTTCTATCGCTTCAGTTGTGGTCCTGAAATATTTCCACGCGACCGATTCAGTAGCTCCAAGGGCTGTTTTGTGAATATCGCGGTGCGGAGGTGTGGCAGTTATCCCGCAGAGGTAAATGCAACCGGCAAGGAATGCATCAGCCGTCCTGAAGACAGACCCGACGTTATTATGACTTCTTACATTATCGAGTACTATAACGAAAGGTGATTTCTCAGACTGCCTGAACTGACTTATGCTTTTCCTTCCAAGTTCGCTGTTTTGAAGCTTTCGCATGCTTTTTTGCACTAAAATAGAGAAAAAAAACCTTTATTATTGTAAATTGTTGACGAGGAGAACATCACCATGAAATTAGCGATCTGAAAATATAATAATCACCACAATGAATATTCATGAATTCCAGGGTAAGTCAATTCTGAAGGCCTTCGGTGTAGATATCCAGGAGGGCTTTGTTGCCGAAACATCCGACCAGGCGGTGATGGTTGCCGGCACACTAAGGGAAAAGTATGGCTCTGATTTCTTCGTTGTAAAAGCCCAGATACACGCCGGAGGAAGAGGCAAGGGCGGAGGAGTGAAACTTGCGAAATCGGTTGAGGAAGCAGGTACGCTGGCTGCCCGGATGATAGGAATGAACCTGGTCACACCACAGACAGGGCCACAGGGAAGAAAAGTCAACAGGGTGCTTGTAGCTCAGGATGTATATTATAAAGGTGACTCGGAAATACAGGAATTTTATATCAGCATTCTCCTCGACCGGTCGAAGGGAAGATATACGGTGATGTATTCACCCGATGGAGGGATGTCGATCGAGGAGGTGGCTGAGAAGAGCCCTGACCGGATCTTTACCGAAGAGATAGATCCCGGAATCGGACTTCAGCAATACCAGTGCCGCAACATAGCATTTAAACTCGGACTATCAGGAGCTGCTTTTAAAAACATGCTGAAGTTTCTTGAAGGTATTTGGGAGGCATTCACGGGTACCGATACACAACTTCTGGAAATTAATCCGGTGCTGAAGACAAGTGATAACCGAATACTTGCTGTCGACTGCAAGGTGATACTTGACGACAACGCATTGTTCAGGCATCCCGAACTTGCTGAGATGCGTGATCTGAGCGAGGAAGACCCTGTTGAAGTGGAGGCTGGAAAATATAATCTGAATTTCGTAAAGCTCGATGGCAATGTCGGATGCATGGTGAATGGGGCCGGACTTGCAATGGCCACCATGGATATAATCAAGTTATCGGGCGGATCTCCTGCCAATTTTCTCGATGTGGGTGGCGGCGCCAGCGCAAAAACTGTAGAGGCGGGTTTCAGGATCATTCTGAAAGACCCCGAGGTAAAAGCCATACTTATAAATATCTTCGGCGGTATAGTGAGATGTGACAGGGTTGCAAACGGAGTGGTCGAAGCATATAAATCAATAGGAGAGATCGGTGTGCCGGTTATTGTGAGGCTCCAGGGGACAAATGCAGAAGAAGGGAAAGAAATAATTGATAAATCGGGACTGAAGGTATTTTCGGCTGTTTCATTCAGGGAGGCAGCTGAAAAAGTGAAAAAAGTATTGGACCGGCAGCAGAATAATTAATTGACTAATAATAAGAGATCAGCCTGCAGAACTGTCATTTGTTCCTGTGTGATCCGTCGCAATAAGGTTTATCTGACGACTTTCCGCATCTGCACAGCCATACTTCTCCGGGAGCGGATTCTTCACTTCTTTTAAGATCCTTCAGGATAAAATTACCGCTTATCCTCAGCGGTCCGCCGGTGGTTACCTCCACGATGACTTCGGAAGCTTCTGCTTTCTTTTCTTCCATAATATTATTTTTAGCCGATGAAGCCTTTTTTCCTGTGTGTGCCGTCGCAAAAAGGCTGGTGTTCACTGCTGCCGCAGCGGCATATTGAAATCAGACTGTCCTGTATCTCTTTCTCGTTATCTCCGTATTTCAGAGAGAAATTGCCTTTAATGATTATCGGTCCGTCCCGCATGACCTTAACGGAAACAGGAGTTCCTTCCTGTGAAGATGCCGGTTTTTCCATCAGCTCAGGCCTCCGGAACTTAACATGATTATACTGGTCGCTTCCGACATCGGCGTTCTTTCCCTCGTCATTCCATTTCCAGCTGAGAGCTTCTGTAGGGCACATGTTTACAGTCTCGATGATCTTTTGGGTTGAAGCGCCCTGCATATCTACCCAGGGTCTTCGTCCGGGGTCAAATACCTCTATCAGTTCCCTGTAGCAATATGATGCATGAACACAGGCTCCGGGTTTCCAGTATACGGTAATTTCACCGTTTGTATATTCTCTGTCGTCAGAGACCGACCTGTTTTTTTCCATCCTTCAATATTATCAATAAAGTTAGCTGCGGCAATTTAACAAAATTTGTGATTTAAATCAGCATATCGGAATCCTCAAATCCATATATTTGCGACTTAATTCTATTGCGATTCAAAGGGGGTGAAACGACAGTGCTTAAACGGTTTATGACAGGTCTGATAATAAGGGGTATTTCGTATATCATAAAGATAAAATCGACATCTGTAATTTTGCTTTTATTTTTGTCGGCCTTAACGACAGGCCTGCACGCATCTGTGCCATTTACAGGTGAAGGTTACATTGCTCCTTCAGTACATGTTATATCAAGGGCCCATTTTAACATACTTATTACAGTTTTAGGAGCCTTGATTGCAGTGTGTGCTATAGTGATCTATTTTTCATTACGGCTGCGGAAAGTAAACATGGAACTGAAGAAGGGTAAAAAGCAAATAGAGGAAATTAATGAGAACCTGAAAACAGCTAACAGGGAACTGGAAATTCAGAAGGATAAGATTGCCAGGGAGCATTATGAATCGGACAGGTTCCTGGGAATGCTTCTCGATTCGGCTACCGATGGCATCTCATTCTACGACAGCGAATGGAATCTGAAATTTGCCAACAGTGCATTCTATTCGATAATAGGTTACGATAAAGACACCTATCATTCCAAAAACCCTTCCGATTATATTCATCCCGACGATAAGGATTTTTTCATTGACAGAATAGAAGGCCTTAAGAAAAACGGTTTTCATGAGAGCGAACTGAGGCTTCTCCACAGGGAAGGTCATTATGTTATCCTTTCTTCAAGGTCGGTTACGATAAAGAATGAAGAAGGAAAGATTACAGGTGCCCTTACAATATCAAGGGATATAACCAGGATGAAACAGATTCATGAAGACCTCATTAAAGCCAATGTGGAAGCTGAAACAAGCAACAGGCTCAAAGCAAGCTTCCTGGCAAATATTTCACATGAGATCAGGACTCCTTTGAACAGTGTGGTGGGATTTTCAAACCTTCTGCTTTCCAACGACCTGACAAAAGAGGTGAGAGAGGAATATATAGAACATATCAATCATAACAGCGAAAAACTTCTTCAGATCATCGGTGATATCATTGACCTTTCGAGGCTTGAAAGCTCGCAGATAGAGATAACCTATGAGGAAGCTTCAATAAACGATATCGTCAAAGAGGTTGTTGATGATGCACGCCAGGTAATCAAACGGAATGAGAAACCCATCATTCTTACAGTGAAAAATCTTATGGGTGATAACAGCGATATCGTATTTACCGACAGGATCTGGCTTAAACGGGTACTGACACACCTTACCGATAATGCAGTGAAGTTTACTCTCGACGGATTAATTGAGATATCATATCTCAGAGAGGGTGCTAATTTGAAATTTGCAATAAAAGATACCGGAATCGGGATCAACAAGGAGAATCTGAATCGCATTTTTGAAGAATTTCGCCAGGAAATAGACGGTCATCACAGACCATTTGAAGGTTTGGGGATCGGACTTACTCTTGCCAAAGAGGTTCTCGAGAGGATGGGAGGAAGCATCGATGTGAAATCGGAAAAGGGTATGGGATCAGAGTTCAGCTTCTCAGTCCCTTACAGGCCGGCAGCAAGTACGAAGACAAAGCTAAGATCTATCCTTTCCTCAAAGAATGAAGGTCCTGTCAACTGGAGCTCTTATAAATGCCTTCTCGTCGACGACAACAAGGATGTCCTGACATATCTGAGCAGGATACTTCTCGATACCGGATTAAATATAGTCACAGCCAGATCGGGATATGAAGCAGTAGATATTATCAGGAACGATGCTTCTGTCGACCTTGTACTGCTCGATATGCAGATGCCGGAAATGAATGGAATTGAAGCGACCCGGGAGATCAGAAAGATCAGGAAGGCACTCCCTATAATCGCTCAGACAGCTTTCATCTTTGAGGATGACAAGGACATAATACTGGAGGCGGGATGTGATGCCTGTCTTATCAAGCCTATCCGGAAGGAACATCTTCTTGCCGTGATGAGCTCATTCCTCAAGTCTCACCGACACATGAGTTAAAAATTCTTCTTACATTGCATGAAAGCCGCTTTCATGCATGAACTGTATGCTGACATAATTCTTCCTGTAGCAGTAAGGGGAAGGTTTACCTATGCTGTTCCTGCAAAATTAGCTTCTGTGGCAGCTGTAGGTGTAAGGGCCATGGTGCAGTTTGGAAGCAAAAGATTATATTCAGGGATAATAGCCGGTCTTCACGATGACAAACCCGAACTGGAAAAAATAAGGGAGATAGTTGACATATCTGACCCTGTTCCGGTGGTAGACAAAACCCAGCTCTCTTTCTGGAGATGGCTTGCAGATTATTATATGTGCACCGAAGGCGAGATAATGAATGCAGCGGTGCCGGCAGCTCTCTTTCCTGAAGGTTCAACGCTCATCCCTCCCGTGCAACGCTACAAACCCAGGGAGGAAACATTTATTGAACTGACAAACCCTTTTTCTGAAAAGGACCTCAATTCCCTTCTCGACGGACTTGGCAAAGCTCCCGCACAGGCACAGGTTCTTAATACATTGCTTTCTCTTACAGCTTATGAGGAAGGTAGCGATCCTGCTGCCGTACCAAAGTCTCTTTTGCTGAAAGAGTCCGACTCCACTCCGGGAGCAATCTCTGCACTCGAAAAGAAAGGTATCATAAGGCAGTTATCTCTTTCTGTGGGAAGGCTGAAGAGCTATGAGAGCAAGGCTGAATCCCTGCGCAGGCTTAGTATATCACAGGACACAGCCTTCATCTCGGTAAAGAAACATTTTGAAACGAAGGACACTGTCCTGCTTCACGGAGTAACTTCCAGCGGCAAAACAGAGATATATATTCATCTCATAGAAGAACAGATGAAAAAAGGGAAACAGGTCCTTTACATGCTTCCCGAGATAGCCCTTACCACACAGATAATACTGCGACTTCAGAAACATTTCGGATCTGTGACAGGAGTGTATCATTCAAGATTTAATGAGCAGGAAAAGGTTGAAATTTGGAGAAGAGTGGCGGAAAAAGATCCTTCCAGAGGGTACAGGCTCATTCTTGGGGTCAGATCCTCGATATTTCTTCCATTCACCGACCTTGGGCTGGTGATCGTTGATGAAGAGCACGACGGATCGTATAAGCAGCAAGACCCGGCTCCGAGATACCATGCACGCGATTCAGCGATTGTGCTGGCAGGGCTTCATGGCTCCAAAACGCTGCTCGGTTCGGCTTCACCTTCAATAGAAAGCTACAGCAATGCGGTGGCAGGGAAATACGGACTGGTTAAACTGACGCAGAGATACGGGATGATCAACCTACCGCATATTATACTGGCAAATTCGAGAGAGGCTTACCGGAAAAAACTGATGGTGTCACACTTCACCCCCGAACTCCTTAATGCCATCGATGGTGCGCTTGGCAGAAATGAACAGGTCATGCTGTTCAGGAACAGAAGGGGATTCTCGCCCTATATCCAGTGTTCAGAATGCGGCTGGATACCCGTATGTGCCAATTGCGCGGTCAACCTTACATATCATAAAAACCCCGGAAGGATGGTGTGTCACTATTGTGGTTACACCTCTCCCATACCAACACGCTGCGGCAATTGCGGCTCGACAGGACTTAGCACCCGCGGTTTCGGTACCGAGAAAATAGAGGATGAAATAAAGATCGTTTTCCCGGGTGCAAGAGTTGGTCGTATGGACCAGGACACCACCCGTGGCAAGAATGCTTTCGCCAGGCTCATAAAAGCTTTTGAAGAACATCAGCTGGATATACTCATAGGTACCCAGATGATATCAAAAGGACTTGATTTTGAAAATCTTACTGTTGTCGGGATCCTCGATGCCGACAGTATGCTGAATTTTCCCGACTTCAGGGCGCATGAAAGAAGTTTTCAGCTTATGGAACAGGTAAGCGGAAGGGCCGGGAGAAGGAAAAAACAGGGCAGGGTGATAATCCAGACTGCCGATCCCTCCAACAGGATAATAAGACTTGTGTTAAATCACGATTACGAGGGTTTGTACAAGATGCAGGCAGCTGACCGTCAGGCCTTCGGATATCCGCCTTTCCTGAGAATGATAAAAATAAGCCTCAAGCACAAAGACAGAAGTCTGTTAAACACTCTTGCCGATAAGCTCGGCGATGAACTGAGGAGTTATTTCGGGAACAGGATGCTTGGACCGGAGTACCCTGTAGTTTCACAGATACAGACATATTATATTAAGACCATCATTATTAAGGCAGGTAAAGAAAAACCTCTATCAAAAGCAAAGGAGAAGATCAGGGAAGCCATCACAGGGCTTGAAAAGGAGAAAGGTTCAGGCGGTATAAGGATTGCAGTGGATGTGGATCCTTTTTAGGATATGCAGTGCGGTGAATGTGGTGTAGCAGACAATGGTAAGGCTAATGGCCGGAAAAGTTCTTATTTTTGGAAATATATTTAAGTGTTTATGAAGGTTGAAGTTTCAAACGGAGAGATAATCGACAAGCTTACGATACTTGAGATCAAACTTGAAAGGATAGCTGATGAGGCCAAGCTCAGGAATCTCAAAAAGGAATATGATGAGCTTCAGAACACGGCTTCAGGGATACTGCCAAAGGAAGATCCGTTGTACAGAGCTCTCTATGAAGTCAATAAGGAACTATGGGACATAGAGGACCGGATCCGCGACCTTGAGCGCCGAAAGGATTTCGGCGAGGAATTCATACAAACGGCCCGTTCGGTATATTTTCGTAACGACCGCCGTTCGGAAATAAAAAGACAGATAAATATTAAGACTTCTTCAGGACTTATTGAGGAAAAATCATACGAGGCTTATTAACATGCATCTTCTTGTTATCCGTACATCGGCAATGGGTGATGTTGCACTTGTAACACCTGCCCTCAGAGGGATGAAATCACAATATCCTCATGTTAAGATAACCATGGTTACCCGTTCACCTTTTGAGCAGTTTTTTCATTCAATCGGTGACCTGGATCTTTTTATAGCCGATTTCGGGGGAAGACATAAAGGTATTGCCGGGTTATTCCGTTTATTCTCCGACCTGAGAAAGACAGGCAGGATCGACCGCATCATCGATCTTCATGATGTTCTGAGAACGAAGGTCCTTCGCTTTATGTTTTTTCTTACAGGTGTTTCTTCAACGGTAATAGACAAGGGACGACCTGAGAAAAGAAGGATTACGTCGGGGCTTAAAAAAGTAAAACTGCGACATTCCGGAGAAAGGTATATGGATGTCTTTGACAGAGCAGGGTACAGCCTTAAATATGTGGAAGGCCCCTGGATCATACCTTCAATTGAAGCACAGAAGAAGATATCATCAATTTTAACTGAAAGCGGGGTGCTTCATATTGGTGTTGCTCCCTATGCCATGCATCCGCTTAAAGCATGGCCTGAAGATTATATGATCACTTTGCTCAGGATGATATCTGAAAGGGTCAGAACCAGGTTCTGGCTCTTCGGAGGCAGGGAGGAGACTGCCCGCCTGAGCTCTTTTCAGGAGAAAATCAAGGGAGCAGTCATGGTGGCTGGAACCCTCGACCTGGGCGAGGAACTTGCTTTGATGAGCCGCCTCGATATGATGATCGCAATGGATTCATCAAACATGCACATGGCGGCACTGGCAGGCACTAATGTTATTTCGATATGGGGCGCTACCGACCCTGTTACAGGATTCGGAGCATGGCAGCAGCCCGACGAGTATGCTGTAAGAATACCTTTTGAAGAACTTGATTGCCGGCCCTGTACCGTCTACGGAAAAGGCAAATGCCGGAGAAAGGATTTTGCATGTATGATCAGGCTGACACCTGAGAGAGTATTCGAAAAAATAGTAAGTTTGAATTTGCTATAATCTGATAAGTGATTTTTTACCCGCCTTCGTGCTCCATAGTGCATACTTTGTGGAGCTTCGTGGTAAATAATTTTTTTAAAAAGAACTCAGAAACAGTTTTAATTATCAATATGACGAATTTTTATAGGAAGCCATTAATTGTTATTTGTTTAACAATTGGCACATTGTCCCTGGCTCTTCTTTTTTCAAATTGCAGGGAAAAGAAATTCTTAAAGAAGGAGTTTTTTCCTGCCGATCTTGTCAACCCTCTTATGGGGACTGATTCTGAACACCGTCTGTCGCACGGAAACACTTATCCCGCTGTTGCGCTACCGTGGGGGATGAATTTCTGGACTCCCCAGACACGCCCCATGGGTAACGGGTGGGCCTATACCTACGACGACAACAGGATAATGGGTATAAAACAGACCCATCAGCCCAGTCCGTGGATAAATGACTATGCAGCCTTTTCGCTGATGGCGGAAACGGGAACTCTAAGGATCAGGGAAGATGAGAGAGCTTCCTGGTTCTCGCATAAAGCCGAAGTGGCACGGCCATATTATTACAGTGTGTATCTTGCAGATTATGATGTTGTTGCAGAAGTGACACCGACTGAAAGGGCAGCGATCTTCAGGTTCACTTTCCCTGAAAACGATTCATCATTCATTCTCATCGACGGCTACAACAGAGGTTCCATGGTAAGAGTCATACCTGAAGAAAGAAAGGTAGTAGGCTACTGTCGTAACAACAGGGGAGGTGTTCCCGCTAACTTCCATAATTATTTTGTTGCGGTGTTTGACAAAGACTTTACCTCGGTAGCCACATGGCACGGCGATACCCTTGAAGCTGGCGATCTTATGCAGACAGGCTACCATTCGGGGGCCGTCCTTCACTTCAAGACATCTGCTGAGGAAAGGATCAATGTG
>JAFGXX010000036.1 GCA_016936435.1 Bacteroidales bacterium
CCTGCAACCAGCAACCTGCAACTCTGCCTCATGTATCCAGAATAATATTGTATATATTTGGGTAACCAATATGACCAAATTGAAAGTTACCATGAACAAGAAAACATTCAGCCGGAGAAAATTCATCGCCGTCATAGGTGCAGGAAGCGCCGCCATGGCAGTAAATCCTTTAGCCGTTAAGGCCCTGGGAGACCAGCAGAATAAACCTGCTCTCAAACCTGCAACCAACATTAAAGAAGCTTCCAAAACGCCTCGCACTGCCACTTCCATGCCCGGCATCTTCCCGGGTAAGGTTGTGCTTGTAAAACATCCCCGGCCGGTTATAAATGATGAACCTGTGGAGGCAGCAGCTTATGCAATGCTGTCGAAGGCCATGCTTGAACTTAGCGGTCAGAAGAACATTAAAAAAGCCTGGAGGATGTTCGTCAAACCCGGGGAAAGGATAGGCCTGAAGGTGAATCCTGTTGCCGGACGGCTGCTTTCAACAAGCCATGCCGTGGTCAGATCAGTTGTTAATCAGTTAACAGAAAGCGGCATCAGGAGAGAAGATATTATCATCTGGGACAGGCGCGATATGGAGCTTAAGGATGTCGGATTTACGGCAGAAAACTATCCGGGGATAACTATCAGAGGGACAGAGATGAAAGGTGAGGATGGTTCATTTTATGACAGCGACGGAAAGCTTTACGGCGAAAGAAACATCGACAGGGAATGGTTCTACTGGGCAGACACCGAGATGGAATATGACAGCGAAACCTTACCCTATATGATCAACAGCGGTAAATATTCCTATTTCACAAAAATAGTGACTCAGGAAGTCGACAAGATCATAAACATCCCTATACTTAAAAATGCAGGGGCTTCCGTTACAAATGCAATGAAGAACCTGGCATTCGGATCAATAACAAATACACAAAGGCTTCATGCCCGACTGTGGAACGACACCTGCGCCGAGGTTTGTGCGTTTGCACCTCTCCGCGACAAAGTTGTGCTGAACATAACTGACGGACTCAGAGGTTGTTTCAACGGAGGCCCGGGAGCAAATCCGCAGTTTATATGCAATTACAATATCCTGATGGCAGCTTCCGACCCGGTCGCAACCGACAGGATCGCCTGGGATATTATCGCAGAAAAAAGAATAGCCGAAGGCATACAGAAAACAGCCAATCCGGCAGTGCTGACTTTTTTGACGATGGCAACAGACCTGGGACTGGGTGTGTCAGAGAAAGAAAAAATAGAACTTAAAACATTAGAGATAGCATAAAAACTCCAGCCTGTTATATGTTACCCGTGAATAAACTTGCGATAATTCCGATCCTGGTCATATCCTTAAATTCTTTTTCCCAGGTACCCATGGATTCCCCTGTCATAACCCGGAAGGATATCCCTGAAGCAAAGTTTATTAATACACGCCATTTCACAGGCGAGTCTCTTTTCGGATATATGAACGGGGGAGCAGAACTATACAGGGAATACGGGATTATCGATGCTGTCATATCTGAATTTGAGATTGAGGGAAGATATTTCAAGTGTGAGGTTTTCAGAATGAAAGACAGGGAGGCGGCTTTCGGAATATTTTCTGTTTCGCGCTTCCGTTGCAGGGAAATCCCTACATTACCGGGAATCTCATGCCAGACGCCCTATCACCTTCAGTTATGCAAAGGATGCTATTATGTAAGTATAATAAACCGGTCAGGAATAGCTGCAGATTCTGTACTCTCCCTGAAAATAGGTGGACTTATAGCAGCCAGGATAGAGGAGCCGCCAGCTGATATTTCCGGTTTTATGCCGGGAACAGATAAGGATTATCTTCACAATAATGCCGTTCTTTTTAAAGGGAAGCTGGGTATGGCTAACGGGGCAGGGGAGTGGGAGGACTACCTGTGCAACCTGTCGGACTATGTAGCTGTAATCCTTCCTTATGAGGAGAAAACGGTTATTTCGGTGAAGTTCAATTCTGAAAATGGACCTGGCAGCTTCCTGGAATTAAAGGGATGGAAGCCGGATGATTCTGATACTGTAGTAATACAGAAGAACGAGACAGTCAGGATCATTAATAAAAACCAGATTATTATAACAATAGGTAATCATTAGAGAATCAGGGATCAAGATGAACTTCCCCCTGCAAATGATATCAGGTCACCTTTATTTTTTGCCAAAAATAAAGCCACCGGAAATTCTCAATACCCTGTTCTTGATCTTTGATTCATAATCCCTGTACGAAGAAATATTTGCAAGTCCAAGGTCGTAGCTGATGCCGGCAGTAATTCTCTTGAATATGACTCCCCCGCCAAAAGTAATCCCGTAATCCAGACGTCTGAGGAAATCATTGTCATTATCCTTACCCCATTCTACATCCAGGGTCTCCGTGTCTGTTGTTGTTGTCCCCTGGTAAGTATATTCCCATGTATCTGTACACTTTCCTGACAAACCATACCCGGCATATGGACCCAGAGTCACGAATCCCTTAAGGTTGAAACCTCCATACACGGCTTTAACATTTATCGGGACATCAATATAGTACAAGGGGCACTTTTCCGTGTAGATAATTTCATACCCGTCACCTTCTTCACTATTTTTCATGTTATAACCTTTCGTATTGAAAAATATTCCGGTTTCCAGGGATATCAATTCCCTGAAAAGAGGAATGTCTATTGAACCTCCCAGTTGGAAACCGGGTCTCATTGTTAAATATTCCTTATAATTCTCCGTATTATCTTTCATAAGAAAGTTTGAAAGGTTTAAACCTCCTTTTATCGTCAGAGTCTGTGCATTTGCCTGGAAAAGGAACTGGCTGATCAGTAGAAGCAGAAGAATCCTGGTTGAGGGTCTCATTTTGGTTATGATTTAATAATTGTCTACTCATACGGCTTTTCGACATCCGCCTTTTATAAATAAATAACTTTCAGATAAATATCTTTATTAATTCCATCCTCTGGCTATGCTTTCCTCAGTTCAGACTACAGAAAAAAATCATATCCGGGCAACTTTGTAAATGATTTGTTTAATTTCCATATAATACGATATCAATTTAGCCCTAAAAATTTAAATACCAAAAAAAATATTTAGCCCCATATAGTTTTTACCTTCAGGATTCCGACTTCGGTCTTCGGTCTCCGGTCTCCGAACTTTTATTATTTTTGCAGCAAAAGAGATAACAGATGGAATTCTTAAAGCCAATGGATATTAATAAGGAACGTCAGGAAAACGTTCCGTCACAGACAGAAAGAGTAAGATGTCTTATAGTAGGCTCAGGTCCTGCTGGTTATACAGCAGCTATCTATGCAGCGAGGGCTAATCTCAGGCCTGTACTCTATACCGGACTGCAGATGGGAGGTCAGCTTACCACCACAACTGAAGTTGAAAATTTCCCGGGCTATCCCGACGGAGTAAGCGGTCCGGAAATGATGGAGCAGTTTAAAGCGCAGGCTGAACGTTTTAGTACCGACATAAGGTTCGGTATTGCCCTCGAAGCAGATTTTTCAGGTCCTGTACATAAAGTGACCTTCGACGACAACAAGGTAATCGAGGCAGATACTGTTATCATAGCCACAGGTGCAACAGCAAGGTATCTCGGACTTGAAGCAGAGAAAAAATACCAGGGAATGGGTGTTTCGGCCTGTGCCACCTGCGACGGTTTCTTTTACCGGCAGAAAGATGTGGCTGTAGTCGGTGGCGGAGATACGGCAGCAGAAGAAGCAACATATCTTGCAGGACTCTGCAACAAGGTTTACATGATTGTGAGGAGAAATGTGCTCAGAGCATCAAAAGCCATGCAGGAAAGGGTTATGAACACACCCAATATCGAGATGCTGTGGGAACACCAGACCCTTGACCTGTTCGGTGAAAATGGAGTGGAGGGAGCTGTCCTTGTTAAGAAAAAAGGCACTCCTGAGGAAGAAATTGTCAAAATTAAGATCGACGGCTTTTTCCTTGCGATAGGACATACACCTAACTCTGACATCTTTAAAAAATTTCTCGAAACGGATGAGGTAGGCTATATTAAAACCATCCCCGGCACTTCCAAAACCAAAGTGCCCGGAGTGTTCGCTGCCGGCGATGTTCAGGATCCGCATTACCGTCAGGCCGTTACGGCAGCCGGCTCAGGATGCATGGCCGCAATCGACGCAGAAAGATATCTGTCTGAAAAGCATATTTAACCCTCTGTGGAACTCTGTAGTTCTCAGGATTTGCTCTGTGATAGTCCTCAAAAATTTAAAAGAAAAACTTACACAGAGTGCCACAGAGAAGCACAGAGCGACACAGAGAAAACAATAGCTCATGAAAACCTTCAAAAAAATCTTCAGGATCAACGCCGAAGCCTCGGATGTCTACGCCGCTCTGACAAACCCCCTTACCATCGAGTTGTGGTCGGGATACCCTGCAGTGATGTCCGAAGAACCCGGCAGCGAGTTCTCACTATGGGAAGGAGATATAACAGGAAAGAATATTGAATTCGTAAAAGACAGGAGAATAGTACAGGAATGGTACTTTGGTGACCAGCCTGAAAAATCAATAGCAACAATATCAATAAAATCCGACGGAGCTGATTCTGTTGTTACTGTGGAACACACAAATATTCCTGACGACGATTTTGCTGATATAGCTGAAGGGTGGAGAGAATATTATATTGGTGCAATAATCAGCTTCTTTAATCCCAACTTCTAATCTTCTCAGACCCAATACTTAAAAAATGTTAAGCAGGCCACTATTGCTTGCTGAAGATGCTTTTTTATGCGAACTTTGTTCTTTTTATAGCCATGAAAAGCAAAGTACTATTTAAACCAATATTACAGGTCATTTTTTCTTTCCTGATTTTAGCAGCAGTTACTGCACAGGATGCTAAGATCAAAAACCCGGAGCAATTTCTTTTCTCTGAATTCTCCGTGGGGGTTGCCAATATGAAAGATGGCGAAAATGTAATTCTGAACCTTAATTATAATGTCGTAACGGAGAAAATGGTCTTCATGCAGAATGAACAGATCTTCGACATTGTAAATTACGGAGCCATAGATACCGTTTATATCAGGGGCGGGAAATTTATTCCGGTCGGAAAGGTGTTCTATGAAGTTGTCGTTGATGACAGAACTTCTTTTTTGATCCAGCATAAAGGTGCCGTCAAGAATCCTTCAAGGCCCGCAGCCTATGGTGGAACTTCTGAAGTTTCCTCATCTACTTATATAAACAACCTGAGAGTTGGAGGAGACGTATACCGTAAAGACCATAAGGCCGAGGTTGTTATTTACGACACGCCTATATACCGTATCAGCAGAGGTGATGAAATACATATTGTTACAGGCAAAAAGGCCTTACTGAAATTTTTTCATGATAAAAGGAGTGAAGTCAGGGAGTATATGAACAGGTCTGACTTCGATCCTGAAAATCCCCTTAAAATAAAAGAGCTGGTAGAGTACTACAACAGTATCTCGCGATGACCGAAGATGGAGTACAGATCTTCAATGCAGGCTTCAATCATATTGCCGATACCTTTGTACTGCCGTGAACCGGAATACAGCTGTATCCTGTTGTTCCAGTCATGGACCCATCCCGACAGGTAATTGCTGATAAAACGGCGTATCTCGTTTCTCATTTCCCTTATGCAGGGTTCATCGTCGAGTTGAAGATACATGTCTGTGAGCTTTGTAAGGAATAGCAGTTCAGTTCCCAGGTGGTCGTCGGGAAAACTGTGCTTTTCAGATGGTCTCCATCCGTAGGAATTATAGAAATCACTCACATCCTCATCACTGCCTTTATTTGTTTCACTTTCCGGGTATGCCGATCTTACTGCTGAGGCGAGTTCATCCCCATTGTTCGAGAACAGACGATGATAGTCACTTACCAGATCCTTTCTGCATTGTGCCCTGTCGTTACACGGTTCCCTTAAAAGGCCTGCTGCCTTAATGAATAAAGGATTGGAACTGGAAACGGGTAGCTTCTTCATTAGCCCGTCCGATAGAAAATCTATAACACAATCATCTTTTGGTTCATACATTATCATGCTGCCGGTAAAATACAACAGCATGTTATATCCCTTGATGAGGTTATTGAACCCGGCTCTGGATTTACCCGATCCTTCCATATCGTTATATCACAAATCTTTAAGTGTATAACGATCGAATGCTGATTTTGTTCAGCTGGCTGTTTTTATTTTGAAAAATCTATTATCTCGTTGGGATAGATGTCGTTATCAATTTTTCGTTTTAGCTCCCTGAAAGCATTGACTGTATATTCAACATCAGCTAGTGTATGTACAGCCGTTGGTATAAGCCTGAGCATGACAACGTCCTTAGGTACCACCGGGTAAATGACGACAGAACAGAAAATGCCAAAGTTCTCCCTCAGGTCGTAGATAAGTTGAGTTACCTGGAAAAGGGCACATTTAAAGAATACCGGTGTTACCGGCGACTGAGTTCTTCCAAGGTCCAGCCCGGCATCTTTCAGACCTTTCTGCAGTGCATTGACAACAATCCAGAGCTTTTCCCTGTACTCGGGATGAGCTTTGATCAGTTCGAGTCTTTTTATGGCACCCAGTGTCATAGCCATGGGCAGCGCCTTTGCGTATATCTGCGATCGCAGGTTAAACCTGAGGTATGTAACCACCTCTTTGGTACTTGCAACAAAACCACCTATGCCGGCCATCGACTTTGCGAAGGTTGCAAAATATATATCGATATCGTCCTGAACCCCGAATTGTTCTCCGGTCCCTGCACCCGTGGCTCCCATTGTGCCGAATCCATGAGCATCGTCGACAAGAAACCTGAAATTGTATTTTTTCTTAAGAGCGGCTATCTCGTCAAGCTTTCCAAGGTCTCCTGCCATTCCGAAGACTCCTTCGGTAATTACCAGTATGCCTCCTCCTGATTCCTTAACAAGTTTCGTCGCCCTCTGCAGCTGTTTTTCACAGCTTTCAATATCGTTATGTGCATAAACGAACCTTTTCCCGAAATGG
Source organism: Bacteroidales bacterium (assembly GCA_016936435.1). Classification (GTDB taxonomy): domain Bacteria; phylum Bacteroidota; class Bacteroidia; order Bacteroidales; family VadinHA17; genus LD21. The sequence goes on from JAFGXX010000036.1 coordinate 6,950, forward strand.
AGTCTGAGACCGTCCATAATACATGCATGTGATTCCGAATCATAAACGATCACATCGTGCCTGTCAACAAGAGCATCTATAATCGACACCATGCCCATATACCCGTAGTTGAGAAGATATGCTGCCTCCTTGTTCACAAATTCAGCCGCCATCTGTTCAAATTTCTCATGGTTAGTGGTGTGCCCCGACATCATCCTGGCTCCCATAGGATAACCCAGCCCGTAAGCTTCTGCAGCTTCAGCGTCGGCTTTCCTTACTTCAGGGTTGTTTGCCAGTCCGAGATAGTTGTTAAGACTCCAGGACAGAACCTCTTTTCCCCTGAATTGCATCCTTGGCGCTATTTCACCTTCAAGTTTCGGGAACATGAAATATCCGTCGCCTACTGTTGAATACTGGCCTAATTCGCCTTTTGTCGATGTGATCTTGTCAAAAATGTCCATATTTGTTCTTTTTTGTAAAATTTTTGCACAAAAATACTTATTTGCAGATTTCTGTTAATACCTATTAATACCTAATTTGCTTCTTCCTGCAAATGAAAAGAATAAAGCTGTTAAAATTGCGTTTTTATCTCATGATAATGAAATTTATTGTAATTTTGCGCAACTATTTTTTATGCTACAGTTAAGATACATACTTCCAGCCATTGTAATATTGGCAAGTTCATGCGGTGAATACAGTAAACTGCTGAAAAGTACCGATTATCAGCTGAAAATGGATAAATCCAAAGAGTACTATGAGGCAGGCAAATATGTTAAATCGACCGAGCTGATAGAACAGATACTACCAAGGTACCGTGCTTCGGAATCGGGAGAGGAGCTTACATGGATCCTTGCCCAGAGTTATTTTGGAATGAAGCAATATGAAATGGCCGGTAGCTATTTCAGTTCCTATGTGGAGAATTTCAGGTATGGAAAAAATATTGAAGAAGCAACCTTCATGTCAGCCCTCTGCGAGTATTACATCTCCCCAAGGGCAGAACTCGACCAGCAAAATACAAAAATGGCGATGGAAGGTTTCACAGTTTACATGGCACGCTACCCCTCAGGGTCGAGAGTGAAGGAAGCCGAACAGTACCTCGATGAACTCCGTGAACGGCTGGTGGAAAAATCATACCTCAGTGCCAGGTTGTACTACGATATGAAACAATACAAAGCAGCAGTTACGGCTCTTTCCAACAGCCTGAAAGCTTATGCCGACTCAAAATACAGGGAGGAAATGATGTACCTCAAACTGAATTCTTTGTACCTCTATGCCGAAAACAGTTATGCGGTTTTTCAGAAGGAAAGATTCCAGAATACTCTCGACGATTATTATTCCTTTATGGAGGAATTTCCGGAAAGCCGTTATGTAAAAAATGTCAGGAAGATTTATGAGGATACAGCAAGATATCTTAAAATAGACCTTAACGATACACAGGCAAACATTCAATAATTTAATATGGATTACAGAAAATCAAATGCACCGTCGTCAACAATAACGAGAAACATCGACCAGTTAAGCGAGGCTACAGGAAATATTTACGAAACGGTAATTGTCGTTGCCAGGAGGTCGAATCAGATAGCCGTGGAAATGAAGCAGGAACTGAATAAAAAACTTGAAGAATTCGCTTCATACAGCGATAACCTGGAAGAGGTTTTCGAAAACCGTGAACAGATTGAAATTTCCAAATTCTATGAGCGGCTCCCGAAACCCGCATTGATAGCATTGCAGGAACTTGAGGAAAAAAAGATATTCTACAGGAACCCGGAAACCACAGCAAGACCTAAATAAACAGGTCAGGTATGCTTAAAGGCAAAAAAATACTCGTAGGTGTTACAGGTGGTATCGCAGCCTATAAGTCGGCAACACTTGTCAGACTCCTGGTAAAGGAAGGAGCTGAAGTAAAAGTTATCATGACCGACGGAGCTATCGGCTTCATTACACCGCTAACTCTTGCAACACTGTCAAAGAACCCCGTCCTTAATGAGTTTTATGAACCGCTAAGTGGTTCATGGAACAGCCATGTGGATCTCGGGTTATGGGCTGACCTTTTCGTTATTGCACCTGCCACAGCCAATACCATGGCTAAAATGGCCGGAGGCCTTGCCGACAACCTCCTTCTTGCGGTTTATTTATCGGCACGTTGTCCATGTATGGTCGCTCCTTCAATGGATGCAGATATGCTATCCCATCCTTCAACTGTCATCAATATGGAAACGCTTAAGGCTTACGGAAATATAATTCTGGAACCGGATACAGGAGAGCTGGCTAGCGGACTGGAAGGAAAGGGAAGAATGGCGGAACCCGATGCAATTGTTAAGGAGATAGAAAACTTCTTTTCAAAAAAAAAAAGAAAGCCCGCTGAAAGGTAAACGGGTTCTCATAAACGCCGGCCCTACAAGGGAAGCAATCGACCCGGTCCGTTTTATCACTAACCATTCTTCAGGAAAAATGGGCATAGCCCTGGCCGACACAGCTGCCGGATACGGAGCTGAGGTAGTCCTTGTACTCGGACCGGTCAGCCTGCTACCGGCAAATAATGATGTAAAGGTTATAAAGGTCGCCACGGCTGCCGCCATGGCAAAAGAATGTATCTCACGGTTCAGAACCTGCGACATCGCAATTCTTTCTGCTGCTGTTGCCGATTATACACCTTCCACAGTCCATAAGGAAAAGATCAAAAAGGAGGACGGTGAAATTATTCTGAAACTAAAACCCACTGTCGATATCGCCATGGAAACAGGCAGAATGAAGCAGGAAAACCAACTGCTGGCAGGATTTGCTCTTGAAACAGGTGAAGGTCTTGACAGTGCCATGGGTAAGCTTAAAAAAAAGAACCTCGACCTGATAGTCCTTAATTCACTCAAAGATAAAGGAGCAGGTTTCGATTATGATACTAACAGAATAACCATAATTGACAAGTACAATAATATTGATAAATTTGAGTTGAAAACGAAGGATGAAGCCGCAAGGGACATTCTTGATAAAATCGTTTCAATGATCAGATAATCAATAATATATTATGAGATATTCAGGAGTGCCAAAAATTATCACTTTTATCCTGATGCTTCTGCTTTCATTTAGTGCCGGAGCCCAGGAGCTTAACTGCAATGTTCAGGTGTCGGCACAGAAGATACAGGGCTCAAACCGGCAGGTTTTTGAGAACATGCAGCGCGATATATACGAATTCATGAATAATACTGTATGGACCAACCATGTTTTCAGTTATACCGAGCGCATCGACTGCAATATTCTTATCAACCTCACCGACCAGATATCGTCCGATGAATTTATCGGAACAATAACTGTCCAGCTCCGCCGGCCCGTATTCAATACTACCTACAATTCCACAATCCTGAATTTTGTCGATAACAGTTTCAGATTCAGGTATGTCGAATTTCAACCCCTGGAATTCGATCCTGGCTCACACAGAACAAACCTTATCTCGGTACTGGCCTATTATGCCTATATGATCATCGGCTTTGACTACGATTCATTTTCGCCATTGGGGGGAACAGAATTTTTCCAGATGGCCGAAAAAATCGTGAACAACGCCCAAAACGCGCCGGAGACAGGCTGGAAACCGTATGACGGCTCAAGAAACAGGAACAGGTACTGGCTGGTTAAAAATTGTCTCGACAAGGAATATGAAGACGTCCGTCAGTTCAACTATGATTACTATATGAAGGGACTGGACAAGATGGAATCCAGCCTCTCGGAGGCCCGATCCTCTATTGTGGAAAGCCTCCGGCTGATACAGAATGTATTCAGGCGCCGGCCCGATCCGTTTATGTATATGGTGCAGATAGTGCTCGAAGCCAAATCGGAAGAGCTTGTAAATATATTCACGGAATCCTTTCCCGAAGAAAAAAGCCGTGTTGTGGAGATACTTACGGAGATCGATCCGGCAAATAAAAATAAGTACGAAGGTATCACTGCTTCTAACTGATCCTAATTCCGTTTTATGCTTGTAAAACTCTACGTTCAGAATTATGCCCTGATAAGGGAACTCGATATTGAACTTGAAAACGGACTTACTATTATTACAGGTGAAACTGGGGCAGGGAAGACAATCCTTCTTGGCGCGTTGTCGCTCATCCTCGGGACAAGGGCAGATACTTCAGTCCTTCTGGAAAAATCTGAAAAATGCGTTGTGGAAGGGACTTTCAGAATTGAAGAGTATGACCTTGAGGAATTCTTTGCTGTCAATGAACTCGATTTCGAAGCTCTTGCCATACTCAGAAGGGAAATAAGCCCGGCAGGAAAATCACGCGCTTTCATAAATGACACCCCGGTTAATCTTAGCACACTTAAAGAGCTGGGCGACAGACTTATAGATATTCATTCCCAGCATCAGACCCTGATGCTTCACGAGAATACTTTCCAGATGAATGTGATCGATTCATTTGCCGGAACTTCCTCTCTCAGGGATGATTACCATAAGATCTATCGCAGGTATAGCGCCCTTAAGAAAGATTATGACGACGCCAGATCTAAAGCCGACCAGAACCAGGCTGATCTTGAATATTACAGTTTTCAGCTCTCTCAGCTTGAACAGGCTAAGCTTGCACAGGGAGAACAGGAAGACCTCGAAAAGGAACAGGAACTTCTTACACATGCCGAAGAGATCAAAACAGGTCTGGGGAGTGTGTCAGGTCTGTTCTCAGCCGAGAATGACTCCGTTCTGTCACGGCTGACGGAGGTAAAAAACATACTCCGGAAAATCAGGGACTTCCTTCCCGAAGCGGGGCAGTTATATGAACGTACCGATTCGGCATGGATTGAATTGAATGATGTTGCCGGAGAGATTGAGAAACTTGCATTCTCGGTTGATGCTGATCCCGGACGTCTGATTGTGATTAATGAGCGTCTTGATACACTGTATTCTCTGATCCAGAAACACAGAGTGTCAGGTATCGCCGGGCTGATAGCTAAGAGGGAGGAGATCAGAAAAATTGTTACAGCTCTGGCCGTTGGTGATGAGAAAATGGCTGAAATGGAGAAGCTTCTCTCGGCAGATCATGAAAAACTCACACAAATGGCGGATATACTATCGGAAAAAAGGAATAATGTTGTGCCAGATGTTGAGAGCAGGATCACGGAACTTCTTAAAAACCTGGGTATGCCCAATGCCAGGTTCAGGATAAACATCTCCCGGCATGAAGGTTTCTCACCGTCGGGGACCGACCATGCCGATTTTCTCTTCAGCGCCAACAAGCAGGTTGAACCCGAAAACCTCGCGAAAACAGCCTCAGGTGGGGAACTTTCAAGGGTGATGCTCAGCCTGAAGTCGCTGCTGACAAAAAATATTAACCTCCCGACTATTATCTTCGATGAGATTGATTCGGGAGTCTCGGGGGAAGTAGCCGATAAGGTTGGTCAGATTTTATCCGGCATGGGAAAATATATGCAGGTAATTAATATTACTCACCTTCCACAGGTTGCGGCCAGAGGATACAGGCACTACCATGTTTATAAAGACGATACGGGTGATTCAACAATTACAAGAGTTAAACGTTTATCTCACGATGAGAGAATAATTGAGGTGGCCAGACTCCTGAGCGGAAGTGAAATAACTGATACTTCCCTTAAAAATGCAAAGGAACTGATCATGTCGGCCCAAAAATGATTTGTTATACGAAAAACTATGGAAGGATTACTAAAAGGTAAAAAGGGTATCATCTTCGGGGCCCTGAATGAAAAATCGATAGCCTGGCAGGTGGCTTTGAAAGCCCGTGAGAATGGTGCATCACTGGTGCTCACCAACTCGCCGGTAGCTGTCAGAATGGGTTCGATAAACGAGCTGGCTGAAGAAACAGGCAGTAAAATCATAGCTGCTGACGCAACCAGAATGGAGGATATCGAAAACCTTCTTCACCAAAGCATGGAGATATTCGGCGGACAGTTCGACTTCATTCTCCATTCAATAGGAATGTCTCCTAACGTCAGGAAGGATATTCCCTATGAGCAGACAAACTACGAAAACATGCTCAAAACGTTCGATATTTCAGCACTGAGCTTCCACAGGATACTTCAGACAGCATACAGGCTTGATGCAATAAGGGAATGGGGATCGGTTGTCGCCCTTTCATATGTGGCTGCCCAGAGAACCCTTACAGGCTACAATGACATGGGCGATGCCAAAGCACTGCTCGAATCAATTGCCAGGAGTTTCGGATATATCTACGGCCGCGACAGAAAAGTACGGATCAATACCATATCCCAGTCGCCGACTCCGACAACGGCAGGGGCTGGGATACACGGATTCGGTTCCCTTGTCGACTTCTCGGAACGGATGTCGCCCCTCGGTAATGCTACTGCTGAAGAATGTGCCGATTACTGCGTCGTCCTCTTTTCCGATCTTACCAGAAAAGTGACAATGCAGAATCTCTATCACGACGGTGGATTTTCAAGTATGGGAATGAGCCTGAAGGCCATTGAACAATATCAGAAAAGCTTCGATGAGTGCGATTGTGATGAGAAGCATAAAGGATAGCGGTTTAAGGTTAGAGGTTTAAGGTTTAAGGTTTGGGGTTAGAAGCCCTGGGGGTAAGCATAAAGCGACGGCTGGTAAAACACGCTTTGCCCTGCGAAGCTTCAGCGAAACAGGGATTGCACGCTTGCCCGCCGTAACGCAGTGAAGGTGGGATTGCACGATCATATAAGTATAAATACCTATTTTACGGGCGCTTCATCTTAAGGTAAATCGCTTTTTTTATATTTGATATTCATAAACCTGCAGCTATGGCAATACTTGTGGTGCTTGTGCTATTCTATTTTTTATTCCCTCTGGTAATTATATGGTTGTGCAGACGATGGACATTCTTTAAAAAGCTCGGTTCAATTGTGCTGGCTTATGGTTTCGGTCTTCTGATAAGTGCCATTGGAATTCTTCCCAAAGGAAGTGAAGCATACCGTGAAGCCCTCAGGGGAGAAAGTTTTCTTCCCGCTGAGGAAGCTCACGCCCTCTTTACTTCGGGAATAATTTCAAATGATGATATCCTGGTGAACACAATAGGAAATACCCAGGATGCCCTTCAGGCAGTTGGGGTTCTGGCTTTTCCGCTTCTCCTGTTCTCACTCAATATAAGAAGATGGCTCAAACATGCGAAAGAAGGATTCATCTCCATGGCCCTCGCTTTTATATCAATTATCGTTGTGATCGTAACAGGATATTTGTTTTTCAAGACCAGGATACCCGATGCCTGGCAGATAGGAGGGATGCTTGTAGGTGTATACACCGGAGGAACACCAAATATGGTATCACTCAAGATAGCACTCGACGTTGATCCGAGCTCGTTTATTATGGCAAATACCTATGATATGGTGGTTGGTGCAATCACCATAATTTTCTTTATTACTGCAGGACCCCGTGTATTCAGATCCATACTCAGACCTTTTAAAAAGATTGAAGGGGTCTCCGGTGAACCTGTTGAAGATATGAGGGATGCTGAAAGTTTTGAAGACTATTCGGGAATGTTCAGGAAGGGAGTGCTTATAAAATTGTTTCAGGCATTCGGACTTGCTGTAATTATCCTTCTCCTTTCCGTGGGTCTGAGTGTGCTTCTATTCGGCTCGATAAAGGATCCTGTTGTAATACTTTCAATTACAACCTTTTCTATTATCGCATCGCTTTTTACGTGGGTGAACCGGATTGAAAAGACATTTCAGCTGGGCATGTATTTTGTCCTTGTCTTTTCCCTTCTCGTAGCCTCAATGGCTGATTTCAGTGCCATATTCAGCTTGGGAATGCTTAACCTCCTGGCTTTTATTACCTGGTGCTATTTCGGTTCCCTGCTGCTTCACCTGCTGCTGTCGGTTATCTTCAGGGTTAATGCCGACGATTACCTGATCACCACAACCGCATTTGTGTTTTCACCCCCATTCGTTCCTGTTGTTGCAGCATCTCTTAAAAATAAAGATGTTATAATCACAGGTATAACAGTGGGTATAATAGGTTATGTTGCAGGTAACTACCTCGGTGTTGCCCTCGGTTTTTTTATGCAGGGCTTATAACTTTCCCCTTTATCCTAGAACAGATAATTCAGCCCGATGGAGAATCCTATGTTCCCGTCCTGCTTGTTGAAGGCTTTACCGATATCTATAGCTATGACAAAGTTCCTGTTCATAACCGGCAATATGCTGATCCCGGCAGACTGGTGAAGTTTTTCACCTCCGGGATTAAAAAAGTCAGAATAGGTGTACCCTGTTATCGCCATGTTAAATTGTGTTTCGAGATCTGAGGGCAGGTCGATCCTGTCTGTCACTATCCCAAAATCATAGAAAGCGTTAAGACCCAGGTAACACTCCTGCTTCAGGAACATAAAATAAATAGGTTTCCACCTGAGCTCTATATTCCCGAAAAAGAACCCGTCACCTATTACCCTGTTCCTGAGGACGCCCCTTAAAGTGCTTGATCCTCCTAAACCTTCACTGGTGGCGCCTGTCAGCATTGAAGTAATAACCTGCGACTGGTAGAAATATGGGACATCACCTCCCAGGGTGGTCTGGTACCCAAGTCTGTATCCCAGTGAAAGATCTTCTTCAACGAGAGTAAAATACTGCCGGTGTGTAGCATAAAACTTTGTGAACGACCAGTCGTTGCCGAGGAAGGATGGTACAACCTCAAAACCCAGCTCGGCCCAGATACCTTTCATCGGATTGGGTCTGTTGTCACGGCTGTCCCACATAATTCCTGCTTTGAGAGTGTTGACCCAGCCTCCGTCGGCCTCCTCCGGACTGATAAGGTTGAGGGTTTTGTAAATTTCGTATAACCCTGGTTCTGCTTCAACCGTAGGAAGCTGGTCTTCAGGGTCTTTACCTTCATTCAGCCTGGCTATGTCGACTGAAGAAATTGTGAAATTATTGATCCCGAAACCTGCAGCCCATTTAAGGTGCTCACCGGAGATCTTACCCTGGATGTCAGCTTTTATCCTGAACTGATTCCTTTCCTGCCGGTAGAACATCCTGGTCCTGTAATCGCTTTCTTCATCATCCATCCAGACTTTGTTGAAAACAGATTCGTAGCCGTTGTAGCCGTAGAAATCATTTGCTTTGTCGGGAAGATAACTGATGTCGAAGGTAAAATGTGTCTTGCCAACAAGATGATTCGATTCATACATGAACCTGTATATCCCGCTGCCTTTTGTAAACCGCGATACCTCAGTATAAGTATGGTCAAGAAAATCGGGATAAACACTTGGATTTCCGTAGTTGAAAAACTCTACCAAAGCACCGTACTGAAAACCAAGGTTATTGTCATAGGTAACAGCAGGCAGCGCTCCACCGAATTTCCATCCCACTTTCTCCTTGGGGGTTTTATCTTTTTTTTGTTTCTCCTGTCCGTAAAGAGAAAACGTGAAGATCAAAACAAGCAGTATCGACAGGGTCTTTTTCATATAGGTCAGTGTTTTGGTTTACAGTTCTAAAGATAAAGAAAAGTTGAAATCACGGTCTCTTTTTTCAATATTTGCTACCTTAGGCAGATAATTTTACTATTATATACCCATGTCGCTTCTGATTAAAAATATTGACGGGCTTGTTCAGACGGGCGATAAGTCAGTACTTAAGATTTGTGGCCCTGATATGTCGAAGGTGAATACCCTCAGAAATGCATATCTCTTTCTGAAAGGAGGAAAGATCAGGTCTTTCGGCAGTATGAATGACATTGATAATGATACCGAAGTACATAATGAAGGACCAACAGAAGTGATAGATGCTTCAGGAAAGTATGTGTTCCCTTCTTTCTGCGACTCCCATACCCACCTTGTCTATGCAGGAAGCAGAGAGACCGAATTTACCGATAAGATCCGGGGTCTTTCTTATGAGGAAATAGCAGAAAGGGGAGGAGGTATTATCAATTCGGCGAAATTGTTGCATGATACTTCTGAAGAAGACCTCTATGTTCAGTCGGCAGTAAGAATTAATGAGATCATTAATATGGGCACAGGGGCTGTTGAGATAAAAAGCGGATACGGACTGAACCCTGACGACGAGCTGAAAATGCTCAGAGTTATCAGAAAACTTAAAGAAAATTTCCCTGTCGAGGTAAAGTCAACTTTTCTGGGAGCGCATGCGGTTCCCCCGGAATTCCGTGACAGAAGGGAGGACTATGTTGATCAGGTGATAAATGAAATGATCCCCGTAATAGCTTCCGAAGAACTTGCCGATTATATAGATGTGTTTTGTGACAGAGGCTTTTTTACCATGGAAGATACCGGCAGAATACTTATGGCAGGTCTTAAATACGGACTCCGCGGAAAGATCCATGCCAACGAGCTTGATTTCAATTCCGGAGGTGTTCAGACCGGGGTCAGGTACCAAGCTTTGTCAGTCGACCATCTTGAACGTTCCGGGCAAAACGAAATAGATGCATTGTCCGGCTCCGAAACCATGCCTACGCTACTGCCCGGTGCAGCTTTTTTTCTCGGTCTGCCCGATCCTCCGGCCAGGAGGATGATAGATTCAGGCCTTCCCCTGGCACTGGCTTCCGATTATAACCCCGGTTCATCACCTTCAGGAAATATGAAACTGATAATGTCGCTCGGCTGTGTCAGACTAAGGATGCTGCCGGAAGAAGTGATCAATGCGGTTACCATCAACTCGGCCTATGCAATGGGAATATCAGAAACTCATGGCTCAATTGCTGTCGGTAAAGTTGCCAACGTATTTATTACCAGGGAGATGCCTTCTCTGGCATTCTTTCCTTATGCTTATGGAAGCGACCTGATCGATACCGTAATTCTTAAAGGAGAGGTATATTCAAAGTCTTCCTGAAAGAGCGGATGAGCAAGGATTATTGGATTGCCAGTGTAGCCGGAGCTCTTTAACTGGCTTACCCGGATTCTGGAAAAACAAAAATTTAAAACTAATGTCAGGATTAAAAAAATATGGAGAAAAGAATTCTTGAATGTGTTCCGAACTTCAGTGAGGGACGCGATATGTCAGTCATTAATCAGATAACACAAGCCATTGAGGCTGTTGAAGGAGTAAAACTTCTTGATGTCGACCCCGGAAAAGACACTAACAGGACGGTGGTGACTTTTGTAGGCGATCCGGATGCTGTATGCGAGGCAGCGTTTATGGCAGTCCAAAAGGCCTCCGAACTTATCGATATGTCTGAACATCATGGTGCCCATCCCCGTATGGGAGCAACGGATGTGTGCCCTTTTGTTCCGGTATCGGGAATTACCATGGAAGAGACTGTCGTTTACGCAAGGAAGGTGGCAGAAAGAATTGGCAGTGAGCTTAATATCCCGGTTTACTGCTACGAAAATGCTGCTTTCAGTGACCAGAGAAAAAACCTCGCCGACTGTCGTGCAGGCGAGTACGAGGGTCTCGGCAAAAAACTATCCGATCCTGAATGGAAACCTGATTTCGGACCTGCATCAGTTAACACAAGGGCAGGGGCAACGGCAGTGGGGGCAAGGGATTTTTTGGTGGCTTTTAATATTAATCTGAATACCACATCATTACGAAGAGCAAATGCAATTGCCTTTGATGTAAGGGAAAAGGGTAGAAAAGTCAGGGATGAAAACGGAGTGGAAACAAGTTTTCCGGGTACACTTAAAAATGTTAAAGCAATAGGCTGGTATATAGAAGAGTATGGAATAGCACAGATATCCATGAACCTGACCAACATCTCCGTTACACCTGTTCATGAAGCTTTTGATGAGGTTTGCCGCAAAGCCGGGGCACGGGGTGTAAGGGTTACAGGTTCAGAACTGGTCGGACTGATACCACTGAAATCTCTGCTCGACGCCGGCCGGCATTATCTGTCACTTCAGAAAAGGTCGGCAGGAGTTCCGGACAGTGAACTTGTTAAAATTGCAGTAAGGTCATTGGGCCTCAACGACATACGGCCTTTTAAACCTGAAGAGAAGATCATTGAACTGGTTATGGAAGAGAATAATAATAAAAAGCTGGCAGACAAAGATTTAAAATCATTTATGGAATTGACGGCTTCTGAACTTCCTGCTCCCGGAGGCGGATCAGTATCAGCTTACATGGGTGCCCTGGGAACAGCACTCGGGACTATGGTGGCCAATCTGTCAGCACATAAAAGAGGCTGGGACGACAGGTGGAAAGAATTCTCCGACTGGGCGGAAAAAGGGAAAACCATTCAGAATTTGCTGCTGGGACTTGTTGACGAAGATACCCTCGCATTTAACAGGATTCTTGAAGCGTTCCGGTTACCAAAAAGCACCATCGAAGATAAAGAATCACGGCATGAGGCTATTCAGGAAGCGACCCGCTTCGCGGTTATGGTCCCTTTCAGGATCATGGAAACAGCGTATGAGGCATTCCCTCTGATCCGTGAGATGGTGATGAAGGGAAACCCAAGTTCGGTAACAGACGCCGCTGTCGGAGCACTCGCAATCCGTTCATGTATAAGAGGAGCATTCCTGAATGTCAGGATCAACATTGCCGGCCTCGACGATAAAATATTTGCAGGAGAGATCGTGAAAAAGGGATCGGACCTGGAAAGAAATGCAATCAGATATGAACAGGAGATATTGGCTGAAGTTGAATCCAGGATATTGAATCAGACCCCATGACATCTCAGGGGCATTCCTATAACATTCTTCTTATCGTCCTGAGACGATGCGAATACCTGTTTATCTCTGCCTTGAAAATGCCCTGATGATCTATTGTGTCGATCCTTACACGTCCTGATGCGTGAATTATGAGACCCTGCGAAAGTATAATCCCTACATGCGATATTTTTCCACGCTCATCATCAAAGAAAACAAGATCACCGGTTCGGGTTTCATCAATGAAACATATTTCAGTGCCGGCTTCAGCCTGCTGCCAGCTGTCACGGGGGATCCGCTTACCAGATATCTTATACACAAGCTGCGTAAATCCCGAACAATCAATACCAGGGGCGATCCTTCCTCCCCAGATATATGGACTGTTGAGAAACTTAAGGGCAGTGTCGGCAAGTGATCTTTCAGGCACAATGATACTCTCATGAAAATCACCTCCGGCGGTGTATTTGTGGCTGCCCGCTGTAAATGTTTTTGATCCGAAGTCGGGCTCGTAAATTTCACATCCGGCCTCCAGTATGAGCTTTGTATTGTCCTCCTTGTAGCAGAGCAGCGACCTGTTCAGAACATGTCCCTTCATATCGTTGCCCCCGTCAGAATTCTGCAGATGGTCCTTATCAAGCCATCCGGAATAGTTGTCAAAATCCGTGATTATCCTGATCCAGTGTCCGGAGTGATCTGTTACCCTGTATTTTTCACCGAAAAGCACCTGGCTGAGCATCTCCGATTTATGCGAAGGGGCCGATCTTAAAGGAACAAAGACATTCTCACATACAAAGCTCTCCATAATGTCTGTTTTTTTATTCAAAATTAGTATAAAATGAAGATCTTTATTCATTATGCCTGATATTTGAGGATTTGACACTGTCGAGAGTTTTAAGTCGTGAAATAAATATCTTACTTTTGAAATTGAAACAACAAAAACCATGACCGGTCTGACTTACTTCCCAAAGGAGCTCTCCTCATTGAAGAAGACACTGATCAATTTTATACTGTTCCTGTCAACCATTGGAGGGGTGGTTGTGACTCTGGCCCTGGACAGGAAGCTCACAATACCTGAATTCTTCGGTCTGCTTATTGTTGTATCATCAGTATTCGTAATCCTGTATCTTTTCCTTTTCTTTTTCAGAAGAGAAGTTTTATCGGTTAACAGGAAGGTGTTCTTTATACTACTTGCCATCATTGCCTTCCTGGTATCTACCAGGGTTGTCACAGTCCTGTCCTCGGGGGATTTGCTCTACCTGATACCTTTTGCCATCATTCCGGTAACGATACGTACTTTTTATGATGCCAGACTTGCTCTTTTTATTCTTCTGGTGACGATAATACTGACAGGGTTTCTCTTACCCGATCCTTTTGAATTTATCTTCATAAGCTTTTCCACAGGAATGGCGGCAATTTTTGCGCTCAACAACAACTACCGGAAAATAAGATTGTTGCTGACCGTTCTTATTGTAATAGCTTCCTACGCGGTGCTGTGGACCGGGCTGACTCTTATCAGGGAAGGATCTCTTTCTTCAGCTTATCTCCGGACTCTTCTGCTTTTTACCGGAAACGGGTTTCTTGTTCTGATAAGCTATCCTCTCATATTTCTGTTCGAGCAGAATTTTCTGCTTTTATCAGATGCCACAATGCTTGAATTGTCTGATACCAATCAGCCGATCCTGCGTAAACTTGCTACCGACGCACCAGGTTCATTTCAGCATTCACTGCAGGTCTCAAATCTTGCCGAAGAGGCTGCCAGGGTTATCGGTGCCAATGTTCTGCTTGTCAGAACAGGTTCTCTTTATCATGATATCGGCAAAATAGCAAATCCGGAATATTTTGTTGAGAATCAAACAGATGGTAATAGCCCTCACGATAAAATGGACCCTAAGGAAAGTGCACGTATAATTATAAATCATGTCAGGAATGGAGTGAATCTGGCTAAGAATTACAAGCTGCCGGTTCAGATAATCGATTTCATCAGGATGCACCATGGTACAACCGTTGCCTATTATTTTTTCAAGAAGTACATCGATCTTCATCCCGGCGAGTCACATCCCGAAAAGTACTTTACATACCCGGGGCCCAAACCTATTTCAAAGGAAACTGCTGTGGTAATGATGGCGGATGCGGTGGAAGCTGCTTCAAGGAGCCTTTCGGAGTATAACGAAGAGACTATCAGTGAGCTTGTGGAGAGGATCATCTATCTTCAGGAACAGGACGGGCAATTTACAGAGGTCCCCCTTACATACAAGGACATGTCGGAAATCAAGGATGCATTCAAGAGAAGGCTGGGAAACATTTTCCATGCAAGGATCATATACCCCGACAGGCTTTAACGCATGTCTATAATATCAGCATTTCTATACCGCGAAGCGTTGAATTCAAAAAACCCCGGCGACTGATTCCCCGTAAGGGAATACTCATTTACAACGAGCGTAACAGTAACCCCGTCACGCCTTTTATATTCGAAAGTTCTGAGATCAAGAGATGGTTTTGCAATCCTCAGCCTTACCCTGATAAGTTCATTTTTTATGTCGGCAGGATAAAGGTCAATTAAATAATGATCACGTCCTTCTTCAAGAAGCCTGCATTTGAATCCTTCCCTGTACATTGTGAAAATATTTGAGGGACGGACTGTGAATGAATTGTCGTCTTTTTCAGGCTCTGTGATTGTAACCTCTTCTTCAGCAGGAAGATAACTCCATGATGTCGTGCCGTTGTACCATATTATGTTGTCAGGAAGCTCCAGTCTGTACGAATCTTTACTAAGCACAACCGACCCCGAAAGTGAATCGGTGTAATTCTGCACCTGGTCGACGGTAACCATTACAAATTTCATCGAAAGTGAAGGAGAAGAGGTGGATCTGGCTGAAAACCTGTCGAGAATGCTTAATGCCACAGGATCATTCTGTGCTGAAGCATTCAGAACGAAGGTTTGCATGATCAATGTTACAAATAATAGTTTTCTCATCAGTCTCTTTTAATCAAGACTTCTCAAAATCTGTTCCAAAGCAATAATATCTGAACAAAGGACTTCTCTGGCCTTACTGCCTTCAAAAGGCCCGACGATTCTCGCAGCTTCAAGCTGGTCGATTATCCTCCCTGCCCTGTTGTAGCCTATTGACAGCTTGCGCTGGATCAGTGATGTTGATCCCTGTTGGAACTGAACTACCAGCCTGGCAGCTTCGTCGAACATCGGATCTCTTTTCCTGAGGTCAACATCCTGGGCTCCTGACTCCGAATCATCGACATATTCCGGAAGGTGCATGGCATCGGGATAGCCCTGCTGCAGTCCGATGAATTCAGTAAGTTCCTCAATTTCGGGAGTGTCGATGAAAGCACATTGTACTCTTACAGGTTCGCTTCCCGACGAAACAAGCATGTCACCTCTTCCCACAAGCCTGTCGGCTCCTGTGGCATCGAGAATGGTCCGTGAGTCGATTGACGAAAAAACGCGGAAGGCAATACGGGTGGGGAAGTTGGCCTTGATGAAACCGGTGATGATGTTCGTTGAGGGACGCTGGGTGGAGATGATAAGGTGTATCCCGATAGCCCTTGCCAGCTGTGCAAGCCTGCCTATAGGACCCTCAATTTCCCTTCCTGCCGTCATTATCAGATCGGCAAATTCATCTATGATCAGAACTATGTAGGGAAGATACTTGTGCCCCTTTTCCGGATTTAACTTCCTCGAAATGAATTTTTCATTATACTCTTTTATGTTCCTTGACTGAGCCCCCTTAAGAAGTTCAAGCCTGTTATCCATCTCTATGCAGAGAGAATTTAGCGTGTTTATCACCTTCTGAGTGTCGGTGATTATGGCGTCTTCTTCTCCGGGCAGTTTTGCAAGGAAATGACGTTCTATCTTTGAATACAGCGGCAACTCGACTCTTTTGGGATCGATAAGAACAAACTTGACCTCTGCCGGATGTTTTTTGTACAGCAATGATGTTATTATGGCATTTATGCCTACCGATTTACCCTGACCCGTGGCACCTGCAACAAGAAGGTGAGGCATCCTGGTGAGGTCTACTATATATGGATCGTTGGTTATGGTACGTCCCAGGGCCAGAGCCAGGTCAAACCTGGTCTCCTGAAAGGCTTTCGACATTATGAGCGAACGCATCGACACCATCTCTGGCTTCTTGTTCGGCACTTCTATGCCTACAGTACCGCGTCCGGGTATGGGGGCAATAATTCTGATGCCCAGAGCTGAAAGATTAAGTGCTATATCGTCCTCAAGCGATTTAATCCTGGCAAGCCTCACACCCCTTTCCGGTACTATTTCATACAGGGTGACAGTAGGTCCTACTGTTGCTGATATCTGCCTTATGTTTATCTTGTGGTCGCCAAGGGTTTTAATAATGTTTTCCTTGTTTTCTATCACTTCCGTATTATCGAATGAACTCTCGGTCCTGTGTTCCTTCAGAATTGAAACCGGCGGGAACTTGTACCTCGAAAGATCGAGGCGTGGATCGTAATTGTCCATTATCTCCTCTACCTCTTCATCAGAGAGAATATCTGCAGGCTCAGGTTTTACAATGTCCATTTCCTGAGGGCCCCTGGTATGATCAACCTTGGATGAACGCCTTTTTTCTTCATCGAGGTCATGAATAAGTGAATGAATATCAGTCTCTTCGTTGTGACGATCTTCAGGCTTAGACCTCTCCCTGACTACAAAGCCATATTCCTGCTGCGTTTTATCTGACTTATCCTCATTTATGTCCCCTGA
>JAFGXX010000007.1 GCA_016936435.1 Bacteroidales bacterium
ATATTGGATACGGACTCTATGAACCTGACAATTGTACTTCTTTATAAATGAACCTGTTATGCCGGTTTTAAAACGATCAGAACAAAGTAAGATCTTCTTTCCCGGGATTGACCTGCCGGCACTTCTTGCGATAATACTGTTTGCCCTGCTGATATTTTTTTACCTGATACCGGGTTTTGAAAAAGCCATGATGGAACGGAAGAGGATACTTCTTCATGAAATGACCTCCTCGGCCTGCAGTATACTGGAATATTTTCATGAAGCTGAATCCAAAGGACTTATAGATCCTGAAAATGCCCGACAGCAGGCAGGGATGGCTATAGGAAAGATCCGCTACGGAACCAGCCTGAAGGATTATTTCTGGATCACCGACATGCATCCGAGAATGATCATGCATCCTTACCGCCCCGACTTAAACGGAAACGACCTGTCTGATTTCCGCGACCAGGAAGGAAAAACCATATTTGTCGATTTCGTCAGGGCAGCAACTCCTACAGGAGAAAGTTATGTCGAATATATGTGGCAGTGGAATGACGATTCAACCCGTATAGTCCCCAAGTTGTCTTACGTAAGAATATTCAAGCCCTGGGGCTGGGTAATAGGAACAGGTATCTATATTGACGATGTTAAATCTGAAATCCGGAGAACAGAATTCAGGGCTCTTATCATATCGGGAGTTATCGGACTGATAATCACTGTTATTTTATTAACAATATCGCGTCAGAGCCACCGCATTGAGGTAAAAAGAAAAATGGCCGAAGAAGAACTCAAGAAATCGAGAGAGCTGTACCGGACTCTTGCCGAAGCTGCCTCTGAAGGTGTTCTGATATGGTCATCGCAGGGTATCAGGGCAAATAAGACGTTACTTTCCTGGACAGGTCATTCGGAGGAGGATTTGTTAAAGATCAACATTGAACAGCTTTTTAAATGTAACATTACAAAAGAGTACGATAATCCAGGTATCCTGTATTCGGAACTTAACTCCAGGTTGTTTTGTGAAGGATTACTGAAAACCTTCGGGGGCGCCCTGATAAAATCGCACGCCGACTTTTCAAGAATACTCCTCGGCGACCAGAAAGCTGTACTGATAGTTATAAGACCTTCAAAGGATGTAATGCCGGTAAGCGGATTCTCTCCCGAAAAACGACTTCTTAATAACATATCAACGGGCTTTTTCAGGGTAACTTTCGGACGCAGAAACAAATTCATCAGTGCCACCGACAGGACCATTAAAATGCTGGGATTTCATGACCTGGAAGAACTGATCCCCAGCAATATTGAAGATATTTTTGCCTTTCCGGATAACCTGAACGATATCAGAGTATCTCTTGCTGCTAATAAAGATATCTGCGGCAGGCAGGTTTTGCTAAGGAGAAAAAATGGTGAGGAATTCCGGGCTCTCTTAAGTATTGTGGTCGTCGACTCGGATTCACAGGGAATCTGGTGCGAGGGATCTGTTGAAGAACTTGCTGTCTCTGCCTCCCACGATATCCCCTACTTCCCGGACCTGTCAGCTTACAGTACCTCATATTTATCGCAGGCGCCGGTAACGTTGATAATGAAACCTGCCACAACACAACCATGGGACAGCTCTGCTGAATCCTGTCTGTCGCTGATGCGGAACAAAAGTATTGAGGTCTTAATAATCACCGGTAAAGACAATTTACCTGTCGGCATGCTCTATCTCTCTGACACTGCGGTTAAAATGACTGAAGGGAACAGTCGGGAAATAACAGCATCTGATCTGATGCATTCTCCCCCCTTGTTGATAAGTAAGGATTCAAAAGTGGCAGAAGCCATTAAGCTAATCTCCGGAAAACCTGCAAAAGCTGTTGCAGTAAGCAGCTCCGATAACCTTATCCTCGGAATAATAAGCCCGGCTGAACTTATCTCTTCATTGTCAAATCTGCCCGAAATAATCCTTTCATCGATCCAAAAGGCCTCATCAGGCGATGAACTGCAGGAATGTTACACCAGATGCCGCATTCTGGCGGTGTCAATGATAATGGGCCATGCCGACCCTTATGCATTGTCATTGTACCTGGCAACAGTTGCAGATGCAATAAGCACACGGGCAGTTGAACTTTGTCTCAGTGAGACCGGTGACCCGCCATGCCGCTTTGCATTCATTCATACCGGCAGCGCAGGCAGAAGAGAACAGACATTGCTGACCGACCAGGATAATGCGATAATATTTGAGGATGTTCATGATGAGGTCTTTGATGAAACGTGGAGATTTTTTATATCACTCGGTGAAAAAATAAATAAAGTGCTCGACATTGCCGGCTACAGGCTATGTACCGGAGGCAATATGGCAGGAAACCCTGAATGGTGTCAGCCTCTTGCTGCCTGGAAAAGATACTTTACACGATGGATAAATGAACCCGGACCTGATGAAATCCTTAAAACCAGTGTTTTTTTCGATTTCAGGTACTGCTATGGCGACAGGCAACTTGTTGAAGACCTGAGAAGCCATATTCGCAATAACCTAGCAACCAGTGATATATATTTTCATCATGTGGCTCTTGCCTGGAAACAATTCAGTCCTTCCGCTTCAACGGTGGCACAGGGAAAAGTAAATATCAAGAAGCTGCTGATGCCCCTGACAGGATTTGTACGCCTCTACGCACTAAAGAATGCTCTTACCGTATTATCAACACCTGACAGGATCCTTGAACTTTATTCAACGCAGCATTTTGACGTCAATCTGCTCAGGGAGGTGCTTAAGGCATGGAGGGATCTCACGATGATACGCTTTTATCAGCAGGCTTCATCGATCAGCAGGGGAATTGAACCTGATAACATTATTGACTTAAATATAGCGGAGCATGATTTCAACTCCTTCGTTCAGAATGCCGTTTTTGCTATAAACGATCTTATGCTGAAGGCAGGTACCGATTTTTACACTGACATAATCTAAAACCTGTATATCGTACTAAACAGTATTCTCAGATTACTTACGTTGTGAGTAGCGCTTACCTTTCCGTCGGTAGCTCTTGTTCCGTAAGCAGCTGTGGTATTTTCAACCTCCCCGCAGAAACTTATCCGGCCACTGGTAAAAGAAATCCGAGGAGCTATCCTGAAAAGATAGTCAATATCTGTTCCCCGTCCATACACAGAACTTACAATTTCTTTACGTGAACCAAGATTCTTACTGAATCCTGTAAAAATCCCTGCTTTAATTTTACTTCCGTTTGTTGCAACATCAATCCAGAAGTTCCCTGTATTCAGGTTTGTATAAATTTTCTGCTGGCTGATTACGCTTGTTATTTCGGAAACTGCATAACCCCCTATCATCATCAGGTCGGCCCCGTTCTGTGCATAAACTCCCATAAGTGAAATGTTTACCGGAGTCGTACTGATCTTTACATTTCCAAATACCGAGTAACTTTTTATCACGGCATCAGTTTCTACGTTGACAGAAGTTTTCAGTTCAGGCCTGAGTTTCTTATAATCAATCCCGGCCCATGCTGTGAAAACGTCACCTGCCGGAATTTTGACCTGCAGGTCCAATCCCGGGAACGTTGCGTTCCGCATATATTTGTTGCTGTTCCCGTCCGGTCCGGGAGATGTAAAATCTCTCTGAGTGTAGGCGGTGAGGGTAAAACTTACAGGTCCTGCTGCCTGTGTAAGCCTGACCTGCGGATTACGGCTGAAGGGTGTAAAGGGAGCTCCCGTATTAAAGCTTATGGTACCGGGAAAACTCTCAACAGGGAACATCGGGTGCCAGTACTGACCTGTGAGAAGGGAGGTGGTTTTCCATTGAAGCTTTACCCAGGCATGTCTCAGCCTGAAGCCATTCAGATCGCTTTCGCTGGTACCGAAAAACTCCGCTTCAATAAGCCCCGATGTTTTTGCTCCGAAAGCGTCAGGTCCGCTTATGTTTCCGGTTAACCTGCTCTGGATACTTAACATGTGAAAGGAAGGATTGGCATTGATATCATTCCCAAGTATATCTCTGGATATATCATCGGGGAACAGATAGAAATGTCCTTCCCGCAGACCATTCGCAGCAGTTGACTGACGGGTGTCATAAAAAATATCATTCTTTATAAATCCGGAGAATCTGATCCCCCATTCAGTTTCATTTTCCTGTGACTGTAGCTCAGGCACAAGGCAGCTTAACAAGGCTATTGTTATAATGATTTTTTTCATCTGTAAAAATATTTTCATCCTACTTAATTTTTAATTTTCACCCGCAACACCCCTTCGCCAAGGCTACGGAGTGCAAAGCCTGCAACTTTTATTTACGGTTCTTATCCGGAGGGAACAGCGATTCGATAATTGAAGGTTTTACAGGCTCTCCACCTGTTAACACACTCATGTTACTCCTTGCAATTCTGTTCTCCTTCCAGAGTAATAAAGCTTCACGATACAGGAGCTGAGCTGAATCGGGTTTCATCAGATGCCTGTAAATTGTAGCTTTATTTGTCAGACTTACCGAAAGTCGCCTCGGCGTTTCTGTCTGGGCCATAAGTATATTTTTTGTCCTGCGCTTAAAGATACTTTCAAAATTATGAGAGAGGGCAGGGTCTTCCCGTCTCATGAAAGGGACAAGCCTGGCTTCGATCTCATCCTGAGTCAGGCTGCCCCACTCTGCAATCCATCTGTTATAAATATAAATGCCGCTGTCACAATATTCAAGGGCAAGGTTAAGTAATGTATTCTTCTCATTATTACTCAGGGTCGTGTCATACAAGGCCTTCATTAAAAGGCTACTGCATTTGTTGTTATAAATCACTCCTGTCTCAAAAGAATGCTGGTAATCGGGAAATGATCTGAAAATTACCATTGCAGAATCAAGTTTGCGGAATGATTCTGAAGGATTCTGAAATGATGATATTTTGTCGTATTCATTTAATAATATCCGGGCTTCCAGAATCCTTGGATCCTCTGATCGGTTAATAGTGCTGTAATAAAAATAAGCAAACAGAGAAGCTGTAAAAGCTACTGAGAAGGTTATTATCAATATTACCTTCGTCCCTCTTGTAACAGTAAAAATATCTCCGAATCTCATCAGTTATGAACCTGCTCGGCAAGGAACTTTTTGATCTCCAGCGGTGTGGGTTTAGTCAATAATGATACAACAATATTCACAATAACAGCAAGAGGAGCTCCTACCCATGCAAAATACCATACATTAAGCCAGTAAGAAATAAATTCCTGTCCGGGCAGCGCTTTTCCGCTGAGGCCAACAATGAAATATGTGAGCGACACTGCAGTCACTATACTCCCGGCTAATAGACCGGCTTTGGCTCCTGCCCTGTTTGATCCGCTCCACCAGATACCAAGAAGAAAAAGAGGGAAGATGGTACATGCTGCCATTGAAAAGGCAACAGAGACAAGCTGGGCAATGAGCCCCAGTTTCATCAGGGCAACCACTGTAACAGCAACAGCCATTATAACAGTCCCTATCCTTGCCACTTTAAG
>JAFGXX010000037.1 GCA_016936435.1 Bacteroidales bacterium
CTGAAGCTGAAGCTGAAACTGGTCAGGAGAGTCCCTCACCTGAAGATACAGTAGCAGCAGAATCAGCTGAACCGGTTGCTGAAACAGCTGATAATCAGGAACCTGTTGCAGAAGCAACAGATACTCCCGCTGATGAAGCTCCCGCTGCGGAAGAAAGTACTGAAGAGAAACCCGCAGAATAACATGGTTCATCGGTGTCTGACGCAAAATGGGCTATAACGCCACCATATTGCTTGGGCGGATCTCAAAGATTCATGGTTTCGAAGGCGCCGTCACAGTTAAGCTTGAAAGAACCTTTGTAGAAAAAATTCCTGAAATGGAGTCGGTTTTCATTGAATTTGAAGGAAAACCGGTTCCATTTTTTATTGAAGATCATGAATACCGGGGCGGAGATATATTAAGGCTGAAATTTTCAGGCTATGACTCATTCGACCGGGTGAGAGAATTTGCAGGATGCAGGATTTTCCTCACTTCGGGCAAAGCTCCGGGTAAGGAAAAGGACACCGGCTCAATAAAGGGATTTAAAATAATGCTGTCTGACGGTACTTTAACAGGTACCATAACGAGGATAATTGAAAATCCTGGTCAGCTGCTTCTGGAATTGTCAGCAGCTGACAATAAAGCAATATTGATCCCCTTTCACGATGACCTTATCATTTCAACAGATATAAAAAAGAAGATCATCGTCATGGATCTGCCGGAGGGACTGACGGAAATAAACTAAGGAAAAGGATCAGAAGAAGCTGGAGAAATATTTTCACTTTCTCAAGATCCTCAGGCTGCCGTCACTGTAAATTTGTATTACTGACGAAGGCTGGCTTTTCTGCAGGTCTTCCTGGCGGTACCTGACAACATAAGCCGCCTGAGATATAACCGAGTTGTCAATTTCACTGAAATTTGCAGGAGCACTGTTCCCGCTTATGTTAGCCGATGTTGAGATGAGGGGCTTACGGAATCTGGAAATAAGCTCACTGCAGAAAGGTTCTCTGCAGACTCTTATGGCAACAGACCCATCTTCACCGCAGACACCGGGGGCAAGGTTTTTTCCTTCGGGATATACGATGGTGAGAGGTGAGTCGGAAACAGCAATGAGTTCAAAAGCTGTAGCAGGTACCTCTTTAACATAACGTGCAAGCATTTCGGTGCTGTTGACCAGAATGATCAGGCTCCTGCTTTCAGCCCTTTTCTTTATACTGAACACCTTCTGCACAGCTATGGGATCGGTCGGATCACATCCCAGGCCCCAGATGGTATCTGTTGGATACAGGATCACTCCGCCTTCACGGAGACATTTCAATGAGTTTTTTATGTCGTCTTCAAAGTTCACTTTTGGAACCTTTATCCTTTTTTTCGATAGAATACATCTGCCTCAGCTTGGCATATTTAAGGAAACTGCCCATTGCTGTTATCATGCAACCGGTATACCCCAGATGACCGTCAAGAAAACCGGCTTTAAGGATGTAGGATCTGAAAAAACTCCAGACCAGGTGAAAATGAGGAGTACAGGCTCCTGCCTTCCTTCCAAGCCTGAATAACTCGGAAGCACTGATGGTCGAAAAACTGTTCATCTTTTCAACATGTTCCTCAACAGATGAATAAAACCAATGCAGGAGGTCTCCCTTTAATCTTTTCGTGCGACATCCCCGGTTCAGTCTGAAGGAATCGTGAGGATTCATCCCTGTCCACCTGCCTTTTTCCCTGTTAAAAAGCCTCAGGTGCCTGTCGGGATACCATCTGGAGTGTCTTATCCATTTCCCGCAGTAGTTGTTGAGCCGGTTGAAAACGTATCCGTCAAAGACCGGATTATCTTTTATTTTCAGGATCGATTTACGCAATTCCTCACTGAGGGCTTCGTCGGCATCTATTGATAAAACCCAGGTAAATGATGCGAGCGATGTTGCATAGGTTTTCTGCTGAACATATCCTTCGAAAGGATGAGTGCTGAACTTCACATTAAAGCGTGAACAAATTGAAGGAGTGCTGTCTGTGGAAAAAGAATCGACCACAACAATTTCATCTGCAATACCGTCAAGTGAAGCAAGACACCTTTCAATGAATTGTTCCTCGTTATAGGCTATTATTACTGCTGATATTTCAGGCATGCAGAACGTTTTTGATAAGTTATCCCCTGTATCCGGGTCAGAATGTAAGCCTGAGCCTCTCCATCCTTTTTTTCATTTCATCAATTACCTTTTTTTCAGCGGCCTCATCTCCGGCTTCGAATGTAACTGAGAACCTTAAGTATTTTCCCGCATCATCCCAGGGGACTGTTGAAATCAGGGCTTCTTTAATGAGGTACTCCGAAAACTCCGTTGCCGAACCAAATGATCTTCCATCTTTTGTGCCTGAAGGTGCTTTCACATAACAATAAAATGAACCTCCGGGTTTTTTTGCATCAAACCCCAGGTCCTTAAGTGCTTTTACGAGAAGATCAAAGCGCCTTGAATATTTTTCCACGGTACGGGAAGTGATCTCTGTATTATTAAGTGCAGCTATAGCAGCTTTCTGGATAGCCCTGAACTGACCTGAGTCAGTGTTGTCTTTCACTGTGGCATAAGCCTTTACGGCATGGCTGTTTCCGCACAAGAACCCGATCCTCCATCCTGTCATGTTGAAGGCTTTGGACAGTGAATGGACTTCAACGCCGACGTCCATCGCGCCTTTTGCAGAGAGGAAGCTGAGGGGCTTGTTACCGTCGAAAGTGAGGGCACTGTAGGGAGCATCGTGAACCACTACAATGCCGTTCCTGTATGCAAATTCAACCACGCTGTCGAAGAACTCCGGTGTGGCGACAGCGCCGGTCGGATTGTTCGGATAATTGATATAGAGGAGCCTGGCTTTTTTCAGTACGTTTGGCGGGATGATGCTGAAATCGGGGAAGAAGGAATTTGACTCAAGCAATGGGAGGTTGAAGACCTCACCGCCCAGGTATTTCGTATAGGTTGCCGTTACAGGGTATCCGGGTACCGTGGTAAGAAGGTAGTCGCCGGGGTTTATGAAACACAGGGGAAGCATGGCGAGAACAGGTTTTGAGCCTATACCGTGAACGATATGCTCCGACGGGTTGATATCCTTCAGCCCGTAAACCTTCTCAAGATAGATGGCTGCTGCCTGCTGAAATTCAGGGATACCATTGTCGGCATACCACCGGTTTTCAGGTTTCCCTGCCTCTTCAGCCAATGCTTTGACAACAAGTGGATCTGCAGGCCAGTCAGGTTCTCCGACACCCATGTCGATAAGTTCAATACCCGGATGTTCCTTCCTGGCTGCTGCCTTGGCACGCTTGATAAGCTCGAATTTATATATCTCCGTCGATTTGCCGAAATTCCTGCCTCCGAGTCTGTCAGATATCCTGTCTTCAAAAAAGTCACTCATTTGCCGAAATATGTTTAAGGAAGTTATTTTACGCGGCAAATGTAATAAAAGAAACATCTATTTTTAGTATAATTGTATGGTAACTGTAAGAAGAAAAACTCTGTCCCGATTTTAAAATTAACAAGTTATACCATAAAAATCATGAAACTCAGGATCATCCTAATTACCATTCTGGCAGCGTCTTCTGCCATGCTATTTTCACAGGGCTCTCTTAAATATCAGCTTCCTCCTGCGGAGATAGTAAAAATAGTTGATACTTCTCCAACACCTTCAGTGTCGGTCAGCCCCGATCATGAAAATATTATAGTCATCGAGCGTCCGGCGCTAATAACCATAAGTGAGCTCTCACAGGAAGAGCTCAGGCTGGCGGGTCTGAGGATCAACCCGGCACTTTTCGGTCCCAGCCGGCAGACATGGAACAAGGGATTCACCATAATGAATATAGACGGGACGAATGTGCGGGAAATCAGCGGGATGCCCGACGACAGGCA
>JAFGXX010000216.1 GCA_016936435.1 Bacteroidales bacterium
AGGTCGGGACCTGCAAACAGGTAATCGAGGTCGAAATCGTACCTGATACGCCGGGCGTTGAAATAATCTCTTTCATCGCTGAGGACTTCATAAACAGCCAATGCATTGATATTGTGATCATTGAATTGTTTTCCCCATGTAAGGAAATACTGCTGGTTCAGGTTATAGCGAATATCGATCGATTCGTAAATCGAGGTATATGAATTAATATAACTGGCCAGTGTATAAACATCTGAATCCCAGTCATAGTAATAAGTCGGACTCCGTTTCTGCTTCTGCTTGTATCTGTCATAATTCCGGTTGATCTGGAAAATAGCTTTTGCATTCAGGTTCCATGGAAGTTTATAGTCAAGTGACAGTTTAATATCACCAGTAACGACATCCTGTTGTTTATATCCAACATTTTCGCTGTACGAATATTTCTCCGGCGACTCCTGACCAACAAGCTTTGTAGGATCGGGCCATTGTGCTGAATAATACGGCCGTGCTCTGAACATCATTGTCATGATACCCACATAACTGCCTCGTTCCATTTCATAGAGGCATCCGTCGTAATCTTTATTAAGGATGTTCAGGTCGACACCCATATTTAGTTTCTTCGTCAGGGCAACGTCGATGTTTGATCTGAGATTGTACCTGTTTACTTTGGTGTCGTTGGATCTGAGCATACCCTCCTGGTAGAAATACCCTGCTGAAACGAAATACTTAACCTTATCGGTTCCTCCCTGAATGTTAATGTTAGTCTGGAGCTGCGGTGCATATTTCCTCAGTGTAAGATTCCACCAGTCGGTGTTGGGATATTTATTCGGATCGGACCCGTCCTTTAAGGTCTGAAGCTGTTCAGTTGTCCATGGGGGTGTTTTCCCGTCATTAAGGTAGGATACATTCTCCATTGCAGCGTATGTCCACGAATCAACGAAATCCGGAATGATCGTAAAAAACTGGGTGCTGAAGTTACTGCTGATTGTTACTTCTGCTCCTAATTTACCACGTTTGGTTTTTACGAGGATTACACCTTCACCGGCACGTGAACCGTAAATGGCTGCGGCAGCAGCATCTTTAAGGATGCTGAAATCTTCAATGTCATTCGGGTCAAGCTGGTTGAAGACTTCCGAAGTTGACGGCATCCCGTCAATAATTATCAAAGGAGTTCCAAAGCCCCTGATATTATAGCTGACATTATTATCCCTTCCGGGCTGACCGCTCACGTTCTTGATAAAGAGACCGGGCGATTTTCCCATAATAGCCTGGGTAAGTGTCGGTACGGTTATTTCAGTAAGTTCAGCAACCTTTATGGCAGTGATACTTCCTGTTAGGTTGACTTTCTTCTGGGTTCCGTATCCTACCACTACCACTTCATCAAGACCGGTCAATTCTTCAGCAAGGGACACATCGATAACTGAACGGCTTCCGATCTCAACTTCCTGGGCTGTATAGCCTATAAAGGAGAACACAAGGGTTCTGGCGTCAACAGGAACATCAAGGATATACCTACCGTCAATTCCGGAGGCTACTCCTATCGATGTTCCCTTTACAACAATCGATACACCCGGAAGCGGATTACCCGACTCATCGGTTACCGTTCCGGTGATCCTCTTTGTATTCTGCTGGTCGTCAGGATTGTCAGCAATGACAAGCCCGTTACCTGCTATACAAAAAGAAAAGAAAACAAGGAAAAATAAAAACCTGACTGCAACAGGCAATCTTCATTGCAGGGTTCTGTCGTATGAGAGAACCCGTTTCTGCAGGTTTTTTTTCATAATTGTGAGTTGGTTTTAAAGCATAGCAATTTCAACAAATATATATCACCATGCCTGGTTTCTGGAAAAAAACTACAAATGAAAACACTTTAAAAAGGCCTGAATAGAATTTCAGGCTTCAGGAGGAATTTAAGATTTTTTTCATGGTGGTTAAGGATTGGTTAGGTAATAGATTAATTTTGCTTTTAAACAACACAAGCCAAATCTACAAGTTTTTTTTAAAGAAAGTAAGTTGAGCCTCTGAATTTGAAAATATAAATGTTAAAAAAGAATAAAAATTTATGTACAGATTGATTTTATGCACATTGGTTCACTTTTCGTCGATAATGATGCTTTTTGCAGATGTTAAAGTGGAAATGCAAGCCCCCGCCGGGGTTAGTGTCTTTGAGACCGCGGAGTTTGTGTTCACGGTTTCCGGGCAGTCTTTTGAGAATCCGTTTGCCGATGTTGAAATTGAAGGTGTTTTTACGCGCGACGACTCATCGGACAGGGTATCTGGGTTCTGCGATTCGGATGACGGCTCTGTCTTTCGATTACGTTACTCTCCCGGAATGGAAGGAGCAGTTTATACATATCAGATCACGGTAAAGGGAGATAACCTTAACCGGGTCTTCAGCGGCAGTCTTAGCTGCGATCCCGGAGAAGGTAAGGGCCCCGTAATTACGAACCCTGCAAGCCCGCGTCATCTTGTTTTCAAAGGCACAGGGGAACCATTTTATCACCTGGGATATACTGCCTACAACCTTCTCGACATCAGCAACAGCGATGAACAGATAGAAGAAACGATAAATTATTGTCATCAGCATGGTTTTAACAAGATACGTTTCCTGCTGACAGGATATCCGCGTGACTTCGATAACCGGACCAGTGATGATGTTGATCATGGTGTTCCTGAAGATCCTTGGAAATCACCCAATTACGGTGCATTTTCCGGCAGGGTGAACCCTCTGCCTGCATGGAAGGGCAAGGCTCATGATTATGATTTTGAACGTTTTAACGTGTCGCACTGGCAGCGTGCCGAAAGGGCAGTCAGACTTATGCGCGAAAAAGGTATTATCGCAACATGCATACTGATTATCGAAAAACAGAATCTGCCACGGGAGCTCGGTACGCTTACCCGGAATGAGTACAGACTTTATAAATATGCTGTTGCCAGGCTGGCTGCATTCGATAATGTGTGGTGGGATCTGGGAAATGAACATAATGAGTTCCGTAGCGAAGCATGGGGAAACACAATGGGTGATTTTGTGAAGGAACAGGACCCTTACGACCGGCTGGCTTCTGCACACGCCTATGCTGAATTCTTCTATAATGACTCCCCCTGGGCTGATTTTATCATTACACAACAGTACGGAGACATGGACTCAGTTCATAACTGGGCGCTGAGTTACAGGAATGTACCAAAGCCTTACGTAAACGAGGAATATGGTTATGAAGGGAGGACAGACTCTCCTTCAGGCCATGGCATGAACGGTGAATGGGTTCGTCGGTGCCACTGGGCAATAGCCATGGCCGGAGGATATGCCACCTATGGCGACTGGAGCAACGGAGTAAGCTATTTTTATATGGGAATACCCGGCCCGGGCAGCGCAGCTACTGAACTGAAACACCTGAGGAATTTCTTCGAAATCCTGCCATTCGCCAGGCTCTCGCCTTCGGATGAACTTACAACAAACGGATACTGCCTTTCATTAAAACCTGATATCTTTATATTCTACCTTCCGCAGGGAGGGACTGCAGATATTGATCTTTCCTCTGCCAGGGGACGACTACTGGGAAGATGGTTCAATACTGCCTCCGGCGAGTGGGGTGAAAAAACGAAGCTGAAGAAGGGAAAAAACACTATTACATCCACTGAAGGAAAAGATGCAGTTCTTCTTGTTACAACAAACAAAGTAAAATTACCCGGCCGGCAGGTTTTTTAAGTAGCGCAGCAGAAAATTGTTTCTACTGTCCCGGATGTGGCTGGATATACAGAACATCTTCCTTCATCTGGATGGCCTTTTCACGATGGTTGGAGATGACTACCCCCAGCACTATCAGGAGGGTTAGTATAATGAAGAATATGAACGGTGGACTCTTAATAAGTTCAAAGAAGAAACTGTTCCTTTTCATATTAATCAGGTTGGTCCGGCATCCGGGTTACTAAATTATTAAACAATACGACAAAAAACAAATTTTTCATCACTCTCATTCCAATCTGTATTACCTTTAAAAATCAGTTTATCTTTAAAATTAGCTTAAAATTCATTGAAAACATGAGATCGTACATCCTGGCCGAAACAAACTGGAAAACATTGCAAAACAAAGAAATAGAATTGGTTGTGCTGCCATGGGGCGCCACAGAAGCTCATAATTACCATCTTCCCTACGGGACCGACAACTATGAGACGGAAAGAATAGCCGCAGAGGCAGCTAAGAGAGCCGTGGAATACGGAGCCAGACTAATGGTTCTCCCTGCCATACCATTCGGCGTAAACACCGGACAGCTTGATATCAGGTTCGATATCAACATGAATCCTTCAACACAGTTTACAATACTGAAAGATATTGCTGCTTCACTTGAGCGTCACGGGGTCAGGAAATTTCTGATTCTCAACGGACATGGAGGTAACGACTTCCGTCAGATGATAAGGGAACTCGGGACACTTTACAGCAGGATGTTCATTTCAACCTGCGACTGGTTCAGGTCGGTCGAAATATCCCGGTACTTTGAAAAGGAGGGAGGTCATGCCGACGAAATGGAAACAAGCCTTATGCAATACCTTGTGCCTGAGTTGGTTCTGCCGCTAAGCGAGGCTGGTAAAGGACAGGCTAAGAAGTTCAGGATAAATGCCTTCAATGAAAAATGGGCCTGGGCGGAAAGAAAATGGTCACAGGTGACAGCCGATACCGGTGTTGGTGATCCCTCGGCGGCAACTCCTGAAAAGGGGGCACAGTATTTTGAAGCTGTGGTGATAAAGATTAGCCGTCTGTTTATTGAACTGTCTGAGGCTGATATTGATGATATGTATGTTTGAAGACGGAAGACGGAAGACGGAAGACGGAAGACGGAAGACGGAAGACGGAAGACGGAAGACGGAAGACGGAAGACGGAAGA
>JAFGXX010000038.1 GCA_016936435.1 Bacteroidales bacterium
CTCCTTCCCCCGTGGGGGAAGGTTGGGAAGGGGGTTTAAGTGATAAAAATTTAATGTTATATTCATGATTCCCGATACTCATATAATTTTATTTTTTATGGTCACATGGAACCCACATGTTTCGACAATTATTTTCATGCTTGTTTGTGTCAGGAATAACATGTGGGTTTCATATTTTACTAATCTTAAAAGTGCAAGATAAATAATTGATTTATTCTGTCTTCTTTCCTAAATTTACTAATTCTTAACCGAATGTTCTTTAATTTACAAGAAACATTATGAAAACAGACAAACAATCTCAGCCAGGAAATTGTATTGAAATCAGATTCAATCTGGCATATTCAGTACTTTTTTTCATAATTTCAGTCCTTTTGGCAATAATTGCCTATGTTTCTACAAGTGATGATAAAGTGATTAAGTACCTAATCTACGCAATGTCACTTTTTAGCTTTATCCAGGGAATTTATGCAGTTTCTGGCGGAAAATTCATAAAATACGATCCTGATGTCAAGAAGCTTAAAGTGTATGGTCTTTTTGGAATTATGGAAAGGAGCATCCGGTTTGATAAACTCACTTTTGAAGGCAAAGACCTTTACAGGGAGGTTGATGGAAAACGGAAATATGTAAATCTCCAGCGTTACCGATGTAATAAGGAGGACATAAATAAATTTATTGATGCTGTTAATTTGAAATCCTGAAAGATTATTTCCATTTTCAAAAATCAATTGTTCATATTCTTTGTCAAAGAATTTAAATAGGAGCAGTGTTTCATATGCCGTATAATTAGCCTATATAAAACGTTACGCTCCTTATATTATCAAGATGGTTTGTAAGGAATTAGCCATGCGGAAAAAGGGAATGCTCTGTTTATTACTAAAAACTTCGTTGTCAACCCAAAAATGAAGGATTACTTTTTTTCAATTGTTTTTTTGTTCATTACGGTCGGTACCGGTTCAGCCTTTTCTGAAAAGAATAAATTGGACCTTCTGCCATTGCCCCGGCATTGTATTGTAATATACGACAACGACGATCACCGTGATGTATATACCGATGAATACCTTATGGCTCTTTCAGGTGTGGGAGAAATACAACTGAAGGGGATAGTCACGACCTACTCACCGGGCGAATATCCGAAATTCGTAAAAGGACGTAAATATATAATGGACCTTGCCCTAAAGAGCGGTTTAAAAAATCTTCCTGAACTCTTTTCGGGCACAAACAAAAAGCTTACGCGACCTGAAAGCAACAGAATCGAAGACACAGAACCGCTTGATATTGATGCTTCTCATTTTATTGTAAGTCAGGCTATCAAAGCCAGCCCTGAAAAACCACTGGTAATTATCACAGGCGGACAGCTTACATCAGTTGCAAATGCCTGCCTCCTCGATCCGTCAATTGCCGATAAAGTCGTTGTAATGGGTGTTTTCGGAGGGACAAAAATCGATTATAATGCAGCCCTTGATCCGTGGGCATGGACTATTATTATGAGCAGGCTCAGGGTTGTGTCAATACCCATCGGTCCCCCTGACAAAAGGGCTACAGTTTATATGAAACCTCCGCTTGTACCGAAAGAACGAATACTGAATGACCTGGATCAGAACGTACCATTTTTCAGATGGATGTATGAAAAAAAACATCCTTCCAACGGATTACCTGCAGAAGCAGATTTCGACGGTCATCCCGCCATCTTGCTTACCAGACCGGATTATGTGATACGCTGGAAAAAATATGAATGTACAGGCGTAGACCAGAAAGGATATCCACTTCTTGAGGAAAATGCAGATGGTAAAATCTGGCAGGCTGAGGATGCTGACCAGCAGATTGCAACAGATGAGTTCTGGAGGGTAATGAATAAGCTGAACAGCAAATTATTTTAAATCATTTCAGCCTTAATATGTAATAACAGTCATTACCAGAACCTCAACCTGTCGGGAAATTCCCCTTCATTCTTTTGCGGAACACCCGGTGTGCTGCGGCCTTCTTCAATATATTTCTTAAGCAGATCTGTTAATTCTTTCACAATCTCAGGATGTTCAGCCTGCAGGTTTATCTTCTCCGAAGGATCTTCCTTAATGTTGTATAGCTGAACAGCCGGCAACCCTTTCTCATCTTTTCCGGGACGGGGGAAACTCCAACCGCCGGATCCCGGGCTCATTAAAAGCTTCCATTCGCCCTTTCTGATTGCAAAATTTCCGTTAACAGACTGACTGACTGTTGCTTCCCGGATTGTTTTACGATAGCCGGGCTTTAAGATCGCAGGCAAAAGGTTATAACTGTCTTCTGCCTCATTATCAGCAGGTCTGTAGCCTGTAACTGCCGCAAATGTCGACATGAAGTCGTTCAGACAGATTGTCTGTTCAACCACATGCGGTTTTTTTATCTTTGCGGGCCACTGCATAAAGCAGGGTATCCTGTGTCCACCCTCATAAAGATCGGCTTTATGCCCCCTGAATACATAACATGGATTATGCCCCATAGACTGGAGCGTTTTAATATCTGCCCACGGAGCCGTACCATTGTCGGAGGTAAACACAACAATTGTGTTGCTGCTCTCACCTGATCTTTCAATAAGCTCCAGGAGATTCCCTATTTCACTGTCTATCATAAGTATGAAATCGGCATAGGGATTAATGCCCGACCTGCCCTTAAAATCACCGGTCGGTAAAATGGGTGTATGAGGAGAAGGAAGAGCGAGATAGAGGAAGTAGGGTTCTTCATTTGCAGCCATTTCTTCAATGTATCTGCCCGCCCTGCTGAAAAACTCATGAGTACAATCCTCATGATAAAAATCGCTTCCTGTCGGTCCTTCCCTCCAGAATGAACCATCATAACCAGGGTTGCCATATTGGATATTATTACCTGAAGTGACTCTGTCGGGTAGTGATGTTGGCTGATCGTTCGCGACATAAACATACGGAGGCATATCGAGCGACCCGCTAAATCCGAAGAAATAATCGAAGCCTCTCTCTGTTGGACCGTCTGTTATTTTCTCCGAATAATCGATGCTGTCGTTACCCTTTTCGATATTGTTCCATTTCCATCCGAGATGCCATTTGCCAATGCATGCAGTAGTGTATCCCCTTTCTTTCAGCATTTGAGGCATCGTCTTACGTTCAGGAGAAATAAGTGCTCCGGAGTAACCATTAAGAACCCCGTTCTTCAGTTCACTTCGCCAGCTGTATCTCCCTGTCAGGATCCCGTATCTTGTGGGGGAGCTTACAGCAGAACCCGAATGCGCATCGGTGAAAGCTACACCGGACTGAGCGATCCGGTCGATATTAGGGGTTCTGATCCTGGAATCAGGATTCAGGAAACTGATATCGCCATACCCCAGGTCATCGGCAAGGATAAAGACAATATTCGGATTTTCCTTTGGGGATTCTTCATCTGTACAGGCCGGAAGCAATAACAGGCCCCCTATTCCGGCAATATAATAATTGATTTTCAAGGCTGAATTATGTTTTAAAAGGCAATTAGAATCATTTAAATCTTATAAATTTATCGGGATAAGTATACCAAATTTATAGCTTTTATATTTATTCTTATTAACCGAATCGTGAATTTCATCGATATACATAAAAAATTTGCTTTCATCCGGTAAGGATTTATTCATATTGCGATTGTCATCAACAATATTAAATTCAAGCACCTATGAACCGAAGAAAATTTATCAGCAAAACGGCACTTGGCTCTGCAGGGATCGGATTATCTGCTATAGGCCTGCCCGGGACCCTGACATCAGTTGTATCACCGAATAATACACTTAATGTCGGACTGGTTGGATGCAGAAACATGGGTTTCGGCATTCTGAAGCATCATCTTTCAAATCAGGGCATCAGATGCAGTGCCCTTTGCGACATTGATAACACAATTCTTAATGACAGGGCGGCAGAAATTCAGAAAACCTTTGACCAGAAGCCCAAATTGTTCAGAGATTTCCGCAAATTACTGGAGCAAAAAGATATTGATGTTGTCATCATTGGCACACCCGACCACTGGCACTGCCTGATGACAGTATATGCACTTCAGGCCGGCAAACATGTCTACGTGGAAAAACCGATGGCCAACACCATCCAGGAATGCAATATCATGGTCAGAGCGGGCAGATATTATAATAAACAGATTGTCCAGGTAGGGCAGCAGCAGCGCAGCAGTTTTATTTTCAGGAAAGCTGTGGACCTTCTGAATAACGGATCTGCCGGTAAGCTAAGAAAGATAAATATCTGGGCCAACTTTGAATACGGGGCAGGATCTCAGATCGTTCCTGATGAACCAGTCCCTGAGGGTATCGATTTCGAAATGTGGCTCGGACCAGCACCTGAAAGATCATTCAACAGATCAAGATTTCATGGTAACTGGCGTCATTTCTGGGATTACGGAGGAGGACTGGTATCTGACTGGGGAGTTCATTTACTCGATATCGGCTTATGGGCAGGAGGCCTTGAAGCTCCCCCTGAGAAAGTCCTGGTATATGGAGGCAACACCTTCCATGAACCGAGAAGCCGCGAAACATTTGATTCAATGTCGGTGATATATCCTCATAATGATTTCGTTATCAACTTCGATGTAACAGGAGGAGTACAACGCGGACCATCACCATGGAACATGCCTTACGGACTCGCAATCACCGGTGATAATGCAACGATAACAGTCGACAGGAACAAATTAAAAATTTATCCCGAATGGGACGCACAGGCGAAAAAAGCAAAAGCTGAAGATTACAGCTTTGCCGAAGGAAAGGAATCTCATGGAGAACATGTTAAAAACTTCCTCGATTCTATAAGGAACGGGACTAAACCGGCCTGTCCGCCTGAAACAGGAAGAAATGCAGCGCTTCATGTACATATCCCGAATTTAGCTGCGAGAACCGGAGAACCTGTTCTGATCTGGGATGAAACAAACAACAGGTTCACCAACAGCGAAAAGGCAAACCAGCTTATTACTCCATCATACCGTAAACCCTGGACCTTGCCTTCAGTTTAATATTGAATCCTTTACCACGGAGTAACACGGTATTGAACACTGCCTGCCCCGATCTATCGGGGGAGTTACACTGTTCTTTCCCTCCGTGCAAACTCCGTGAAACTCTGTGTAAGTCCGTGGTTAAAAAACATATGATAAAAACTGAACACATGATAACCAGAAGAAAATTTATCTCAACAACAGCCATCGCAGCCTATGCGGCGATGCTTTCAGCAGATCTGTTTGCCCTGCAGGGAAAGAAGAAACTCGGAAACTTTGGCTTTATTAGCGGAATAATCAGTACAGAACTGAGAGAAGACTGGAAAGGAGCTCTGAAAAAAGCTGCTTCCTTCGGTTATACTGAGATTGAAACAGGCAATTACATGGGTGAGAGCGCCGAAGGATTCCTGTCATATCTCAGGGAAACCGGACTGAAACATGTGGCAGGAGGTTTCGAGTTTAAATCATCAGATGAAGATCTTAAAAAAAGCCTCGATCTCTTAACTCAACTAAAGGTTAAGATAGCTGTTGTGTACTGGCCATGGTACACCGGAGGCCCATTCAGTCTCGCCGATTGTAAAAAAAGTGCAGAACGCCTTAATTTTCTGGGTAGTCTCTGCAATGATAAGGGACTTGAATTCTCATGGCATAACCACGACAAGGAATTCATCCCGATGGATGAAGGCCTCCCTTTTGATTTCCTGATGAATAATACTGATCCCGGACTTGTCAAATGTGAACTCGATATCTATTGGGCAGCTAAGGGAGGGGCCAATCCTGTTGAAATAATGAAAAAATATTCGGGAAGATTCAACATTTTACATATCAAGGATATGGCTTCGGGTACCACCATGGATTTTGAGTGCCCGGGAAACGGCATCATTGATTTTCGCCCCGTATTCAGGGAAGCTTATTCTCAGGGAATACAACATTTTATGGTCGAAAGAGATAATGTCACAGATGGCATTGGCTGTCTGAAATCGGCTGCTGAGTATCTTAATAAGCTCAGATATTGATTTCACACCAAAAAGGAACTTTTCCGGTAAATTTCCTCCGATTTGAAAATTCTGTGCTATTTTTGAGAAAACCTGACTGACCATGAACCATAATGAAGTTATTAACACTTACCATCAGCTACAAAAAGGGTTGCTGATGGGAATGGGTCTAATTGCAGCCACAGCCTGCACCAACAAGGGAAATGTTAAATCCACCCTCTCCGAAAAACCAAACATCCTGTTCATCGCAGTAGATGACCTTCGCCCTGAACTCGGGTGTTTCGGCAACAATATTGTTAAATCCCCGAATATCGACCGTCTGGCATCACAGTCGGTAATATTCTCCAGAGCATACTGCAACGTACCTGTTTCGGGTGCCTCCAGGGCAAGCCTTCTCACCGGGACAAGACCCACAAGTTACCGTTTCATCAGCTTCGACACCTGGGCTGATAAGGATAATCCGGAGGCTGTGACCTTACCTGAGTATTTTCGCAGGAACGGTTACCACACCGTATCCCTCAGCAAGGTTTTTCATCATCAGTACGATAGCCGCAACGGATGGGATGTGGAATGGCGGCCTTCGGGAAAAGGCAGCTGGCGAAACTACCTTACCGAAGAAAATCTGAAGATAGATACGCTGATAAAAAGAGGCATGCCCTTCGAATGTGCCGATGTTCCCGACACTTCATATTTCGACGGACAGACAGCCCTGAAGGCCATAAAACACCTGAGGGAATTCAGGGACTCCGATAAGCCTTTCTTTCTTGCTGTAGGCTTCCTGAAACCCCACCTACCCTTCAATGCACCAAAAAAATACTGGGATATGTACGACCCCGCGGTAATTGGTGTTGCCGACAACCCCTCTCCGCCTCAGGATGCTCCCAGACAGGCAATTCACCAGTGGGGTGAACTGAGAAACTATTTTTCAATCCCGGAAAAAGGTCCGCTCACCGACTCTGCTGCCAACAGGCTCCGTCACGGTTATTATGCATGCGTAAGCTATACCGACGCTTTGATTGGAATGGTGCTTGATGAACTCCGCAACAGTGGCCTCGAAGAGAACACAATAGTTGTACTATGGGGCGACCATGGCTGGAACCTCGGAGAACACGGAATGTGGTGCAAACACTGCAATTTCAACACATCGCTCAATGCCCCGCTTATGATAAGCGTACCAGGACTGACAAAGGGAGATGAATGTAACAGCATAACGGAGTATATAGATATATACCCCACCCTCTGCGACCTTACAGGTTTGCCCCTGCCTTCACATCTCGAAGGCGAAAGCCTGACAAAAAGATTAATAAAACCCGGCAGGACGGAAGATGACTTTGCCGTATGTAAATTCAATACAGGAGTCACTATTATCAAAAAGGACCTTTTCTACACCGAATGGTTAAACAAAAAAGATTCAACCCTCGCAAGGATGCTCTATGATCATGCAAGCGATCCGGATGAAAATATAAATCTTTCAGAGACGGCCGTTCATTCAACTACGGTAGAAAATCTCTCGTCATTGCTGAGAGAAAAACGGGGACAGGCTTTTTATAAGTAAATATCTGATGGCAACATCACTAAGGGCTGGCAACATCACCCTGCTCTACGAACAGGGCTCTTTACGCTATTTATCAGCAGGGACGACAGAGCTGCTCAGAATGATATATCCGGCCATACGCGATGTGCAATGGCTCACTGTGGCTCCCCTTATTGAGGAAGAGTCAGTTGAGCAGGATGAGAATTCATTCTCCATAAAACTGCAATACCTGTACCGGTCGGGTGAAATAAATTTCAGAGCTCACTGCCTTATCGAAGGAAATCCCGGCAACACTATCATTTTCAGCATGTCGGGTGAAGCGCTCAGCACTTTCCGGAAGAACCGGATCGGACTTTGCGTTCTGCATCCTGTCGAAGAGTGTGCGGGAAATACCTGCGTGATTGAACATACAGACGGATCCGTGGAAAACAGTTTTTTCCCTGCCGAAATAAATCCTCATCAGGTGTTCAGGGACATAAGGGAGATGAGGTGGATGGAAAAAGGTATAAGCTGCCGGTTAACTTTTGAAGGAGACGTCTTTGAGACTGAAGATCAGAGGAACTGGACCGATGCGAGCTTCAAGACATACTCAACGCCTCTCTCCATACCCTTCCCTGTGACAGTGGAAAGCGGCACTAAAATATCACAGAAAGTCGAATTCAAAGCTGAAGGACAACAATCCGGAGGAGAAGAAAACCGTTCCGAGATTGCAATACATCTCTACCCTGACATTAAATTCAGCCTTCCCCGGCTTGGAATATGCTCTTCCCCCGGCCATACCCTGAAGGGTAATTCACTCAATATTATCAGGGCACTCCATCCCGATCATCTCAGATACGACTTTCACATGTTTGATCAGTCGTGGACGGAAACAGCACAAAAATGCCTGACAGAATCATCTGATCTCGGCTCACCAATCGAACTGGCCCTATTTTTCGACGACTCCCATAAGAAGCAGATCGATGATTTCATCAACTGGTATTCTGCCAGTAAACCGAGGATATCTTCCATACTGTTGTTCCACAGGGATCTTCCTGCCACACCTGGCACACTCGCCTGTGAACTAATTCCAATGATTAGCGCCGTCGTTCCGGATGCAAAAACAGTCACAGGCACAAATGCGAATTTTGCCGAGCTTAACCGTAACCGTCCACCTGATTGCGGTAATGATTATATCTGTTTTTCTGTCCATCCTCAGGAACATGCTTCCGACGACAGGACTCTTGTTGAAAACCTGAAAGCACAGGAATATGCAGTGCTCAGCGCAAAAGCATTTGCAGGCGGAAAAGGAATTATGGTGTCGCCTCTGACGATACACCGGCGATTGAATGCAAATGTGTCATTTATAGAATTATCAGGCCACACAACCGCTTCTGACGACAGGCCTTCAACCATGTACGGGGCATGCTGGTGTGCCGGAAGCCTTAAATATCTTTCGGAAGCAGGCGCAGAAAGTCTTACATTCTTCGAGACGACCGGAAAAAGAGGGCTTATCGGAGAACAGGATGTTCAGCAGGGTCCTTCAGTATCAAACAGGGATATCATTCATCCGCTATGGTTTACACTAAGGTTTTTCCTTTCCAACAGGATGCTCGACGGAATTAAGAGTGTCAGCTCCCGGCCTCTGGCTGTTGATTCACTCGTACTTACCGACGGCAGAAAAGTAAAAGCTATGCTGGTGAATTTTACGTCAACAGTGCAGAACGTGAAAATAGAATGTTGCAAAGGACTATTCAGGATCATCAGCCTCGATAATTCAAATTCCGGAAAGGCATCCGTATCATACCGGTGGACAGGTGCCGAAACTGAACGCATAATTAGTTCTGCGGATACCTTCAACGTCGAACCTCAATCGGTAAGTTTTATCGAAGGCTGGCTAAAACATTAAACGCTAATGAAGAAAAAACTCAATTTTGCCATTCTCGGCTGCGGCTTCTGGTCGCAGTTCCAGCTGGGAGGATGGAAAGAACTGGAAAGAGCCGAATGTGTGGCTTTATACAACCGTACCAGGTCGAAAGCCGACAGCCTGGCTGAGCGTTTCGGCATTCCCCGGACCTACGACGATGCTGAGGAGATGCTTAAAAATGAAGAACTTGATTTTGTCGACATAATCACTGATGTCGACACACATTCAAAGTTTGTCGAACTGGCCGCAAAATACGGCAAAGATGTGATCTGCCAGAAACCCATGGCTCCCTCGTTCGAAGAGGCAAAAAAGATGATGAGGGTAACAAGGGAAGCCGGTGTAAAGTTTTACATCCATGAAAATTACCGGTGGCAGCCTCAGATAAGGAAGATGAAACAGATCCTCGAATCAGGGGTAATAGGCAGGCCATTCCGGTGTAATTCAATGTGGAACACTGCCTTTCCCCTGTTTGAGACACAACCCTTCCTGGCCACCCTTGAACAGTTCGCCCTCACCGACCAGGGTTCACACCAGTTTGATGTGCTGCGTTATCTTTTCGGTGAAGTTGAAACCATCTACACGCAGATACAGACTGTCAATCCGGCTATCAGGGGCGAAGATGTGGCCACCTCGATGCTGAGTATGAGAAACGGGATGGTATGCGTTCAGCAGATATCCTTCAGCTCTCCGCTTGAAAAGGAGATCTTTCCACAGGTTCTGATCGCTGTTGAAGGCGACAGGGGAAGTGTAAGACTCGATGCCGGTTACAACTTTGCAATAACAGTGGGCAGCAAAACCATCCACGAAAAGATCAGTATGCAAAAATACAACTGGCAGACCGACAGGCTGGAACCCGAGCCTCCTGCTATCGTCGCCTGCAACAATGACATCCTCCTCGACATGCTGGGAGAAGCTAAGGCTGAAACCACCGCAGAAGATAACTTTGAGACAGTAAGGCTGGTCTGGGCTGCCTACGAATCGGCAAAAAGCGGAAATGCAATCAGAATAAAAGAGTATATATAATATTATACGTAAAAACCATGAATAAAGTTACATTAATCGGAGCCGGAGGCAAGATGGGGCTCAGGCTTACTCACAACCTGTCCGGATCAGATTACAATGTCTCATATGTGGAGATCAGTCCTGCAGGTATAGAAAAACTCAGAGAAAAGGGTGTAAAAGTCACGGCCCCCGGAGATTGCGTTCCCGAATCAGATATGGTGATACTTGCAGTCCCCGATGTTGCCCTGGAGAAGGTCTCGGCCGGTATCATACCAATGATGAAAAAGGGATCGATGGTGCTGACTCTCGATCCTGCAGCAGCCCTCGCGGGCAAACTGTTCAGAAGGAAAGATGTATCTTATTTCGTAACCCATCCGTGCCATCCTTCAATATTCAACTGGGAACCTGACCAGGAAGCTATGAAAGACCATTTCGGCGGACTGAAGGCAAAGCAGGCCATAGTATGTTCACTTATGCAGGGTACTGATGATGATTATGCGAGAGGGGAACAGCTTGCCAGGACCTTCTATGCTCCCGTATGGAGAGCACACCGTATCACTGTGGAGCAGATGGGCATGCTCGAACCTGCACTGGTTGAGACCCTGGCTTCAACATGTGTTTATGTGATACGTGAAGGACTCGAAGAAATCCTGAAAAAAGGAGTCCCGCCCGATGCTGCAAGGGATTTCCTGCTTGGTCACCTGCGTATACAGATGGCTGTACTCTTCAATGAACTGCCGGGAGCTGTCTTCTCAGACGCAGCTAACAAGG
This sequence comes from Bacteroidales bacterium, assembly GCA_016936435.1. Classification (GTDB taxonomy): domain Bacteria; phylum Bacteroidota; class Bacteroidia; order Bacteroidales; family VadinHA17; genus LD21. The sequence continues at coordinate 11,171 of JAFGXX010000038.1, forward strand.
CACTTCAGAGAGGCCTGAAAGAGTTCATAAAAGAAGACTGGAAAAAAGTGTTTGAACCAGGAAACATAATGGAACAGATAAGGGCGATAACATAGGATGAAGAAGAACGGAACCATTACAATTTATTACCTTTTAATATTATCAGAAACTAATTACAGTAACCCATGAAACAATACATTTCAAAAATCAGTGCCCTGATACTGATGCTTCTGGTTTCCCAGGCTTTGATCAGGGCTGAAGTAAAACTTCCTTCCATATTTACCGACAACATGGTTATTCAGCAGCAGACTGAAGCTGCAATCTGGGGAACGGCGACAGCTAACTCCACAGTAAAGATTTCAACCTCATGGAACAGGAAATCATATACTTCAAAGGCCGATGCGACAGGCAGATGGAAAATAAAGGTTTCCACACCTGTTGCAGGAGGACCATATACAATAACTGTCACCCAGGGTAATACCATTGTACTTAAAAACGTACTTGTCGGTGAAGTGTGGGTCTGCTCGGGTCAGTCGAATATGGAAATGCCCATGAAAGGATTCAGGAATCAACCGATAACAGGCTCAAATGAGTTTATTGCCACATCCTCTAATCCTCAGATAAGGATGATTACAGTTCCGAAGGTGACAAGTCTCACCCCTCTGGATGATTTTGAAGGATCGTGGAAACCCTGTGAACCTGAAAATGTAAGTCAGTTCAGTGCCACGGCATATTTCTTCGGACTCTTGCTCAACCAAGCTCTCGATGTTCCGGTCGGTCTTATAAACACCAGCTGGGGCGGGACCCGCATTGAACCATGGATAAGTGAATCGGGTTTTGGTGATTTCGACTGGGTGCAGCTTCCCGACAAGACCGCCAATACTGAAAAACTGTCACAGCAAACCCCTACAGTACTGTATAATGCAATGATCAATCCTATAGCAGGTTACGGGATAAGGGGAGCGATCTGGTACCAGGGAGAATCGAACAGGAACGAATACGCACGTTATGAAAAACTTATGCCCGGCCTGGCCCTCAACTGGAGAGCTATGTGGGGCATAGGTGAATTCCCTATGTATTATGTTCAGATTGCACCTTATGATTACGGATCCACAGGAGCAAATTCAGCTTTCCTCAGAGAGGCACAGCTGAAAGCTTCAACCGCTATACCAAACTTCGGAATGGCCTGCATAATGGATACCGGTGAAAAAGACTGTATCCACCCGGCCAACAAGAAGGCTGCAGGCGACAGGCTCGCTTACCTTGCCCTTGTAAAGACATACGGCAAAAAGGGATTTGCCTGCGAGGGACCAGTATTAAAAGAGATGATAATAGATGGCAACCAGGTAAAACTTACATTCGATAATGCAGCAAACGGGATCACTTCTTTCGGGAAGGAGCTGTCGTGCTTTGAAGTGGCCGGGGCCAATAAGAGATTCTATCCTGCACAAGCGTTCATAACCGGAACAGGCATTACTCTTTTTTCGCCAACGGTAAACCAGCCTGTTGCGGTAAGATATGCTTTCAAAGATTTTGTTATTGGTGATCTCTTCAATACAGAAGGTATACCGGCATCATCGTTTCGTACTGATGAGTGGGAGGAATAGTAGGTTAGTCTCCCGATAGCAATCGGGATAGTTGTCATTCGATTGTCATTCAGTTGTCATTCAATTGTAAAACAATGAATGACGTCCCGAGAACTCGGGACCAATGACTATTGAATGACAGCGAAGCGAATGACAGCGAAGCGAATGAC
>JAFGXX010000217.1 GCA_016936435.1 Bacteroidales bacterium
GCAGTCACTTTTTCATCGCCATAATATCTTCTGCACTGACGAATATCGTCAACATCGCCCCGTTCAAATACCCTTTCAATAACAAAATTGGCTTTGGCATCATAATCAATCTGCCCGAAGTTTACATCCCAGAAAATACGCTTATTGAATACCGGCTTCATTTTTTCTTCCATAATTACAAAAATAATAATTATGGACGGTTTAAAATCATAACCTGAGCCAATGTACAAAAAAGCGGGTCTTCTCAATACTTTTGACTGACATAACAACAAATATTAAAATATATGAAAGCCACATACTTATTGCCAATTATTTATTTAAGAGATACTCCCTGTAGATATGGTCATTCAAATCCGGCCCGCATTGGTCAGATTAACGGGATATTTAACTTAATTTCCACCTTTTCGTTCCGGCATTGACAGGGAAAGAGGAATTTCCTTTTTCAGCATCCTGGCAGCCTGGCCTGCCAGCCACAGATAATGATCCGATGGTTTCCCTTCCAGCCCCACGAACACACATTCTTTGTCAACAGGAGGATCATTTGTGACTTTATAGATAGCTGTGCCTTCATTCACCTCATCAAACATGGCGACGAATATCATTTCACAACCATAGTTTATTGAATGGTAAAGCTGCTTCCAGAAGAATAAACCGCCGTGCCGGGGTGTAGCATTTGAAACAGCAGTTTTCTTGAGGTTATGCCAGCTGAATCCCGGCCATACCACTGGAATATAGTCAACTTTATTCTGCCTGCACCACTCAAGATCCAATGCAATATTTTCACGGTATGAATCGTATGTCTCCAGCCTTGTTCTTCCCACCATCCAGGGAAGAACTATATCACACTTTCTGATCAGGTCGTGCAGGTAGCTGTCCTTCACACAATCCCTGCCGAGTTCACGCCAGTATGTGGGAACACCCAGGAGGATCGAACAACCGCCGTATACAGGATCGTTTTTGAGAAAATCAAGGAATTTTTCGAAACCTATTTCACGTATGTTATATGGTCTGTCCGGAAACCCCAGTCCCCATATTGCTACCAGAGGTTTGCCGTTATGATAGAGATAGGTATTTTCCCCCCGGCTGGTAACTCTCAGGGAGTCAACAAGGAATTTCCAGTCTTCAATAAGTATGGAACAGTCTTCACCTGTAGCCCTCAGTCCTGAAAGGTCATATTCGACAGCAATTGCACGTTTATACTTTGAAGCTGCGTCAAGAGCATTTGCCAGCATATCAGAATATACTTTATGCTGCCAGTTTCCCCGTCGGGTATAGTTGAAAAACCTCTGCATGAAAACTCCGTCGATACCATATTGCTTCATCCACTTAAAATGCAGGTCGATAGTAGGTTTATCAGTTGCACTGTAAAATGTTGCGGTGCTACCATCAGCATATTTTAGCCCGGTCGGATAAGTAATTTCATATTCTTTCATATCAGGCCACATGTCTATTCTGACTTGTGAAGGATCTGAATACATCTTTCCATCCTTCTGAATAAACCAGCCCTGGTAGCCGGCCATCAGCAATCCTTTGCAGGTCATGTAATCTGAGGTTCCGGAATGTTTGTTCTGATTCAACAGCCTTTTCATTTCATCCATTTTCACCGAAAAGGCCGGATCACCTGCGAGATTACGGTACTCGAGGGGATCATTTATTTCATCATATAATTCTGCTCCTTTTGTGCCACCGTCCCATTCAGTGTAACGCCACGAGGAAGTCCTCACCGTCCTTCCAGCTATTGATCCTCTGGTTATTATTGACCTTGCCTCATTACGGAAGGGCAAAGCAGGATCCTGAATCACTTGTGTAAAATCTTCACCTTCCAGGTAGCCGGGTACATCTTTCAGCCTGAACAATCCTGCCAGAGTAGGATAGATATCAACCAGTTCCACAATAGCATCTGAAACTGTTCCCTTCTTACCTGCGGAATTACCTGCGATGATCAGAGGGATTTTTGTTCCCTTCTCATAGATGGTGACTTTGTTCCACCAGTTATGCTCTCCAAGATGGTAGCCATGGTCACCCATAAAAATTATCAGGGTGTTATTGAGTTGATTCGTTTTCTCAAGTGCATCGAGTATCTTTCCGAACTGAGCATCCATAAAGGTGATACATGCATAATATGACCTGAGGAATTCCCGCTTGTCCATCTCTGAAAAAAGGCTGAACACTTTTGTCTCCTGAGGCAGGGAGTGCTTATAGGGAGGTGACCATGATTCGGGCAGGACGGGAGGATCGCATCTGTCAAGCGGATACATCTCAAAATATTTTTTCGGGGCAACGAAGGGATCGTGTGGTTTGTGAAATCCTACAGCCAGGAAGAATGGTTTGTCTTTTTCCTGAAAGATAAATTCTACAGCCTTACTGGCAATCAATCCATCGGGCTGATCCTCATCCCGGCCTTCAGCAGCCCTCCACTCACACCATGGGAGTATCCCTCCCGTTATATTTCTGCTCTCTCCCGTCTTTCCCAAGGCAGTTGTCCCGAAAGTATATATTTCATCCCATGCGGCAGGATCATTATGATCACCCTGTCCGTGAAAGATCTTTCCCAGGCTCATTGTATGATAACCGTTCCGGCGGAAAAGAGCCGGCAGTGTGACCCTGTTATCCAGAATTGTCTGAACAGGTTTTTTGTTATCGAGTATATTAGTTGTTTCAGGCCTCAGTCCGGTAAGCATCGACGACCTGCTTGGATTGCTTACGGCATAATTGCAGAATGCATGGTTAAACAAAATACCTGCTCCGGCCAGCCTGTCAATATTAGGAGTCTTGACAAGTGAATGCCCGTAACAACCCAGAGTTGTGTTCAGATCATCAACTATCACCAGCAGAACGTTTTTATCCTGAACTTCAGTTCCGGATTCAGCATGTGCATAGCATGATGCTGTTATCAGCGATCCCAGAAACAGATACTTGTTCATCAAAATATAATTTAATTTTTTATGAGTATCGGGAATCATGAATATAACATTAAATTTTTATCACTTAAACCCCCTTCCCAACCTTCCCCCACGGGGGAAGGAGC
>JAFGXX010000218.1 GCA_016936435.1 Bacteroidales bacterium
ACATCGATCCATTTTTCAACTACTTCAGGATCATTGTCGGCTTCATAACCCCACAGTGGCTGCCGTGGCTGGTAATGTCCATCGAAACGGGGATTGCCTTTCTTTATTACTTCCCATTCTCCGAGGCCTTCAGGCCATATTTTTTCCCTGGCCAGGGGATCGTCATGACATGAAGGCCAGATATAAGCCGCCACATAATAGTCACCTGCAGACTGAACATCTTCCGGCTGAGGTGACTGAACTCCCGTGGTACATCCTGAAAAACAAGATATTATGGTTATTAAGCTGAAAAAGATAAATGGATTTTTCATAGGAAAAAAGCTTTAAAACAATCAAATTCTACAAGAGGAGAAGTCATTGTTCCTTCAGGTTTTTTAGTGTCACATTCTTTATTGCCCGCTAACCTTAACATTCCTGAACATGAAAGGATTGTCACTTATTCTCAGGGTTTTGCCACTGGCTGTTGTAACGTTTCTGAGAATTACTTCCCGCGTTATTACATAGGGAAATTTCTCAATGTAGGATTCATCGGTCATTTTTGAATTGAAGTTCGCAAATATGGCAGGTCCCTTGTAGCCGGCAGGGTGATTTGAGTCGTCGATACGAAGATTTTCGATTGTTATACGTTCCGGCATATAGCATGTGTAACCGAAATTATGCTGTCCGGAATATGAACCTCCGATGAGGCTTGCGCTGACGGCTCTTCCGCCTGCAGGTATAAAAACGCAGTTGCGGATGAAAAATTCTCCCTGCCAGGTGCTGCCATAGTCGGAACGCAGGTTGATAAGGCTCCTTCCGTAGATCGTGGAATTCTCGACGGTAAAGGTGCCGCAGCCGATGGCATTTATTCCCTGGTGCCCCAGTGTGGAGTTGCGGATGGTGGCATTGGCAACACCCATGTGGGCATCGAAACGTGATAATATACAATTATCATAAAGGAGGTTCTTGCAGTAATTCGATCCCAGTATCCCCCAGTATTTGCTGTCTTTAATGTCGTTTGTCTGGGTGCAGTTCACAAACGAGACGTTGAGGGCGCGGTTGAGGGACAGGTCGTAGGTGCCCATTGAAACTGTTGATCCTGCCGAACCGATGGTCTGGTAGGTAAGATGACCGGTAAGGACGGTATTCCTTACGGTCACGTACGAACACTCAGCTACATTTATGAAACCGCCATAAGGAGCTCCGTGATCACCTTCGCCTGTTATACGGTGTTCGAGTCCTTCCACAACAACATTGGAGCGCCGGATGGCTATGCCCCGGCTGTAATATGTATATTTTGAGTCGGCGCGGTTGGCAATTGTAGTAAAGCGTCCTCCCCTGACAGTCAGTGTCGTTTCGTCGATGGGAAGAGCCTTGATATCGGTTATCTGGTCGAAATCCCATATTATCGGGGCATCCATGTCCACATTACCGTCTTTGTCAACGATAAAGATGTCTGTCTGGGAAGACCCGTTGTTCTGGTTCAGCCCGTAACGGATATAACGTTTTACATTCGAATTGGTGACAGTTATAAGACAGGGGCCGGGCAGACTGATATCGATTTTCTTCTGGTTTCTTTTAAGTGAAGACAATCCCTCAGGTTTGAATGAAGTAAGAGTTGAACTGACCATAAAGATATTTGCACTGCGGTTTTCAACTTCGGTATCATCGATGATAAATTCAGCTTTCCCGAAGTCGGTATCGGTCATGATGACAGCCGTTCGGTTCTTTCCGCCGATATAGTATGTAGCACCTTCATCGGCTTTCACGGGAAGATTCTGTTTATTTGCGAAGATATGGGTTGCCGCAATGGCGTCTATATCGTCGGTTTTGCCGTCGCCTTTGGCTCCAAAGTCACTGTAACTTACAAAGCCGCTGGCTTTGAACTTCCGGGCAGCCTTTTTCGAAACTGTGATAAGGAGTTCGCCCTTTTCACCTGAGCTCACTACTGTTTTATCCTTTCCGGATGTTATAACGACATTCCCGGACTGGTTTTTTGCTTGTCCCTGGGCTATAATAAAGCCAATAGTAAAAAGGAAGACAAAGAATAGTTTGGATTTCATCGTGAAGTATTTTTGTATACATGCAAAGGAACGATCATTTTTTAAAGTTTCTCAGGTTTATCCAGGAATTTCATCCTTTTGGTCAGTCATAAATAGTTCAATTGTATTCAAGCCAGGTTGTTGCCCTGCAGTCTGTGTCGGGAACAAATCTTATCCAGCGGGCCTCGAATTCAGGGGGGAAGACGTGTTTGAAAGTCTCACCAGGCTTTACCTCAGCTTCACGATAAAGCATCCATGGTCCCTGGCCGGTGGGGTCCACTTCGATCCTGAAGGTTACGGCCCGGGACGATCCATGTGAGATCTCCAGGCTGCGCTTATCGTAAAAGCCTATGAGATAAGGGTCGGAAGGTTCATTTGATTTGACCGCTGAATTGTTCCAGGGCCCGCCGTGTCCGGCAGGTTTTCCCATTTCCCATAAATCGTCGATAGTTCCCAGCCACAGGGCAGCTTTTCCATCGTCCGAAACTACAACATGTTCACCCGGACTGACATCCCTCTCAAGGCCTGTAATCACAATCATGCCCCGGTATGAGGCATAGTCATGGATCCGGAAATTATGTGAGGCCACCGGTCTTATCTTTGCAAAGCCGTCGGCATTTTCAGCAGGCAATTCATAAAATGTTCCGGTGCAGCTGAAAAGATCGCGTTCCGTTGCCAATTCCCGGCAGATACGCAGCTGCGAGTTCTCCGTCAGTAGTTTATAGGCATCGTTTCCCAGAGGAAGGCGCCAGCGGCGGTTTTTATCGTCTGTCACAAGTACCGATGCTTCGTCGAATTCAATTACATTTTGAGGAATAGCGAATTTTTCTTTAATAAAAGAGTGGGTTACACTATCTGATTTTGGCACCAGGTTCAGGTTTTCATCAAGTTCATAATATCCTTCATCTGCAACTGCATCGTTTTCAAAACTCATGGCGGAGACTCCAAGGCTGCGGCGCTCATTTCCGAGGCCGTACAATAATCCGCCGATAATGCTTTTGTTGTTTACATCTGCAATTCCTTCGAATATCGCTGCGGGGGAAGAAGTTCTTTCATCATAGTCTGAGTAATTGAAACATACTGTCGCTACCGTAGGCTGATCTGCTGAGATCCTTATCCATTCGCCAGCTACTCCTTCCGGGAAAGAGACCATGGCAGAGTGTCCCGGAGCTACTTCAGCTTTTTTGATGATAGTGTAGATCTTATTGCCTTCCCTGTCAGTTTCGAAGACGAACTCAGCTTTCTGGCTACCGTGGTTATGGATCCATGCGATCCGTTCCGGCCAGCCGGCAAAAAGAAAGGGTTCAGCATACTGACCTGCATTGATACTTTCATTCAGCCACACTGAACCTGAAGCTGTCACAGGTCCCAGCTGGTCAGGTTTTTGAGGAGTTGTGAACCACAGATTTGAATTTGACTGACCCGGCCCTTCGATATTTCCCTTGTGCTTTCTTTTGTTCAGAAATTCCTTGCCGGCAGCGTCGTCGCAGCCAAAAACAATCCGGTCCTTCCATCGTGCAAAATCGCCGATCACTTTAAGGTATGCCGATCGTGGCCGGATGCCGGCGGTATTATATGAAGAAAAAGTACCCGGGAAACGCCAGAACATACCATGCATGGTCATCAGGTAATCGGGATCCTTTTTCGTCCCGACGTCACGTATGCGTGGCCACTCCGTGTTCCAGCCATGGGCGCCGTCGTAGCTGTGGCTGGCCTTTGGCAGACGGTAAAAATGCCAACCGCTGGCTGGATCACGTACTCCCAGCAAAATTGATTTATGATCCCATCCGGTAGTCCATACCGGGTCGCTGGCAGGATTTTTATTCCCGTAAATTCCTCCGGGGCCGCTGACTTCAACGAACTGGTTCCTGCGTATCAGTTTCCAATCTGTGCCGTCCCATTCAAAAAGACCGCCTGCTTCGATGTCGAAACGTTCAAGGGCTGCGTTGCCTGTTTCTCCGTTATTGGAATAGACCAGTACGCCCTGACCTGAATAGAGTCCTTTACCGTGGGCACCGGGAAGAAGTTCAGCCTCCTGGGCCATTTGTCCGGCTTTCCGGGTTACATTTCCATCTACATACAAGGTGTTGACATCAAGGGTTTTCACATCGACTTCATAAAACCCTTCTTCCATGGTTCCGTAATATATCATACCGGCGGGGTCGGACAGGTGGCGTGCGTTTCCGGTATGGCGTCCGGGCATTTTATCATAGGGTATAACCCGCACATTACCTTTATTATTGATGGCATAGGGTCCGATGAACAGCTGCCGGCTTTCCTTATGTATCATACGGTTGGCAGGGGTACCTCCGGTACTTTCGGCCCGTGTTATCTGTAAAAGTCCGGGGGTTATTTCGTACAGTTTGTCTGATGAACCGAAGGGAAGATGAGGTCCGTATGTTATCACCCAGAGGCGGCCGGCCCATGGGACGACGGCGCCGGTTCCGCATTCACCCTCATTGTTGTAATGAGCAAGTGAAGGATAGATGCCGCTAATGTTACGTGGTTCCGGGTTCCTGTTCTGAGGGTTGCAGCCTGCAATGGCTAAGAGGAACAGCAATAATGGCAGAGTGAATTTGTTCATCGGATTAAGGGTGAGTATTTACATACCTTGTGAAAGGTAGTAATATTGTTACAAAAATCACTTTATGCTCAAAGGGATTTTCGAACCAGTTCCGGAAAGTTAAAACATAATTTCATGAAATTTTAAACCTGCTCTTTCCCTGCCGTGGGGATTTCAGCATAGTTCAGAGAAAGAGGTCATTATAGTAAACTATCTTCCAGTCTCCTTCTTCTGTTTCAACCAGTGCGCTCAGGGACTCGACCCAGTCACCGGAGTTCATATATGTGATATTATCTTTATCAATGATAGCTGGATGATGAATATGGCCACAAATAACTCCGTCACAGCCTTTTGACCTGGCAAGTTTTATCAGCTTTTCCTCGAAGCCTGAAATATAGGATACTGCCCTTTTTACTTTGTGCTTGATTACTTTAGATATTGAATAGTATGATTTTCCACGTTTGAGGCGTCTGTTATTATAAACCTTATTTATCATTAAAAGAATTGTATAGCCCAGATCTCCGAGCTTGGCCAGCCATCTGACATTTGAAGTAATATGATCAAAGATATCTCCATGAATGACGAGATATTTTTTCTCGTTGCTGATATGATAATATTCCCTCAGGATAGATAAGCTGATGAATTGAAAGGGAAGAATTTTTTCAAGGAAGTCATCATGGTTACCTCTCAGGTATATGATATTTGTTTGTTTCTTATCGATTAGCTTAATAAGATATTTTAACAGGCTGGTATGTTGTTTTTCCCATTTGCCTGATTTCTGAAGTCGCCACCCGTCAATGATATCACCGTTAAGTATCAGCGTATTGCAGGAACTGCTTTTCAGGAATTCCAGGAGTTCTTTGGCCTTGGAGCTTTTTGTACCCAGGTGGACATCTGAAATTACAATTGTATTGTAGTGGTTTTTTTTCTTCATTGGGATCCCAGGGGGCTTACCAAAGTTGGACTGCTGATATTATATTCTGTAAAGATATTAATATCAAACAGTTCTGAAATCCCGGAGACTATTTTTAATATTTTTGTAACAGAAATTTCTTCTTTTCATCCCGGCAGATATACTGAATTGCCCATTTCCCCGACTGGGCAGCAGGGGGTAACCCTCCTCCGGGGAACAGCCACTGTCCAGCCATATAGAAATTCTTCAAATCCGGGATAAATAAATTAAGATTGTCCATCATATTTTTGCTTGACGGCAAAAATCCTTCGTAAGCACCTTTCCATACGCCTGTATATTTTACATCTGTCAGTGGGGTTGCCACGTCGCAGACCTCTATATCGGAAGAGATCCCGGTGTAATGCTTTTCGAGAATTGCGATGGCGTCATTTCTAATCTTATCTTTTTCCTTTTCATATTCGGCGACATCAATATCTTTCCAATTCTCCCAGGGCGACTCAAATCGCATAACAAGTACCGATTTCCCTGCAGGAGCCATTGTTGGATCGTAATAATAATTCATGATTGAATAACCATGGGTGGTTTTCGTCCGGCCTATCATCTGGTCAGGTAACATAAAGGTCTCGGTGGGATATTCTGATTCTAAATGCCTCTTTATACCAAAAGAAACCTGTACTAAAGGTGTGAAAAGTTCCCAGTTTTGATATGCGTATGAGATCTTTTTTGTGAGGTATTTCCCTTCCAGCATATTAAAGATTGTTGAGTATCCGTCAGCTGCACTGATTACGTAATCTGCCTCGATGAGGCTACCGTCAGAAATAATTACACCTTTAGCAGTATTATTTTCCACAGCAATTTTGCTTACTCTGGCCCTGGTTGTCAGCTTTCCTCCCAGTCCGGTGAATTTTTCCGTCATCCTGTCAGCCAGGGGGAGCGAGCCTCCTGCAAGGTACCCGGCATTTTTCTGGTTGAACCAGGTGAACATCATTATAAATGCAAGTGCTGAGAAGCCACGGGATCCGTAGATACTGTCAAGGAAGGCCAGAAGGGTCTTATTGGTTAATCCCAGTTTCCTGAAGTATTTATTACAATCCATCCGTCCGTATTTCATGAAAATCATCATCAGGGGGATCATCTTAAAAAGAGAAACCATTGATTTAAAAGGATTTCTTAATCCCGGAGGATCTGAAAACGGCTGGAGGAAGGATGATTTCTGCATTTCCCCGCACATCTTCTTTATTTTTCCGGCATCCTCCGGGGCAAAGTTACAGAGATACTCTTCCCACCTTTTCAGGTCTGTATAAAAGATAAACGATTTACCCTGGTCGTCATGCACCCTTGTATGGACATCATGATCGATTATCCTGACATCATCATTGAGGACTCCGGTCTCCTTCCATATATCATTGAAGGCACCTTTTCTTGTCCCGGCAAGCCAGTGGAGACAATAGTCGAACCTGTAGCCATTCCGGTCCCAGGCAGTACACTGGCCTCCGGTTCTTGAATGCATCTCGATTATTTCTGTTTCAAAGCCATTCAACCTGGCATAGATACCCGCTGACAAACCGGCAATTCCACCTCCGATTATTACAATTTTTTTAGCCATTTTTAGTAATTTATTTTAAATTAACTCAATAATTCATTCAACTTGATAAAAAATCTGTAAGCCGGGGAGCCGGAATGGCAGGAAAATGCCGTTCCGTGGAATATTTTTCATTCCTGGAGGGTGCGGGAGATAATATTTATTTAAAATTTATTGGGTCGGATATCTTAAATCAGCCACTAAGAGAATCAGACGTTTTCCTGGCATCTGAGATATTCTTCTGCCCTGAGCCAGTCGTCCAGGTCGGTTCCCTGTTCTCCTTTTTCAGTACGCTGGTGATAAAGTAATTCTGCGAGTTCGCGGATTTCTTCGGCATTTGGTATCTGTCTTTGTGATTTTGGTTCTTCTGCTGTTACTTCAGATTTGACTTTTGAAGACGCTTTTACTTGTTTTCTGGTTGTTTTTGTTGCCATAAGTGAGGAATTTTAGTTGTTTTACCTGTTTCTCGTATACACTATATGCTAATCAGGGATTCCACAATTTTAGCTCATAATGGCAATATTTCTGGTTCTTTTTTGTTAAGTTTTGGTTAAAAAGTTGTGAAGTACAATAAGAAAAACCATTTAAGTGTTTAAAAAATTCCCTGCAAAATAGACTTTTAGTGTTTCGATCTGGCATAAACTGATATAAACCGGCAATAGTGTCTACTAAAAAGCAGACATTGTCCTTTGAAAGCTTGAATGCATTAAGGTTATAGCATTTTTGTGGAACGTGACGATTTGAATTGAAAACATAGTTTTTACATCCGGCATGCCTCCTGGCCCTGACAAGGGCCTGATATTATTAACCCCCGGTTGGCAACAGGGGGTATACTGCAACAATCATATCATAAGCCCCAACGGGGCGTCATATCTTACCTTTATAAAACGCTTTTAGAATAAGTATATACGAACAATGGATTTCCAGTATATCAAAGAAGTAAAACCTGTACTTTTGCATATCAGCATTATTTAAAAGTACACTAATGATAAACCTGGTTAATATGGGGAAAACATTAAAATCAATTATTTTTTTTTGGATACTCTTCCTTCCTGTTGAGGGAGGAATATTGAATGCTGCAATCTACAGTGATACTGTACGATACTTAAATCCTGTTTTTAAAAATGTGGATATACAAAAGGATATTGTATTTGGCGAAGTAACAAACTATGAAGGCAGGAGAGAAAAGCTTCTGTTAGACGTTTATAATCCGGAGGGTGATATTCAAACTGCCAGACCTGTTATTATGTGGATTCACGGCGGAGGTTTCAAACCCGGGAATGACAAATCACAAAGTTACATTGTCAAAATATCGACGGAATTCGCGGTAAGGGGTTATGTGTGTGTTTCCATTAATTACCGTGTACGTAATAATCCAGGAGAAGATAAGACAGGGACGTTATCTGATGCCATTGAGGATGCAATGGCGGGTCTTAACTGGATAAGAAACAACTCCGGGAAGCTGAATATCGATAAAGGCAAAATTATTGTGGGAGGGGGCTCAGCCGGAGGTATGATTGCTGTAAACCTTTGTTATAAGGACAATATTTTTCCGGCGAAATGGGATAAAAGTGGGATTGTTGGCCTGGTTAATTTATGGGGAAGCCCGGATGAATCGTTGACATTAGCGAAAATTGATGATTCTGATCCTCCGACAATTATTGTACATGGTAATGCTGACAAAACGGTTCCCTACACCAATTCAGAAAAACTTATAAATGAATTGAGAATTAACAATGTAAAACATGAAATTGTTACTATAGAAGGTGCAGGACATACACCCATTAGTCATATGGACTATTTTGTTAAAAAGATTGCAGAATTTTTATATGGCCTGATTTTGAAAAATTAATATTGGCTTTGCGTGAAAGTTACCTGATAAAATATTATCAGGGTTGTCAGGCAAAATTTTTTCTTATAGATACTCCAGGATGAGGCTGAAAAGTCCACTTTGATTCAAAAATCAGGAAATCTGTGTGAGTGTGAGATCAGGTATTGAGGAAAAAGAAGCGAAAGTGCTCGCTCCCGCTTCCGCCCGGATGAACTCCGTTCGGACGGGCTCACACTCTTTCTTTTTTTGTAGCCCCAGC
>JAFGXX010000039.1 GCA_016936435.1 Bacteroidales bacterium
ATAGACGAAGATGCCTATAAAATACTGCGTGATTATCTGTCCTCTCTCGATTCAAAACTGGGGAAAATGCCCGGTGGAAATGAGACAGTTGAAGATATTGAATCGAGGATAGCAGAGATATTCCAGTCGCAGAAAGGTACTGCCGGAGTTATCTCAATAGAAAATGTCGTTGACATGATAAAAATAATCGGCAAACCCGAGGATTTCGATGAAACAGAAGCAGGCCAGCCTGACACATCCTATAAAAGATCCTCAGGTGGCAGAAAGTTATTCCGGAATCCTGAAAACCGTATTGTGAGCGGTGTGTGCGGCGGACTGGGTGCTTATATAAATACTGATCCTGTCTGGCTGCGCATCCTTTTTGTCATCTTTACCTTCTTTTTTGCCATAGGACTTTTTGTATATATAGCCTTATGGATAGCGCTACCTATGGCAGATACTCCTTCTAAGAAGAGAGACATGTATGGTACAGGCCTGAACATGGCTCACCCTGACAGTAAAAAAAGTGAAGGTTTCAGCAAGGTAGCCAATGCTTTCGACGTCATCTTCAAAGGACTGGGAAAATTCCTTTATGTAGCAGCCCGGGTGCTCCTTATAATCTTCGGAGTCTTCCTGGTGCTGACGGGATTCCTGGGGCTGCTTACTTTCGTTATGGTAACATTATTCAATTATCCCGGAGCCTTTTCAACCGATATTACAGGTATCAGCATCAGTTACCTGCCCGATTTCCTGAATTACATCATTTCCCCCGCTCTTGTTCCCTGGGTGAAAGCCCTGATAGCATTTGCCATCGGGATTCCCCTGCTGGCTGTCATCTATGCCGGTATAAGGCTGATATTCTGGTTCAGGGCCCGTGACGGATACATCTGGCTCTCAGCACTGGTACTATGGGTAATGAGCTGTGCCGCCCTTTCAATAATGCTGTTTAACGAAGGGATAGGTTTTACAGAGAAAGGGAGAACAACTTACAAGGAATATTTTAACTCCAGTCCCGACACTCTCCATATTAAATCCGGTGCATTGATATCCAGCCTGAATATCGACAAGGAGATAGTTTTACCTGATGAAGAGGAAGTCATTTATATTAACGATGAAGAGAAGGAGATCTATTTCAAAACTTCTGTCAGCATTTCTCCCTCCGAAAATAACAGGACATGGTTTGAGATACGTAAAAGCTCCGCCGGCAGAAGCAGGATAGATGCTGAAAGAAAAAGCGAAAGACTTCAGTACAATGCCAGGGTTAGCGGAAAAACACTTTATCTGGATGAATTCTTTACCATACCTTCAGGAACAAAATGGTCTTTCGATTTCGTATCTGTAAGAGTGTATGTGCCGGCAGGAACAGTAATTTACATGGACACTGCAACAGAAGAACGTTTTCATTCACGTTATGACAATGATTTTTTAAGTAATACCGATCAAAGGTTATGGATGATGACAGAAGATGGTGTTGAACACATAGGATCCGAAGACAGTCAGAGATAGCTTCCCGGTTTTCATTCCTTATATTTTCTTCCGACCGGCATCTTTTTCGGGTGCCGGTCTTTCTTTACGTTAATGTTATGTTAATCTCTTCGACCTTTAACTAATGATTTAATTAATTATTTATCTTCGGTGCTATTTAAAACTAACCTGAAAATTATTTATGAAAAGAAATTCTATCCTTGCCTTACTGGTATTGTTTACAACCTCCCTCCCGGGTCAGTCTCCGCCACCATCATCAGATACTCTCCGCAAAGATGCCCTGAACGTGTTTATGGAGTCGACGGATTTTATCAGGAAAGAGATACCCTTTGTAAATTATGTGAGAGACATAAAAGATGCAGGAGTTTATGTCATTTCGACAAGTCAGGGCACTGGCTCGGGTGGAAGGGAATATACGTATTTCTTTGTTGGTCAGAATAAGTATGCAGGTATGAAAGATACTCTTAGTTTCACATCATCACCTGACGAGACCAACGAATTACTTAGACAAAAAGAGGTCAACACCCTCAAAATGGGACTTATGAGATACGTTGCAAAAACGCCACTTGCAAGTCACATGAAGATATTCTTCAACGAGCCTCTCAGTGAAACAGTGTCTACCGACAAATGGAACAGCTGGGTTTTCAGGGCATCGCTGAGCGGTTATCTTAATGGTGAAAAATCATACAAGGCAAGCAGTCTGTATGGTAATATTTCCGCCAACCGTATTACTGAAAACTGGAAGATCAATTTGAACGCCCGCTATAATTATAGTGTCGATAAATTTGAGATCGGCGAGGATATCTACACAAGCCAAAACAACTCAAAATCTTTCAGCTCGCTGATTGTCAAGAGCATAAATGAGCACTGGTCATATGGCGGTTCCTTCTCCGTCAGCTCTTCAAGTTATAATAACTCACAATTCTCCACCTCTCTCCTGCCGGGTATCGAATATGACATTTTTCCCTATTCGGAATCCACAAGGCGTCAGCTCAGACTTCTCTACCAGGCCGGATACAGCTATATGAATTACATCGATACTACTATTTACGATAAGACCAGGGAGCATTTATGGCTTCATACATTTACGGCTGCTTATGAGGTTATCCAGAAATGGGGTTCAGTCGACATTTCGATGGGATACAGCAATTACTTTCACGACTGGTCAAAGAACAATCTTTCGCTTAACGGATATATAAATATGCGTATAGCTAAAGGCCTGTCAGTGAATTTCGGCGGGGGAGCGTCGCTGATCCACGACCAGCTCGGCCTGGTTAAAGGAGGTGCCACAACAGAGGAGGTACTCCTCAGAAGAAGGGAGCTTGCCACACAGTTCCAGTACTTTACCCATTTCGGATTAACCTATACCTTCGGGTCTATTTACAATAATGTTGTAAATCCAAGGTTCGGAGGCTCCGGAAGCGGAGGTATGACTATTATTTATAACTGATTACCGGCTCAGTTTAGATACAATTCATCATCATCAGCCACGAACATCCTTGTAGTCTGTGAAAATGAGCCTCCGGCAGGATCAGAAAAAATCAGCTCCACATAGAAGGCTTTATATCCGGATTCAGGATGTTCAACAATCAGCCGTAAGGTGGTCTGATCATTATTGCTTATTTCTGTGCTCATAAATCTGTCATTCCTGAAATCCCTGTCGGGGGAAGTACAGCTCCACAGGTTAGCCTTCACAGTAACAGCAGTGGTATTTATCAGAAGTGTCGATTTAAGTGTATCAGACGACACTTCCCAACTGCATACGGGATGTTTGTGGCTATATGCTTCATGGTAAAAGAATGAACTCAGGGTATTAAGAGCTCCCTCTCCTCCTCCCAGATCATGTCCTGCATTAGGTTCGTAATAAAGAAATTTTTCTCCGGGAAGCTCGTCAAGGTAATTCTTAATAGCGTCAACAGGCCAGTATTCATCATTTGTTCCGTTTATAATCAGCTTTGGCATTGAAAGATTTTTCCTGTATGAATAGGGATCGATCATGGCTGCAAGGTCTTTTCCATCCGGAGAGCTGAGATCCTGAGCCAGACCGAGTCTTACATAATCCTGTATCTGGATGCTGTAATCGCCCCATACTTCTTTCTGATAATCGAGATTAACAGGCATGTTAAGAACATCGATGACCATCGGTGCCACGCCTGTAACTCTTTTGTCGAATGCTCCTGTAAGCCATGTCGTCCAGCCACGTTTTGAAGCTCCGCTAACGACAAACCTGTTTATTTCATGATCATTGTTTTTGCCTGCAAATTCTATAACCGCGTCCATTGCCCTGACTGCACTTTTAGTCATAGGGAACAAAAGCGGCCATGTGTAATCCCTGTCGTTCCTGAAATTATGAAGGGTGAAGGATATGAGTTCATCCTCAGTAAGATCGTCAAAAAGAGGCTGGTTAGGCACCTGGCCTATAGTGGCAACAATTGCTTTGTTCTTCACCGCAAGTGCAGCAAGCACTCTGAGAAGTTCATTATCCGATCCTTTCCATTTCGGTTCTCCGTCCTTCAGGCTGCCTCCATCGATAAAAAGCAAGGCACAATCCGTTGTTATCTCAGCAGGCGAAATTATTGTAAGCTGATGTATCCATTTTATGCCTCTCCACTCCTGGGAAACGAGTCTCAGAATTGAAGTATTAAAACCATCCTCCTCGATAGTCTCTTTCAGCTCCCATGAATATGTCCTGTCTTTTTTCTCAAGGTAGTGTGAAAGTGCATTATCGGGATTTACAGCCTCTTTTTTTTGTGAACATCCTGACATCAGGATTGTAAAAACCAGGAAACAGAGATAAAATCTTTTCATTACATGGCATTTTCAGTTTATCTCTCAAATTTAAGAAAATCTGTTCTATTGAAGCTCATAAAAATCATTTTCCATAATCGGAACAAAATAAAAAAATCGTACTTTGCAGCTCTCCCTGAATATGTCAGGAGGAAATAATATTTACCGGATCTAACTAAATAACAATAACTTATGGCAAACTCCATTAAAGGAACCCGTACTGAACAGAATCTTCTGAAATCATTTGCCGGAGAATCACAGGCAAGAATGCGCTATGATTTTTTTGCAAAAGCAGCCCGTAAGGAAGGCTTCGAACAGATAGCCAATATCTTCGAGGAAACTGCCCTTCAGGAAAAAGAGCACGCAAAACGTTTTTTTAAATTTCTTGAAGGGGGTATGCTTGAGATCACTGCCGCATATCCGGCAGGGAAGATCGGAACAACTATGGAGAACCTGAAAGCAGCAGCCGAAGGCGAACATGAGGAATGGGCCGACCTGTACCCTGCTTTTGCCAAGATTGCTGAAGAAGAGGGATTTACGGAGATTGCGACCGCATTCAAAATGATAGCCAAAGTTGAAGCGGAACACGAACGCAGGTATCTGAAACTCCTTCAGAATGTTTCAGAAGACAAGGTTTTTGTGAAAGACGGTAAGGTATGGTGGAAATGTATCAAATGCGGATATGTTTACCAGGCTGCCAAAGCTTTTGAAAACTGCCCGGTATGCCTCCATCCGAAAGCATACATGCAGCTTAAGGAAGAAAATTATTAATACTGCAAATACCACATACGATGAAAGCAAAGAACGTACTGTTTTACATTCTGGGAGCAATCTCGCTTGTAGTTGCAATCGTACTTTTTTTCAAATGGCTCAACCTGAAGCTCCTGCTTCCGCTGTTGCTGGCAGTTGCCGGAATTGTTTTTTTCTGGATCGGATCGTCAGCCGGCAAGACTAAGCAATAGTGCCTCAGAGCTAAAAGTATTGTTGCAGACAAAGCTTAACGTTGCTTGAGTGGAATATAATTACGCCTTCCATAAACATTTCTGAATGCCGGGCGTATGATCCTTTTTGCATCGAAGCTAAGTTCCTCTATCCTGTGAGCACACCAGCCGGCTATTCTGGCCATAGCAAACAGCGGGGTATATAATTCCTTCGGGATTCCGATGCATGAATAAACGAAACCCGAATAAAAGTCGACATTTATACAAACAACTTTTGCCGACTGTTCTCCCTTGAATTCCCTGAAAACCTCGGGAGTTATCCGTTCAACCAGTGAATAAAGTTCAAATTCTTCACATCGTCCCGATTCTATTGCCAGCTCTCTTGCCTTTTCCTTCAGCAATATGGCTCTTGGATCGGATATTGTATATACAGCATGTCCGATACCATATATCTTTCCGCTACGGTCATAGGTTTCCTTCCTCAGTATCTTAAGCAGGTACTCTTCAACTTCGTTTTCATCAGTCCAGTTCCTTACATTATTCTTGATATCTTCCATCATGTCGAGCACTTTCAGATTGGCTCCTCCGTGAAGAGGTCCCTTTAGAGAGCCTATTGCAGAGGTAGTTGCCGAATAAATATCGGTTTCCGTCGAACTGGTTACCCTCATGGTAAAGGTTGAGTTGTTACCCCCGCCATGCTCGGCATGAAGAACGAGAGCCAGATCGACCATGTCGGCCTGAAGTTTTGAATATGATCCTTCTCCCTTGACAAGGTGAAGAAATGTTTCAGCGGTGGAAAGATCCTCCTGCGTATGACGGATAGACATGGTCTTTCCCTGGTAGGCATGTCGCATCGCCTGGTACGAATAGGCAATTATTGAAGGGAATTTGGCAATGATGTTGAGTGATTGCCTGATCATGTTATCAAGTGAAATATTATCAGGTTTTTCGTCGAGGATATAAAGTCCAAGTACCGATCTTGCCAGCATGTTCAAAACGTCCTTGCCTTTCATCGAAAGTATCATATCTTTAATGAAGCTGTCGGGCAGCCCCCTCAGTGATGAAAGATGAGACGCAAATTCCTCCAGTTCGGTTTTCAGCGGAAGGCTGCCCGTCAGAAGGAGATATACTGTCTCTTCAAAGCCATGTCTCTCTTCTTTCTGGAATCCGTGAGTTATCTCCTCAATGTCGATACCCCTGTAATATAACTTTCCCGGTATCGCTTTTACGCTACCGTTTTCTTTTTCATATCCCACAACATCGCCGATATTGGTCAATCCGACAAGAACACCGGTACGGTCATTATTCCTTAAGCCCCTCTTCACATCATATTTTTCAAAGAGGTCATTATCGATCCGGCATGCGTCGCGGACCAGCATTTCAAGACGTGGAAACAATTCATTTTCACTCATATCTTCATTTTTATAATTTCACATATTGCCGGCAAGGGCATCACAAAATCCTGAAGTTGACATCAGCTCGGCATCCTCCATCAACCTGTGAAAATCGTATGTTACTTTCTTCTCCAGTATGGTTTTTTCAAGGCCTCTGTAGATCTTCTCTGCAGCATCCTTCCAGCCGATATATTCAAACATCAGGGCTCCCGAAAGCAGTACCGATCCCGGGTTGGCCTTGTTCTGTCCTGCATACTTCGGGGCTGTCCCGTGAGTAGCTTCGAAGATTGCATGTCCTGTATCATAATTAATGTTTGCCCCCGGGGCAATTCCGATTCCGCCCACACTTGCCGCCAGGGCATCGGATATGTAATCGCCGTTCAGGTTCATGGTAGCGATAACAGAGTATTCCGCAGGCCGGGTCAGTATCTGTTGAAGGAAAGCATCAGCAATTACATCCTTAATTATCACCCTCCCTTTTGCGACAGCCTCGTTCAGCATCATTTCTGCATGTTCATGTCCTTTTGCAGAAGCTATTTTCTTCTGCTGCTGCCAGGTGAAAACATGGTCACCGAATTCCTTCTCAGCCAGTGCATAACCCCATTTCATAAAAGCTCCTTCGGTATATTTCATGATATTCCCTTTATGCACCAGGGTAACCGAAGGAAGCTTGTTTTCAATTGCATAGCGGACAGCCTGACGAACCAGACGTTCTGTTCCCTCAACGGATACAGGCTTTATGCCAAAGGAAGATGTCTCCGGGAACCTGATCTTTTTAACACCCATTTCGCGTGTGAGAAAATCCCTCAGTCTTTCTGTTTCGGGCTGACCATACATATATTCTATACCGGCATAGATGTCTTCGGTGTTCTCCCTGAAAATATGCATATTAACCAGTTCAGGTCTTTTAACAGGGCATGGTACGCCCCTGAAATAGCGGACCGGCCGGTAGCAGACATACAGATCCAGTTCCTGCCTTAGAGCTACATTTATCGATCTCATTCCCTCTCCCACCGGCGTGGTAAGAGGTCCTTTTATTCCTACAAGCGATTCTGTGAACTCCCGGAGTGTTTCAGGTGGCAACCAGTTCCCGGTCTGCCTGAATGCTTTTTCTCCTGCCAACACCTCCTTCCAGAGTATCTTCCTCTTTCCGGAGTATGACTTCTCCACGGCTTGATCAAATACCTTCACAGCCGACTGCCAGATGTCCTTCCCGATACCGTCTCCCTCAATGAAAGGGATAAACGGATAATCCGGAACTTCAAGCTTCCCGTTGATAAACTTTATTTTTTCAGGACTCATAATATTTTCAGGTTAAATCCTTATTTATTTTTTCTTTTTCCTTATAAGGTTCAGTGCACTCCCCGCCCTGAACCACTCGATCTGTGTTCTGTTATAGGAATGTGTAGCCTGAAACCCTTCACTTGTGCCGTCGGAATGAAACAGCATAACTGAGATCGGTCCCCCCGGCGAAAATTCCTTCATCCCTGTTATGTCTATCCTGTCGTCTTCCCTTATCCTCTCATAGTCTGAGCTGTCAGCGAAGGTCAGAGCAAGCAGACCCTGCTTCTTCAGGTTTGTTTCATGTATCCTGGCAAATGAAACCGCTATTATTGCTCTGACACCCAGAAATCTGGGCTCCATGGCTGCATGTTCGCGCGACGAGCCTTCACCGAAGTTCTCACCTCCTGCTACCACTGACCCGCTGCCTTGCTGTCTGAAATATTTTGCAAGCTCATGAACATCTGAATATTCACCTG
Source organism: Bacteroidales bacterium (assembly GCA_016936435.1). Taxonomy (GTDB): domain Bacteria; phylum Bacteroidota; class Bacteroidia; order Bacteroidales; family VadinHA17; genus LD21. Next base: position 8,347 of record JAFGXX010000039.1, read on the forward strand.
TATCAGGATTAAGGGCAGTACCTGGTAGTCCTGTGAAAAAATTCACGGCGCCCATCATATAATTGGCTGATATATTTTCAAGATGACCTCTGTATTTCAGCCATATACCGGCCATCGAAATATGATCGGTGGTACATTTGCCTGCTGCCTTTATCAGAAGGCGGAGCCGGTGGAAATCCCCTCCATCCCAGGGCGGGAAAGGTTCCAGGAGCTGAAGCCTCTGCGATGACGGATCGATGCGGATCTCTGAACTGACAGTATTTTGCGTTTTATTCTTTTTAGTTCTTACAATATTGAAGCCTGTCGCCGGCAATTCGTGGCCCTGAGGTTCAGGCAGGCAGTAACGGTTACCATCACGGTTTTCAAGCTCATCCGTCAGCGGATTGAATGAGAGCCGGCCTGCAACAGTAAGTGCTGCTACAATTACCGGAGAAGCCACGAAAGCATGAGTATTGGGATTGCCGTCGGCACGTTTTGAAAAATTACGGTTGAAGGAGTGTATTATGGTGTTTATCGCGTCATTACCCGAATTTTTTCGGTCCCATTGTCCGATACATGGTCCGCATGCATTTGCAAAGATCATGGCGCCTGCGCTGCGAAACACATCCATAAATCCTCCCTTTTCTGCCAGCTCCCTTATCTTCTCAGAACCAGGAGAAATTTTCAGTTCCGACAAAACAGGTATATTATTTTCAAGAACAAACCTCAAAACAGATGCTGACCGGGAAAGATCTTCATAGGAAGAGTTTGTGCAAGAGCCCAGAAGACCTGCTGATATTCTGTCAGGCCATCCTTTTTCCTCCATCTCCTTTTTAATTTCTGATACAGGTACAGCCCTGTCGGGACTAAAGGGGCCGTTTATGTAAGGCTCGAGGGTTGTCAGATCTATTTCCAGAACCCTGTCAAAATATTTTTCCGGGTTTTCCAGTACTTCAGGATCAGCTGCCAGGTGTTCACCTGCAGCTTCTGCCATACCTGCAATATCTGCTCTTCCTGTTGCCTCCAGGTAAGCCTTCATACTGTCATCGAATCCGAAAACCGAACATGTGGCCCCGGTCTCGGCACCCATGTTGCATATAGTTGCTTTCCCGGTAGCTGAAAGGGAAGTACAGCCCTCACCAAAATATTCAATAATATGGCCTGTCCCGCCTTTTACGGTAAGCATACCCGTAAGCTTTAATATCAGATCCTTGGGCGATGTCCAGCCATTAAGCCTTCCTGTAAGTCTCACACCTGTAATTAAAGGCCATCTCAGTTCCCATGGCATGCCTGTCATGGCATCGACAGCATCAGCCCCGCCCGTTCCTATGGCAAGCATGCCAAGTCCTCCTGCGTTGGGTGTATGAGAATCCGTGCCAATCATCAGTCCGCCGGGAAAAGCATAGTTCTCAAATACTACCTGGTGAATGATCCCGGTTCCCGGCTCCCAGAAATCAAGATCATACCTTGCTGCAGCTGTCCTGAGAAAATCATATATCTCCCGGTTTTGAACGATAGCAGTATCGAGATCTTTCTCAGCACCTTCCCTGGCTGTTATGAGATGATCACAATGAATCGATACCGGAACTCTGGAAGTATCCATGCCGGCCAGCATGAACTGAAGTAAGGCCATTTGTGCCGTTGCATCCTGCATTCCGATACGGTCGGGGATGAAGCCTGTATAACCGTCACCCGTCTTAATCTCATTCGCATCACCGTAATCCGGATGCATGTGACTGAAAAGTATCTTTTCCGAAAGAGTGAGTGGCCGTCCGATTTCCTTTCTTATCCGGGCGATCCTTGCAGGAAGCATTTCATAGTGCTTCCGTATCATTTCATCATCATGATTCATGGCAGGATGATATTTGTTAACACATTACGACCTCACCTGGCCGTCTCCTCTTATTATCCACTTATAGGTAGTAAGAGCTTCAAGTGCCATCGGCCCGCGTGCATGTAGTTTCTGGGTCGATATGCCTATCTCGGCTCCGAGACCGAATTCCGATCCGTCGGTAAAGGCGGTCGACGTGTTGGAGTATAGCGATGAAGCATCGACGAGCCTGAAAAATTCATCAATTCTGGAATTATCTTCAGATATTATGGCTTCGCTGTGTCCCGAGCCATATTTCCCGATATGTTCCAGAGCTTCGGTAAATGATCCGACTGTTTTTACTGCCATGGCATACGAAAGAAATTCCGTTCCGAAAGAATCTTCGCTGGCATGGACCAGCAGTCTGCCTGGATATTTACCTTCAAGGTGTTTATAAGCTTCCTCATCGGCATGAATGAGCACCTCCGGTTTTGCACAGGGCTCAACAAGGAAATGAAGATCACCGAGTCTTCTACGATGAACAACAAGTGTATCGAGGGCATTGCAGACACTTACCCTTCTTGTCTTGGCATTCAGAATTACCTTTCGGCCCTTACCGGCATCACCTGATTCGTCGAAGTAGGTGTGACAGATACCGGCTCCTGTTTCGATGACGGGTACGGAAGCATTTTCTCTTACGTAGTCGATAAGCTTCTGGCTTCCCCTGGGAATAATAAGGTCTACATACCGGTATGCCTTCAGAAGCTGCCGTGTTTCTTCATGGCCTGGTGGCAATAGTGTTATTATATCCGGATCGAATCCGCAGCTTGTGATTACATCCCTGATTATCGCGGTAATGGCAGTATTGGATCTTATTGCATCGGAACCACCTTTAAGGATACAGGCGTTTCGTGATTTAAGACACAGGGAGAAAACATCAAAAGTCACATTGGGCCGGGCTTCATATATTATCCCTATAAGCCCGAAAGGCACTGATATTCTTGAAATAACAAGTCCGTTGGGTCTTGTTGTCCGGGAAAGTGTTTTACCTGCCGGAGAAGGCAGAGAGGCAACTTTCCGGATATCTGCAGCAATGTTCTTAAGACGCGTCTCAGTAAGCTTCAGCCGGTCATATACAGGTGAAGATTCATCCATCACCATCAGGTCCTTTTCATTTTCGGCTAGTAAGAAGGGAATCCTGGCTTCAGTTTCTCCGGCCAGGGTCAGAAGAAGGCTGTTGATACTGTCTTCGCCGGCTGAAAGAAGTGTGCGGCCTGCAACGACCGCTTTTCTGAATACAGGAGTGAGGTCCATCAGTTTTTGCTGTTAATTAGCAGATAATCATATTTCACTAGCGGTTTTTTGAGCTTCTCGCCGATATACATCTCCGCCTTTTCTGAGTCATACTGTGATTTCCCGAGACCAATCTGCCTGTCTTTGCTGTCGAATATCCTTACAATGTCCCCTTTTTTAAAGAAGCCCTCGATCCTGGTAACGCCAATCATCAGCAGACTGCTGGCACGGCTTGAGAGCAGGGCATCACGGGCGCCTTCGTTGACATAAACAATACCCCTGGCAAAGGTGTTGGAATGATAGAGCCATTTCTTGACTCCGTTTTTTCTCTTCGGTGCGGCAGCTATCCGTGTATAAGGGACATCCCTGCCCTTGAGGATGTCGGTAATTATTGAATCCCGCATGCCATTCGCTATGAAGACATCAATACCTTCACCTGCTATCTGCCTTGCAATGGAATATTTTGAAAGCATTCCTCCCCTGCCGAAAGAAGATTTAGAGGAAGTTATGTATCTGTCAACATTCGTGGCATCAGTATCTAATATTCGCAAAAGTTCTGATCCGGGCATTCCCGGGGTGCCGGTATAGATTCCGTCAACATTTGAAAGAAGAATCAGAATAGAACAATCCATCATTGAACTGATCATTCCGGAAAGCTCATCGTTGTCGGTAAACATCAGCTCGTTAATTGAAATAGTGTCGTTCTCATTCACTATGGGGAGCACTTTGTTTTCAAGCATACCTGTTATGCAGTTTTTCATGTTCAGGTAATGAAGGCGATCTGAAAAACTCTCCTTGGTCGCGAGCACCTGGCCTGCAGGTATACCATATTTGCCAAAAAAGAACTGGTAGTTCGACATGAGCTTTACCTGTCCCAGCGCAGCCCATATCTGCTTTGAAGCAATGAGGCTTGTCTTCCTTGATGGTTTAAGGTCGCCTCTACCTGCAGCCACTGCTCCCGAAGAAATAAGAATCACTTCGTATCCCTGTTTTATCAGCACGGCAACCTGTTCCACCAGCCGCAACATTCTTCCTGTGTTCAGCGAACCATCGGCATTGGTTATCACATTTGTCCCAACCTTAACAGCCACCCTTCCCAAACCGGGTTTCTTGTTGTTCATTTTCTTTAAAAATACTCATTTTAGAATTGAGCGGCAAATTTACTGTTTTTTCTGAATATCTTTAGCCCTAGAGCGTATTTTTCAATATATTATTAAGTATAATCATGGATTAAGTTTTCATCTTTATAGAAAACAATCTGCCGGCCGGTACATTAAAATTCCTAGGACGTTTTTCGTTTCCTTTCTCAATAAATAGTAAATTGCATATTAATTAACCAGGTATTATAATATCTGTAAAGTGATCAGGCGCGCCTGTTACTGAGGAATCTTAAAATGGCATTTCAGATTTTTCTCCTTTTTATAATTATTTCTCTTCTGGGATATATTATTTATCTGCATATCCGGCTGGCTAAGAAAAATATTTATATCGAGTCGACACTCAAAAAATATTCCGGTCTCAGGAAAGGAATGAGCAGCGAGGACATTCTCAGTCTTATCAGGGGAATGGACAGTACAGGTATTAACAAACCTCTGTTCAGCGACAGGCTTTTCGATGAAAAACCACTTGACTTTCTCATGGGGGATCTGCAGGAGGAAAAAATATTTATTCACTATACGAGGTACGAGGCGGATGCAAAGAATATCATCAAAGAAGGCTTCATGTTCTCAGATTCATTTTACAAAACAGCTTTACCGGTTACCGATGACAGACTTGATCTTCTTATAAAGCATAACAGCAAAAAGACTTTCGGCGATTTCCTTGTGATCCTTGCAGTCTCTGCCAGATTATTTGACCTCTACTATTCAGAAATAAGAAACAGAGGATTAAAGGAGGTCTCTGTTGAAAATGTCCTTACCGAATCACCTCCTGCCCACAAGGAAAGCTCCGACATGGTTTATATATTTTCAAATAAATTCGTTAAAGGATATATAAACCACCTTACAGGCGAAATTACAAGGAATCCGGAGTTTGATCCTTCCTATGATTCACCGGCTTTCAGGATGAATCTTGAACGCTTTCAAAAAAGAGTCTGATCACAGGATCGGTCGCGTGATTTCATGAGCCCCGGGAGATCCTTCCTTATTCAGAACAAAAAGATATTGAAAGAAGGCCGCTGCATAGAAGGAAATAGAAACGAAAATACTCATGTCATGAAAAAATCGCATAAACTGTTCGTCCTGGCAATGCTCCTCTCCTCTGTGCAACTGTTTTCGAAGGACTATAATGCATCATTGTTCGGCGTGAAATCGAATGGTACAACTCTGAATACTAATTCAATTCAGAAAGGAATTGATTATATAAGTGCCAACGGAGGAGGAAGACTTGTATTCTATGTGGGCCGCTACCTTACCGGAACTATTTATCTTAAATCAAATGTGACCATTCATCTCGAAGAGGGAGCTATTCTGGTCGGCTCCGAAAATCCCCTCGATTATGAGCAGAACTTTAACTGGACAGCCCTGATTTTTGCTCTCGACCAGCATGATATAGGTATCACGGGAAAGGGTGTTATCGACGGACGGGGATTCAGGGTTGCAAACAATCTTGTCGATCTTATTCATAAAGGTGTTATATCCGATCCCCTGAGATACGACCGGCCCCGCGAGACAATACGTCCCCAGAATATTTATTTCAGGGGATGCAGGAACATTACTGTCAAAGGAATAATCCTGAGGGATCCCGGAAGCTGGAACCAGCAATACGACCAGTGCAGGAATCTGGTGGTTGACGGGATAAGCGTAGACAGCAAATCGTACTGGAACAATGACGGGATAGACATCGTTGACTGCGACAGTGTTAGTGTAACCAATTCTTATTTTGATGCTGCCGACGACGGGATATGCCTGAAATCACATTCCAGGGATTTTATCTGCAGTAACATCTTCGTGCATAACAATACTATAAGGACAAGCGCAAACGGGATAAAGTTTGGAACAGCTTCGCACGGTGGTTTTAAAAATATCCGCATAATAAACAACCTCGTCTTTGACACTTATCGTTCGGCGATAACCTTCGCAGCTGTCGACGGAGGATTTGTGGAAGATGTAACAGTCGATTCACTCAGATCGATCAACACAGGTAATGTTATCTTTCTCCGTATCGGCGAACGGCAGGCGGGCAGGAAAGGAAGAATGAAAAATATCTCGATATCGAACCTTTATGCCGAGGTTCCTGCAACAAAACCTGATGCCGGTTATAATTACGAAGGGCCCGTAGAGGATCTGCCAAGGAATATCTCACCTTCGTCAATCGTCGGTATGCCGGATGCTATAATTGAGAACATTACCCTGAAAAATATCGAGATACGATATCCGGGGGGAGGAAATCCTAACTTTGCCAGGGTGGGTCTTGATGAACTGGACAAAGTACCTGAAATGGCCGCCAGCTATCCTGAATTCTCAATGTTCAAGGAGCTTCCTGCCTGGGGATTTTTCATACGGCATGCAAGAAATATAAGCTTTGAAAATGTAGCACTTATATGTGAAAGGAAAGACTACCGGACTGCGATAGTACTTGACGATGTTCACGGGATGAC
>JAFGXX010000219.1 GCA_016936435.1 Bacteroidales bacterium
CCCTTTCCCGTTTCCCCCTGCGCCTTCGCGTAGCCGCTACGGCGGAGCAAGGCAGGGGGGAAATGCTTTACTCTCAGCTCCTTCCCCAGTGGGGGAAGGTTGGGAAGGGGGTTTAAGTGATAAAAATTTAATGTTATATTCATGATTCCCGATACTCATATAAAAAATTATTATATGAAAAGATTAGCAGCATTAAGGACATCAGTGTTAACTATGGCTTTTATTGCAGGATTTGCTTCATGCAACAGAGAAGAAACAGATGAAGTAAAAATCAATGACTTCAATTCATTGAAGTCAGAATTTAAAACTCCTTCCGCAGAGTACTCAACTGCCCCCTTCTTTGTCTGGAACTACAGGATCACAAAGGAGGAGATAGATCATTTCCTGAATGATTTCAGGGAACAGGGCTTCCTCCAGGTATTTGTGCATCCACGACCCGGGCTGATAACCGAATATCTTTCCGATGAGTGGTTCGGGCTGTTCAGATATACTGTCGACAAAGGCAAGGAGCTTGGAATGAAAGTGTGGATATATGATGAAAATTCATATCCCAGCGGTTTTGGCGGAGGGCATGTCCCTGACCGGATGCCGGAATCGGTAAACCAGGGACAGGGACTGAAGATGACCCGGGTTGAAATCCTTCCTGACACAGCAGAAAAATATTACATCTGTCTGAAAGAGGAAAATGATGTCTTCACCGACATAACGGCTTCTGTGGACAACGAAAAAGGGAAGACAGGCAGATACCTTCTGTTCTCAAAAACGTTTTTTGGAAAGAGTGACTGGTATGGTGGATTTTCGTATGTTGACCTCCTGTATCCGGGAGTTACCTCGAAATTTATTGAAATCACCATGGCCGGGTACGAAAAACACGTCGGGGCTGAGTTCGGACTAGCCGTCCCAGGAACCTTCACCGATGAGCCCCATATTAACTCGCCAGGCGGAATCCGATGGACACCCGATCTGTTTGATGTCTTCCTGAACAAGTGGGGATATGACCTTCGCACAAATCTTCCTTCTCTTTATGAAGAGGTTGGCGACTGGAAAAAAATAAGACATAACTATACCCAGACACTTCTTCAGCTTTTCATCGACCGCTGGGCAAAGCCCTGGTTTGATTACTGCCGGAAAAATAACCTGATATTCACAGGTCACTACTGGGAACATGAGTGGCCAAACATGCGTCCGGGAGGCGATAACATGTCAATGTACGCATGGCACCAGATGCCGGCGATAGATATGCTTTTCAACCAGTGGAATGACTCTTCCGTCAGAGCACAGTTCGGAAATGTAAGGTCTGTTAAGGAGCTGTCCAGTGCCGCCAACCAGACCGGTCGCAACAGGAAACTAAGTGAAACTTACGGAGGCGGAGGCTGGGAACTGAGTTTCACCGACATGAAGCGGCTCGCCGACTGGGAATTTGCTCTTGGAGTGAACTTTTTGAATCAGCATTTATCACATTTCACACTGGCGGGTGCACGGAAATATGATTACCCGCTTTCATTCACATACCATGAGCCGTGGTGGAAGAATTATAAATATCTCAATGACCACTATGCAAGGCTCTCGGTGGCATTGTCATCCGGAGTGCAGATGAACGACATTCTGATCCTTGAGCCTACGACATCGGCATGGCTTTATGATTCCTACGCACAAAGGAATGCCGGATATGCAGCAATCGGACAGACATTTCAGAATTTCATAACCAAACTGGAAAAAAACCAGGTAGAATATGACCTGGGTTCAGAGAATATCATTAAAGACCTGGGTTCGGTAAGAAAAGGAACATTTGTTGTTGGCCGGTGTGAGTACTCTGTTGTTGTCATCCCTCCGGGGATGGAGAACCTTGATCTTCCAACATTCAGGCTTCTGCAGAAGTTCGTTGCCGGAGGAGGCACCCTGGTTGCGTTTTCTGCTCCTTCACTGATCGACGGATCAGAGAACGAAGAGTTAAATCAGTTCTTATCAGAAAACAGTAAATTTATCCATTTTGAAACAGACATTGATGATGTCTTAATCTCAAAATATTTCAGCAGTCAGGATATTGAATTCTCAGATTTTACATTTGGAAATCTGTATCATCACAGGAGGACCCTGGCCGACGGACAGCTGATTTTTATAGTCAATTCAAGTCTTACCGCGAAAGCATCCGGGACTATAACTGTAAAAGGCGATGCAGTTTATGAACTTGACACTTTCACAGGAGATGTCAATGGTTACCCATGGTCAGATATGGGAGAGAAGGTAATTACAACTTTCTCACTTCCTCCTGCCGGAAGCCTCCTTATATTCATTCCATATGCCGATACTGAACGATATATAACTCCATATAAGCCAGGGGATCTGAATCCCGTCGAAGCAGCCGCTCCGATTAAGATCAGCAGGGACAGGGAAAATGTTCTGACTATTCCATTCTGCGATCTTACCCTGGGCGGAGAGACGACACCTGATATGCACAATTACAGTGCCGCCGACAAGGTATATAAATACTATGGGTTTGTAAATGGCAATCCATGGAACCATTCTGTTCAATTCAAAACACGGACGATGGATCGTGACACCTTTGGCATAAATACAGGATTTGCAGTCACATATCATTTTAACGTAAGAGGAAGCTTTGATTATTCTACATTCAGGGCTGTCATAGAAAGACCATATCTATGGGAAGTGATGATTAACGGAAATGAAATAAAACCGGAAGAGGGCGAATGGTGGCTCGACAGGGAATTCAGGGTGTTCGATATCAGCAGTTATGTATTACAGGGAAAAAACACTATCTCTCTAAATGTTACTCCGATGAAAGTAAATGCCGAAATCGAACCCATTTACATAACCGGTGATTTTTCGGTCTTCGCGAAAGAGAAAGGCTGGTATATCGGACCTGCTGTTAATTTGTTAACAACCGGAAGCTGGTCGGATCAGGGCATGCCATTTTATTCGCAGGGGATCTCTTACAGCAGAGAATACAATCTCGCGTCGCCTGAGGGATATTATTTTATTGAACCCGGTGAATGGTCAGGCACTATCGCGGAGGTGACTGTAAATGGTGTCCCGGCTCCTGTGATAGCGTTCCCTCCATACAGATCAGATGTAACCAGCCTGATTACACCTGGCCTTAACAAAATAGAGGTGAAAGTCACAGGAAGCCTCAAAAATCTACTGGGGCCTCATTTTAACAATCCGGCTCCCGGTCTGGTTTCTCCGGGTCATTTCAGGAATGTGAAATCATATCCTGCAGGTAATGATTACCAGTTAATCGATTATGGTTTGATGGAAGAGTTTTATCTCCTTAATGGTAAATAACAATATTGTCGTTTCGAACATAAGATCATACAATATTCACTTTTCGAATAATATCTGAAACAATCCACAAATGCCTAAACATCAATATAATATTTTAGATTTATTGTATAAATCAAATATTTATATACTTTTGATGCGTTTTTGAATGTTTAATAAAAATACTGGGGCAAAAGGTTTTCTGGCTTAAGCTCCTGAGTATAAACTTAAAAACTATTCTATGAGAAAAATTCTGACATTATTTGCCGGCACACTTATCACCGGGACTCTGCTGGCCGGCGGTCTGGTGACCAACACCAACCAGAGTGCTGCATGGGTACGCATGCCTTCGAGGAATGCATCAGTTGAGATCGATGCAGTATTCTTCAACCCGGCAGGCCTTATGAAGCTCGACAACGGATTACACTTCGGACTTAGCAACCAGACCATTTCACAGGGGAGGGAAATCACGAACGACTATTCCGGACCCGGTGGCTTATATGGACTGAATCAGAATCTTTATGAGGGAAAGGTTTTTTCATGGTACTTCCCTTCAATTTATGCCGCCTACAAGCTTGACAGATTTGCATTTTCGCTGGGCTTCATGCCTATCGGCGGAGGTGGCGGAGCTGAATACGAAAAGGGGCTACCTTCATTTGAAATGGGCATCTCCGACCTCGTTCCCGGACTCGCCTCACAGGGTGCAACCGACTATGATGTTGACATTTTCTTTAAGGGCAGTTCAACATGGCTTGGCTACCAGGGCGCCGTATCATTCAAGATCAACGACATGATCTCGGTTGCAGCAGGAGCCAGGTATGTGACAGCTAAAAATACATATTCAGGTTATCTCAGAAATGTTCAGGTACTCATGGGCGAAACATGGATGCCTGCTACAACTATTTTCAATGGTATTGTTTCCAACCTTAACGGGATAATTGGCATTCCAGGCCTCCTTGCCGATGCTATCAGTGGCGGGTTTGGAGATGCAACCCTCCAGAATCTGGTTGATGCAGAGCAGATGACCTCAACGGAAAAAGCTGCCATCGAACAGGGACTTCTTTACATAGGTGTACCTGCCGCTGCACTGCCCACTATGAGTCTGAATACAATAAGCGGTACTGTTACTACAGCTACGCCAACTCTTGAAACCAGCCGGAATGAAGCTCAGGCAACATCAGCACTGGTAGCGGACAAAAGTGCCGACGTAACGCAGACAGGTTCAGGTATTGCACCTTTCTTCAGCATCAATATCAGCCCCACTGAGAACCTCAACATTGCCATTAAATACGAAATGGCCACCAAACTTGAACTGATTAATGAGACAAAACAAGATCTTCTCATAGGCTATACTGCTACCGGAACTCCTATAACACAGTTCCCCGATGGTGAAAAGACAAGAAGCGACATCCCTGCCATGCTCACCGTGGGTGTAGATTTCAGAATTTCCGAAAAACTGAAAGTTGCTGCAGGCGTAAACTATTTCTTCGACAAAGCAGCCGATTACGGTCACAAAGTCGATGCCGACCTCTTCCCTCCCACACCGGTAACAGCAATTGCTAACTCAGAGATCATTGACCATAACGGGATGACATTGCACGGCGGACTGGAATACAATCTCTCCGATAACTTCCTCGTAAGTGCAGGTTACTCTTACGGGAACAAGGGTGTGAACAGCAAATATCAGAGCGACATGACCTTCGGCAATCAAACCAACACCGTCGGACTCGGAGGAGCGTATTCAGTAAGTGACAAGATAAAGATTAACCTCGGTGCAAACTATACAATGTATGCCAAAGACACAAAGACTGTTGATCACATGGTAAAATCGGGAGTGACTTATCTTAACTTCCCGGCTACTGAAACTTATCTTAAAAACACTCTTATTCTGGGTGTAGGCCTCGACCTGAGTTTCTGATACCAGCTTTAATTATTTTAAGAGCTGACTCTCATCGGGTCAGCTTTTTTTTTGCGAAATCGCCAATCCTTGCCCGACTGCGTCAGTCAGGCGGGCGAAATCCGTAATACTAATACGTTACACCCTGGTCGTTAAGAAATTTTATATACTCCTGCAGCCTCGGAGCTCCCGAGTTTATAAATTTCCGGTACCAGCCGGCGGCCTGACCAGGATTGCCAGCCTCTCCGGCCAGTGAAATGATATTTACATAAAGCAGCCCCTCCGATCCAAGGTTTTTTTGATCTGTCTCTTCAAGGATGTCTATAAAGCTTATCATTGCTTTAAGGATATCATCTCCTTCGGCATGTCTGAAAGCATCATTTATTTTCCGGTTCAGATCGTTATCAAGCGTTACTCCGTAGAAATGAAAACAATTCTCTGAACAGTCTTCAATAATATCTATCCATTCGGGTACTTTTTTGAGGGGTGGAAAGGTGAGAGTAAAATTCAGTTTTTCTCCCGGTGCGCTGAAAAGATGCGTTTCGGGGCAAAAGGGTATTCCTGTCGCTGAAATCATTCTTATTCGTGTTCCGTCGGGATATACAATATATGTGTTTTTGTCGACACAGAAACTGCCTCCGGCTATCCGGTTCTCCACAGAAAGCATTATTACAGTTGCTTTCTCTGAAGTTTCAAGCTTATTTATTATCAGAGTCTCATGGCTTTTGAGACCGTAATTCGGTTGTATAAATGCCTGAGCTGCAATCGTCAAAGTGATCAGTGACATATATCCTGTCAGCAATATTTTTTTCATCGCACTTAATTGGTAATAATTCGTGCAAGTTACAAAAATGTAACCAAATCTTAATTGTTCCTTAACCGGTTGCGGAAAGGCCTGGTTTAACTTTGCCGGCAGAAAAAAGGTAATAATTATGATGTTTAAAGGAAAAAAATCAAATCAATTATTTATGAAAAGAATGTTATTCATTGCTGCTGTGGCAGCTATGGCAATTTTTGCGGGATGCAAGGAAGAGTATGCGATCCCGGTGGTTTCAGCACCCGGCAGCCAGAACGTTGAGATCAACAAATCGGTTGATCTGAGTTTCGGGTTCACGGCCGATGCCGGATACAAATCTTCAACACTTACAGCTACAGGAGGCACTGCTGTCATCAAAACAGATGCTTCATCGGGTGAGATTACAGGTAATGTGGTCGTTACTTTCACTGCCGCATCAAATGTAGGGGCAGGGGCAGTGACACTTACCTTATCGGACAATGAGGGTCAGATAGAGACTGCCACGGCAGTCCTGAGCATTTATGAGGAAGGTGCACCGATTATTTCAGCTCCGGCCAATACTGAGGTGGTTCAGACGAAAAGTACAGACATTTCTTTCTCCTTTACATCCGAAGGAGGATATAATTCTGCTACCCTTCAGGCTACAGGCGGTACTGCAGTAATCAAAACTGATCCTGCCGAGGGAGCAAACTCAGGCAACGTGGTTATAACTTTCACAGCTGACAGGACTACAGGTGCAGGCTCGGTAGTTATAACTATGAAAGACAGCAATAACAAGACCGGTGTCGCAACAGCTGTTCTTAATATAACTGAATGGCCAACAATATCGGTAACCCAGAGTATTACAGCCAACACCACATGGGAGACCGGTAAGATCTACATTCTTGAAGGAAGGATCACTGTTGTTGCTGATGTCACACTTACCATAGAACCCGGTGTTGTTGTTAAAGGTCGTGAAGGAGCTGAGTCAAATGCCACAGCACTTATGATAGCCAGAGGAGGAAAGCTTATTGCTGAAGGCACTGCTGATTCACCAATTATATTCACCTCAGTTACCGACAAGATTCTGCCGGGGGAGATTGCAAGTCCAACCATGTCTTCATCAGTCAACGGCCTCTGGGGTGGTCTTCTTATTCTCGGAAAAGCTCCAATATCGGCTGAAGCAGAAGCAATGCAGATTGAAGGTATTCCCCCGTCCGACCTTAACGGACTTTACGGAGGTTCAGTACCTGATGATAACTCCGGATCGCTTAAATACATCTCGATCCGTCATGGTGGCACCAACATAGGTGAAGGAAACGAAATAAACGGTCTTACGCTCGGAGGAGTAGGTTCCGGTACTATTATCGAGAACATTGAGATAGTTGCCAACCAGGATGATGGAATTGAGTGGTTTGGTGGTACTGTAAACGTTAAAAACGTAATTGTATGGAATACAGGTGATGATGCAATTGACACCGATCAGTCATGGGCCGGCACACTTGATAACTTCATCATTGTCAACCCCGGTGATGAGTGTTTTGAACTTGACGGACCTGAAGGTACTCTTGCAGCTAAACATACACTGAAGAACGGATCTGTCTATGCCGATAATGCCCAGGGTATTGCCGACCTTGATGACTCCTCCCCCCTTGCTGCATCCGACTCATGGGTCGACATGACCGGAATCTATTTCTTCGGTCTCAAGGCAGGTCAGGTTTTTGATAAAGTGCCTACATACTACACATGTACATTCTCGAACTTTGAGGCAACCTTACCTGCAGGAAGTGTGCTTACAGACTTCTTTAAAGATGGAAGCGATGTTTTCACCATGGCAGTAAATGAAGGAGCCAATACGGTCGGAGCTGATGTAACCGCCTTCTCCGGCTGGTCGTGGGCTGCTGTTTCAGGTTCTTTGACAGGTTTTTAATAATTAATCAGATCAATAACCAAAATCCACAGGAGAATCTTCTCCTGTGGATTTATTACAAACAAATTTTATCGATAAAGTCAATTATGCGCAGTTTTAAAATTTTTTCAATCATTGTTCTGGTCCTTCTGGGCTCTTTGAAACTTCATGGCCAGAACGGCATCATCAGGGGAACTGTATTCGATGAGTCACTGGGTGAACCTATGATAAGCGTTACAGTTGTCGTGGAAGGAACGACAACAGGCATTACCACTGATCTTGACGGCAAGTTCAACCTTTCCGTTGCGCCAGGAACCTATAATCTGAGGTTCTCATTCGTTTCCTATGAAACGAAAGCTATAAATGATATTAAGGTGAAGCCGGGAGAAGTAACACTCCTGGAAAATGTCATGCTCAAATCTTCAACCATCGGTCTTTCGGAGGTCACTGTGTCTGCCAGTGCGGTCCGCAATACTGAAGGTGCGATGATGGCTATAAAGATGAACTCACCGAACCTGATGGATGGCATTTCCGCCGTCAATTTCAGGCGAATGGGCGATTCAGATGCTGCAGCGTCGATGAAAAGGGTACCCGGAGTATCTGTCGAAGGCGGCAAATACGTTTTTGTCCGGGGATTGGGAGACAGGTACACGAAGACAATACTTAACGGTGTTGATATTCCCGGACTTGATCCTGACCGTAACACAATGCAGATGGACATTTTTCCAACAAACCTGATCGATAATATTATTGTCCATAAATCCTTCAGCGCCGAACTTCCGGCCGATTTCACCGGAGGGGTAATCGACATTGCAATAAAGGACTTCCCCGACCAGAAAAAAGGTAGTCTTTCTTTCAGCTCAAGTTATAATCCCGATTTTCATTTTAAAAGTGACTATCTGACTTACTCCGGCGGCAAGACTGATTTCCTGGGTTTTGACGACGGAACGAGATCCATTCCTGCTACCGAAGATCTTCCATATTTCGCCACTGTGCTCGGTGATCCGGAAAGCGAACAGGGACTCAGGTACAGGGAGGTTCTGGAAAGTTTCAATCCTACCATGGCTGCACAGAAGGCTGCCAGTTTTATTGATTACAGCGCTTCGGCATCATTCGGTAACCAGATACCGGTCAATAAACTGACGATAGGATACAATTTCGGGATATCATATAAGAACAACACAGAATTTTATGAAAATGCCGAATATGGCCGTTATGGCCTGTCAAGTGATCCTGACGTAATGGATCTGGAGGTAAGGGAATTCCAGAAAGGCAACTTCGGGATGAACAGTGTTCTGCTTAGCGGACTTGCAGGATTTGCCGTAAAAACACAGAACTCAAAATACAGGATAAATCTTATCCATCTTCAGAACGGAGAATCAAAAGCAGGAGTTTTTGATTACACGGGGTCCGACCAGGGAAGTAACTTCTCAGGCTTCCAGCATAACCTTGAATACAGCCAGCGTTCATTGACAAACCTTCTTATCGACGGTAAACATTCACTGAAAGGTCCGAAAATGGATATAATCTGGAAATTGTCGCCTACACTTTCCTCGATCAGTGATCCCGACGCACGCTTTGTAAGGTACGTAACCGATAATAACGATTTCAGGATCAACACCGAGTCAGGGTTCCCGGAACGTATCTGGAGAGACCTGTCTGAAATAAACCTTGCAGGTGTGGCCCATATTTCAAAGGAATTCAACTTCAGGGGTGAAAAGGCCAGATTCAATTTCGGTGGAGCCTATGGTTATAAGGAACGAGATTTTATGATCCGCAAGTTCATGCTTAATATAAGGAATGTACCATTGACGGGAGATCCCGATGAACTCTTCAGAGATGATAATATGTGGCCTCTGTACGGTACCGATTACACGAGCGGCACGACATATGAGGCAGGTTTTATTCCCTCCAATCCCAATCAGTTCAATTCAAATTCTACAAATGCAGCAGGCTATGCTTCAGCAGAACTGACGCTCCTGAAAGGACTCAGAGCCATCGCAGGACTGAGAACCGAGAAATTTGTACAACGTTATTCCGGACGTAACCAACTTGGCACAATTGTTCTTGACAACGAAAAAGTGCTCGACGAACTTGGCTTCTTCCCGTCCCTTAATCTGATTTACAACATAAACGACAGGCAGAATATAAGGGCATCCTATGCAAAAACCATTGCCCGCCCTTCTTTCAAGGAACTTTCCTTTGCAGAGATAGTAGATCCTTTAAGCGGAAGGTCATTTGTTGGCGGTATGTTTCGCGATGCTGATGATGTAGCAGGAAGGGAATACTGGGACGGTAACCTTGTAAGCTCCCACATCCATAATGCTGACCTCCGCTGGGAGATGTTTCTCAAAGACGGACAGATGCTGTCTCTGAGCGGATTCTACAAATATTTTATCAAACCTATCGAGATAGTCCAGTATGCAAGCCAGACAGGGACCTTCCAGCCCAGAAATGTTGGCGACGGGCAGGTTCTGGGTCTTGAGATCGAATTCAGAAAAGATCTTTCGATGTTCTCATCATCGCTTAAGAATCTGATCGCCACATCGAACATATCGGTTACAAGCTCGCGTATCGAATTGAGTCTTACTGAATATTATTCAAGAGTGGAGAATGCCAGAAGCGGACAAAAAATTGACAATTACCGTGAAATGGCAGGACAGGCACCCTGGATAATCAACAGCGGCCTCACCTACACGGGAGGAGAAAAAGGATTCTGGTCAGGTTTTGAGGCAGGCCTGTACTATAATGTTCAGGGAACGACTCTTCAGTATGTAGGGATTGCAGACCGGCCGGACATCTATACGCTTCCTTTCCACAGCCTGAACTTCAACGCCGGCAAAAGTTTCGGCAGAGAAAAGAAACTTCAGATCGGGTTCAAGATCGACAACCTTCTGAACGACAAGAAAGAATCTGTCTTCAGATCATTTAATCCAACCGACCAGTTCTTCACAAAACTTGAACCCGGGATAACATACCATTTACGACTGAGTTATGCCCTCTTCTGAATGGTATTTTGTGCATAGTTGACTTAAATGCCCGTTGGCCTGCCGGTTACAGGTTACAGCGGGCATTTTTCCTTTCCTGATAACTATTTTAAATTACCTTTGTAGTAACCTGACATATCATTTTGCCACATAATTCTGAAACAGTTATGGATTCTAAGAACAAAAAGATACTCATAGTGGATGATGAAGAAGACCTGTGTGAAATTCTACAGTATAATCTTGGCAACGCGGGTTACGAGACAGAAGTTGCTCATTCGGCTGAAGAAGCAATAAAAAGGAAAATTGATTCATTTGACCTTATAATACTTGATGTAATGATGGGCCCTATGTCGGGATTCAAATTCGCTGATAAGCTAAGGAATGAAATGGGAATATCCGTACCTGTCATTTTTCTGACTGCAAAAGACACTGAAAATGATATCCTTACAGGCTTCAGCCTTGGAGCTGACGATTATATCCCCAAACCTTTTTCTGTTAATGAACTTACAGCGAGGGTCAGGGCCGTGCTTAAAAGATCGAATAAGGAAAAAACAAAAATTCAGGCAGGGATGAAATTCGGAGCCCTGGAACTGGACACTTCAAAAAAACGACTGCTGATAAACGACGAAAAAGTTGAACTTACCAGGAAAGAATTTGAGATATTACAGCTCCTGCTCGAAAATCAGACCACTGTATTCTCGAGAGAAGAAATCCTGCATGAAGTATGGGGCAGCGATGTGATCGTGACCGACAGGACCGTGGATGTCAATATAACAAGGCTGAGAGCAAAACTCGGCGTTTTCGGACAAAACCTGAAAAACAAATCGGGCTACGGCTATTTTTTTGAATTCTGATAAAACAGCAACTTTCTGATGCTCTCAAAAAACCGATTCCGTAATAACCTGCTCTTCTTTTATTCAGCAATATTCATACTGGTTGCACTCCTGATAATAACTTACCAGTACAGCAGGGAAAAGGAATACAAGATCTCCGCACTAAACAATGAGCTTCTGAACATTACCAGGATCACAGATAATTTCATCAGGATAAATGCAATATACCCTGAAGGAAGCTTCAGGCTTATCGATTCGCTGATGAGGCTGCTTCCCGAAAAAAACCTTAGGATATCGATCATCGACACTTCCGGGACCGTAATGTTCGACAGCTTCGTTGCCGGTTATGAAAATATGGAAAATCACAGAACAAGACCTGAGATTGTAACTTCAGGAGTATCGGATTTCGGAACTGCAGTGAGAAAATCGGAAACGACAGGACAGGAATATTACTATTTTGCAAAAAATTTCGGGAGTTATTACGTAAGAGCCGCTGTTGTTTATGATATCAATGTTGCCACCTTCCTGAAGGCCAATATGAGATTCCTGCTGCTGCTTTTGTTCTTTTTCATTATAGTGGGTATAGTCCTGCTGATTGTCACCAACAAATTTGGTGAATCCGTAACCCGCCTGAGAGATTTTGCAATCGGGATCCGGCACGGGAAACCTTTTGAAATAAGCTTCCCCAGAAACGAACTTGGAGTTATAGGTTCTGAGATACTCGATATATACAACAACCTTATTTCAGCCAAAAACGAACTTGCCAACGAGAAGGAGAAACTTGTAAAACACCTTAATGCATTGAATGAAGGTGTTGCATTCTTCTCCCCCGAAAAGAAGATCAGCTTTAATAACGACCATTTCATCCAGCTCATGAATATGATCTCGGGAGATCTGAAGATTTTCACCTCTAATTTCTTTGAGATCCCCGAATTCAGCGAGGTAGAAGATTTTGTAGACAAAAACATGGAAAAGACACCTGCAGGTTCCGATCTTCCAGCCACGGAGTACCAGGTATCGAAAGACGGGAGATTTTTCAGGATCAAATGTGTAATCTTTAACGATAAAAGTTTTGAAGTTATCCTGAGCGATGTCACCAAAATCGGAAAAAACAAGATGATAAAGCAGGAGATGACATCAAATATAGCCCATGAACTTAAAACACCGGTTGCTTCTGTAAAAGGCTATATCGAGACTCTCCTTAGTAATTCGGTTACCGATCCGCACAAGCAGAAATATTTCCTCGAAAAGGCTCTTGGACAAACCGACAGGCTTACCGGACTGATAAACGATATATCGGTTCTGAACAAGATAGAAGAAGCCGGCACCACATTCCTGCTTGAGAAAGTAAGGATCAGGAAGATCATCAGGGAAGTCAGGGATAATTTCAGGTCAGCCATTGAAGCAAAAAAGATGAAGCTTGTAATAAACGTCGACGACAAGGTTGTGGTGAAAGGCAATAAATCGCTCATTATGTCAATATTCCAGAATCTTACCGAGAACTCGATCAATTATGCAGGTGAAAACACAACTATAAATATCCTCGTTTATAATGAGGATAAAAAATTCTTCCATTTTTCCTTTTCCGACAATGGCATTGGCATTCCGCAGGAACACATAGGAAGGGTATTCGAAAGATTTTACCGGATAGACACGGGAAGATCACGAAAAAGCGGAGGAACAGGTCTTGGCCTTGCCATTGTAAAAAATGCTGTTATCCTTCACAGGGGTGAGATAATGGTCAGGAATAAAACCGGAGGAGGAACGGAATTTCTCTTCTCGCTTCCGAAACATTAAAAAATAGCGACACGATCTGACAATAAATTTCAGCCTGATCACCGGCTGAACACTGGCTTATATGGATGCCCGGAACCCTAAAGGATAAAAATATTTCTTCCAGCCAGGGAAAAAAGAAAGCAGCGTTCTTGTTTTTCGGTAATTTTGAAAAAAAAGAACTCCATGAAATCTGTATCACTTTTTTTTCTTTTATTGTTATTTGTTTCACAGCCGCTCCGACCCCAGGAAGATGTCAGCCATGATAAGATTGCCGGTTCATGGATTGGCAGGATACAGGCAGGTGGAATATCGCTGAGAGTAGTATTCGATTTTACCGTTGCGGATAAAGATTCAATAGCTGTGACATTTGCCAGTCCCGATCAGGGCTCAAAAAATATAAGTATCGGGCCTGTCATACTTTGGGGTAAGGAGATAAACGTGAAAGCCCCTCTTCTGTTGGCTGAATATAAAGGAAGCTTCAAAAACGACACTCTCATCGAAGGCACATGGTATCAGGCCGGAAGATCGGCTCCGCTCAACATTTCAAAGCTCAGGCAGGCCTTTAGCCTGAACAGGCCCCAGGAACCCACACCACCATTCCCATACATATCTGAAGGTGTGACTTTCATGAACGAGATAGCAGGGATTGAGCTTGCCGGCACCCTTACATACCCCCGTGGAGATGGACCTTTTCCTGCTGTCATTCTTGTTTCGGGTTCCGGATCCCAGAACAGGAACGAAGAGCTGATGGGCCATAAACCTTTTCTTGTTATCGCCGATCATCTGACCCGAAACGGGATAGCCGTTCTGAGATACGACGACAGAGGTGTGGGGCAATCGAAGGGATCGCCGTTGAACTCCACAACCGCCGATTTCGCCACCGATGCTGAAGCAGCATTCCTATACCTTAGAAAAAGAAAAGAAATCGATTCCGGATATATCGGGATAGCAGGTCACAGTGAAGGAGGGCTTATTGCTCCCATGGTAGCCTCACGTAATCCTGAGACAGCCTTTATAATCTCTCTGGCAGGGACCGGCGTAAAGGGAGAAACTATCATGCATACTCAGAATTATGAGATAGGACTGGCTTCAGGGATGGATCCCACAGCCCTGAAAAGGGGTGTTGCCATAAACAAAAAGCTATTTGCTGTTCTTAAAAAAGAAAATGATGATGCGAGAGCTGCTGAAAAGATAAGGACCGTTTACAAAAAGATACTGGAAAAAGAGAAGAAATCAACCGAAGAGGTCAATAAACTTGTAAGCGAGCTTAACAATTCACTCAATCCGGCATCCTATCCCTGGATCAGGTATTTTATCACTACCGATCCCGGAAAGTTCTGGAAAAAAGTAAAATGCCCGGTGCTGGCTCTTAACGGTGATAAAGATCTGCAGGTTTCTGCAGCAGTAAACCTGCCGGCAATTGAAAAAGCCCTGAGGGCAGGAGGCAATAACAATGTAACTGTCAAAATGTTACCCGGACTTAACCATCTCTTCCAGAATTGCAAGACAGGCCTGCCGGCAGAATATGGCGAAATTGAGGAGACATTTTCGCAGGAAGTCATGGAAATTATGGCAGACTGGATCAAGGCTCTGAAGTAATATTTTGTCATTAACTGATGCGCTCTCTTATACTGATATTACTTCTTTTTACAGGCACGCTTCAGCTTCGGTCGCAGGTGCTCATAAATGAATTCTGCTCCTCAAACTTCACAGGTATTAAAGACGAAGACGGGGATCTCTCAGACTGGATAGAACTGCTGAATACGTCTTCATCAACAGTAAACCTGAAAGGATATTCTCTTTCCGACAATGCCGGAGATCCTACTAAATGGACATTTCCTGAATTACTTCTTGATCCCGGAGCATATTTGCTGGTGTTTGCGTCGGATAAAGACCGTTCCGGTGTCCCTCTCAGCCGGCACACGGTAATTGACAGAGGATCGACATGGAAATATCTTGTCCCTGAATCTGATATTGGAGAAATGTGGAAAACAACTGCTTTCGATGATTCGGGCTGGAATAGCGGACAATCAGGATTCGGTTATGGCGATAATGACGACTCAACAAAGCTGGATAAGATACTGAGCGTTTATTTACGTAAGGAGCTTGTAATTGATGACCCCGGGAAAATTACCGAACTAATATTAAGTATTGATTATGATGACGGATTTGCTGCTTTTATTAACGGCCACGAGATCGCGAGGGCAAACCTGGGGGAAGCGGGTTCGGCAATAAGCTTCAACGAGATAGCTTCAGCTTCAAGGGAAGCTACAATGTACAATGGAGCTTACCCGGTCAATTTCATTGTCTCAAATCCTTCTTCCCTTCTGGTTGAAGGAGTAAATGTGCTGTGCGTGGAAGGCCATAACAGGGGGGAAACATCTTCAGATTTCACCCTTATACCGATGCTTACTGTTGGAACAACAGGAACAGGCTACAGCGAAAATATGCCTGAATACATAAACCTGAAAGGAGAATATCTTCACACCAGCTTCAAAATAGACAGGGACGGGGAGACACTTATACTCTCAAAACCCGGTTCTGTGATAACAGACTCGGTAAGTCCTGTTCAGCTACCTGCCGACATCTCCTATGGCCGTAATCCGGATGGAAAGGGAACATGGTCGTTTTTTTACAAACAGACACCCGGAAAAGAAAACAACACGGAGGGATTTTCCATTCTTCCCCCTGCCGACTCAGTTTATTTTTCCAGATCCGGAGGACATATTGATGCTCCCTTCACTCTCGTAATAACGGCCGCAAGTATTGAAGATACTATTTATTATACCCTCGACGGATCAGAACCTTCACGTGGTGATTCTGTATATAAGGTCCCGCTGAACATTTCAGACGATTGTGTAGTGAGAGCCAGGACAATAAACCATAATAAATTGCCGGGAGTGATATCAACTCACACATACCGAAAAATAAATCATTCATTTCCGGTGTTTTGTATCAGCACTGATCCGGAAAACCTCTGGGATTACTATACAGGCATATATGTAATGGGCCCTAACGCATCACCGGAATCCCCGTTCAAAGGTGCAAACTTCTGGCAGGACTGGGAAAAACGGGCTCACATGGAATTTTACGACGAAAACGGGATCCGGCATATCGACCAGGATATCGGTGTAAAGATCTTCGGGGCTTATTCCAGAGCAAGAAATCAGAAATCATTGGCTTTTTTCGCACGCCGGGAGTACGGAAAAGGATCTTTTGAGTATAAATTCTTCGACGACAAGCCGATAGACAAGTTCGAATCTATAGTACTCAGAAACGGGGGAAATGACTGGGGAAAGGCAATAATAAGAGATGGTATCACATCAACGCTGGTCAGGGATATGAATATCGACCGTATGGCCTTCCGTCCTGCTATCCTGTACCTGAATGGTGAATACTGGGGCATACTGAACCTTCGTGAAAAGGTGAACACAAATTACCTGGCCTCCAATCATCAGGTTGATCCTGAGAACATCAATCTTCTGGAAAAAAACTCTGTTCTTATTGAAGGTTCCAGCACCGCTTACAAACAGATCATCAGTTTCCTGAACAGCACCACGCTTGAAAGTGAGCTGAATTACAATCAGATAAGCAGACAGATAGACCTGGATAATTACATTCAGTACCAGCTTACCCAGATCTATATCGATAACCGCGACTGGCCGGGTAATAACATAAAATACTGGAATACAAATGATCCCGGTAGTCGATGGAGATGGATCATCTTTGATACCGACTTCGGATATTCAATGAAAACGGTAACGGCATACGAGTACAATACACTTGAATTCGCCCTGCGTCCCGACGGCACCAGCGGCGCAAACATTGCATGGGCTACCCTTCTTTTCAGAAGGATGATGTCGAACCATGGATTCAGGAACCAGTTTATTAACCAGTACGCCGACAGAATTAACACCACATTTACACACGAAAATTTAGTGTCAATAACCGATTCAATACGACAGATATACCTTAGTGAGATCCAGAACCATGTCGATCGCTGGGGATTGAGCCTGTCGAACTGGGAGAACAGCATCAACAATATCAGGACTTTCGCGTATAACAGGCCTTCCCATGCCCGGCAACATCTGATAGCAACACTCGGTCTCGATGAATTGCTTAATCTGAGGGTCGAGATCCGTGACCCCGGATCGGGAAAAGTGAAGATCAATTCGGTTATTCCGGATAAGTATCCATTTGCAGGATTTTACTTCAGGAATATACCCATAAAGCTTACTGCTGTTCCTTCGCCCGGATATAAATTCATAAGATGGGAAGCCGGAGGTTCAGCGATGTTTACCAGGACCATTGACTATAAAATGACAGGATCAACGACAATCAGGGCAGTCTTCGGATTTGCCGGCGGGGAGGATAACCGGCTTGTTATAAACGAAATAAACTACAACTCGGCCCCCGGAATGGATCCGGAGGACTGGGTTGAGCTTTACAATGCAGGCAATTCCACTGTGAATCTCAAAGGCTGGACGATAAGCGATGCCTCTGTTGAATCAGGGTTTAAAATAGGATCCGACCTCCTCATTGAACCCGGAGGTCTCGCCGTCATCTGCCGGGAGCAGGAATCTTTCATTAAAACATTTCCGGGAACACGCAATACAACAGGCAACATGGTATTCGGGCTGAACAGTACCGGTGATGATATAAACCTGTTCGATCCTTCAGGTCTGCTCATTGATTTTGTTAATTATACACCAAATCCTCCATGGCCTGTTGATGCAAACGGCACGGGTGCAACAATTGAGCTTACCGATCCTTTCCGCGACAACAACCTGGGTCAGAACTGGAGATCCAGACAGAACGGCGGATCTCCGGGTGAGAAAAACCTGGCAACGGGGACAGAAGATCTTATACAGGCCGGTGAAGATGATGACAGGCTCGACTGCTTTCCAAACCCCTTCAGTGATTTTACCACTATCTGTTTCACGATAAAGACTCCCGGCAGATACAGACTCGAAGTCCTCGACCTTCAGGGCAGAGTTGTTAAGACAATTGCAGACCACCATTACCAGCCCGACACATACATTATCGAATGGAGAGGCGATGGAAATTCAGGTACTTTTGCCGGAACGGGAGTATATTTTTTAAAGCTTACAGGAAAGGGGACAAATCAGAATATTAAAGTCATTATCACGGGATGATCAACGCAGCTTTTTCAGAGCTGCCAGTTGTTTCAGAATGATCCTTCCTCTTGCAACAATACCTGCAGACGTTTCCCCCCGGAGCATATTGATTGTAGCGGACAGCTCCTGTGCCAGTTCAGGGTAAATCAGGGCCAGCCTGTATATAATTTCCATTGAGTAGGCCTTTACGGCAACCGAACTTACCCGAGATTTCAGGAATGAAAAGCAATGGTCAGTCAGAATGCCCTGATAACTGCTTCCCATCTTTGCCATATCCACCTTTGTGATTATCCTGAGATAAGAACGCAACACGCTTTCATTGATAATTTTATCCAGCGAATCAACCATGAGGGGAATCTTATCGTAAAATAATACGGGGTTTTTATCGGCTACTTTGGTAAGTATCCAGGAAGCATGAAATCCTATTTTCCCGTCATCTGACAATGAATAATCAATGAGTTTACTGAACAACCAGGGATCTTCAGAGGCGGAAGTTGCAATGTATTCTATTTCCCTGGTCCTCATCGTGGATCCTATCACTTCAAGAAAAGCGCTATCGGCATCAGGGTCAAAGTCGGGAGGTTTATTGTAAGTGCCTGATAATTCGTGTATTCCTGTT
Organism: Bacteroidales bacterium; assembly: GCA_016936435.1. Taxonomy (GTDB): domain Bacteria; phylum Bacteroidota; class Bacteroidia; order Bacteroidales; family VadinHA17; genus LD21. The sequence goes on from JAFGXX010000219.1 coordinate 19,214, forward strand.
TGTTCCAGATATTTCTCGGCAACGATTACATCCGCATCCAGCAAGTCAAGCTCTCTCAACCCTGAAGGCAGCATCCATCTGAAAGCATTATGTTCAAATAATAAGGGAAGCTCGTCGAGGGTGTCGCAAATAAAAGGGATAAGAACAATATGCTTTTTGCCATAGTCATGATCCACCTCTTCCATCCTGCCGCAGATAACAATATCTATCGACAGTTCTTCCCTGATCTCCCTGACTATGCATTCTTCCTCAGTCTCCCCATCATTAATTTTGCCGCCCGGGAATTCCCATTTAAAGGGATGATCACTTTTCTCATCCCTCTGAACAACAAGGACTTCCTGATCCTCATTACGTATTATAGCGCATGTGACTCTTATCATCCGGCAAAGGTATCAGAGATCTTCATACAATGGAATGACGAGCAGGAATTCGTATTTATTGTTTTCGAAATCAATCCTGCATGCATAATGATCGATCCCGTTTGTGACGATGAGATATGGAACCCGGAAGCCCATGTTGTAACATACTATCTGGTCGAACACCTTGTCGTTAAGCGTAATTTCAGGTGCCTTGCATTCAACGATCATGACCGGCTGTCCGGCTCTGTTGTGAACAAGTATGTCAACCCTTCTGTTGAGATTGTTAAATTTCGACTTGATCTCTATTCCAATCAGACCGGGCGGATAGCCTCCTTCATTAACAAGGTATTGAATAAAATTCTGCCTGACCCACTCTTCGGGTGTCAGCCTGACATGCTTTTTCCTGATCGGATCAAAGATCATTTCCTCTCCCTCCTTCCCCGAGATGCGAAATGAATATTCCGGCAGCTTAAGTTGTCTCAACTTTGTTTCGTACTTTTGATTTTAAGAACAAATAAACAACAATCTTCTATCTTTGGGAATTCTTTATACCATACTTTTTTATTACCTTACTGAAATACTGGTACTGTTAAGGAGAAAAAGATATTAAATACCCGGAAAAAGTCAGGGACAGGAGTCTGATTATGAAAACAAAAGAGGAAATAGTAAACAACTGGTTACCCAGGTACACAGGAAAAGAGCTGGGGTCGTTCGGGAAATATATTCTTCTCACCAACTTCATGTATTATGTTGAGCTTTTTTCAAAGTGGTACAATGTTCCTATAGAGGGACGCGACAAAAATATGCCCAGTTCCAGCTATAACGGGATGACGATAATTAATTTCGGTATGGGCAGCCCTAATGCGGCAACGGTAATGGATCTCCTGAGTGCAGTAAGTCCGCATGCAGTATTGTTCCTCGGTAAATGCGGAGGACTTAAGAAAAAGAACAAGGTCGGAGATCTTATTCTGCCGATCGCTGCCATAAGAAGCGACGGTACTTCAAATGATTATCTCCCCAATGAGGTTCCTGCACTGCCGGCCTTCAAGCTGCAGATAGCTGTTTCGTCGACAATAACAAAATTCAAAAAGGAATACTGGACGGGTACAGTGTATACAACGAACAGGAGAGTATGGGAATACGACGACAGGTTCAGGAAATATCTTATGAAGACCCGTGCAATGGCCATCGACATGGAAACAGCAACAATATTTACAGTTGGATTTGCCAATGAGATTCCTACAGGAGCGCTGCTGCTTGTAACTGATCAGCCTATGATTTCGACTGGGATCAAAACTGCCAGCAGTGATGCCGAAGTAACGGGTAAATATGTTGAGACACATCTGAAAATAGGGATTGACTCCCTCAGGGAAATCAAGGACAGCAAAATTTCAGTAAAACATCTCATTTTTTAAATGGCTTTACCATACGAACAGATAATTGCAGATCTTAAAAAAAGGATTTTCAAGCCTGTCTATTTCCTTGCAGGAGAGGAACCGTATTATATAGATATCATCACTGATTACATAGAGCAGAATGTGCTGGACGAAAGTGAAAAATCGTTTAACCAGGTGATCTTCTATGGCGAAGATACCTCAGTAGCATCCATAATCGATACTGCAAGGAGGTTTCCGATGATGTCGACACATCAGGTCGTTATTATAAAGGAAGCACAGTCACTGAAAAAAATAGAGGATCTCCTCATATATTTTGAAAAACCTCTCATTTCAACAATCCTGGTCATAAACTATAAATACAAAGTACCCGACAAAAGAACAAAGTTCTTTAAATTTCTCAACAGCCAGGGATTCTATTTTGAATCTCCCCGGCTTCGCGATCACCAGGTCACCGCATGGATAGAAAAGTACCTGATGACAAAGGGTATTAAGACAGATCCTTCTGCCAGCGCCATGCTCACAGAATATCTCGGAAACGATCTTCAGAAGATTGCCAATGAACTCGAAAAGCTTTTAATAACCCTTAAAAACGAAAAACCGGTCATAACAACTGCCCTTATCGAAAAGAATATTGGTATCAGCAAGGATTTCAATAATTTTGAGCTTCAGAAAGCTGTGGGAGAGAAAAATATCCTCAAAGCGAATATTATTGTGAATCATTTTGCTGCCAATCAGAAAGATAATCCGATAGTGCTGACCATAGCATCTCTTCTGATGCATTTTTCAAGGTTGCTCACCTATCACTACCTTAGCGACAAGTCGAGAAACAATGTCGCAGCAGCGCTGAAGATAAATCCATATTTTGTAACTGAATATGAGATCTCTGCATCAAAGTATAACGCTGCAAAAACAATTCAGGTGATAAGCCTGCTTCGTACTTACGATATGAAATCAAAAGGATTCGGAGATATCAGCAGCGAGCCCGGAGACCTGCTGAAAGAATTAATATTCAAGATATTACATTTATAGAATTAAATATCCGAAAGCAAAGTTACTGAAAATAAGATCCTTATTTTCAGTTCATATCGGGTGACTCGGGAAAATCAGCCCACATCCTGTACCTGCTTTTCAGTCCTCTGAGGATTTTTTTCCAGCTGTTATCAAGGTTGTTGTTAAGTATAATATCTGTATTTATTTTCGCAATAACCCATGAGTTTTCTTTCAGTTCTTTCTCAAGCTGGCCGGCTGCCCATCCCGAATAGCCAAGGAAGAATCTTATCTGTGAATTTTTTATCTTCCCCTTGTCTATCAGCTCGCGAATGTAATCGATATCGCCGCCCCAGAAGATATTTTCATTCACCCATACACTTTTAGGTATATGATCTCCGAGGTTATGCAGATAATGCAGGGTGTCAGGCGATACAGGTCCACCCATACTGAGATACTCCTGCCATTTGTCGAAACCAGAGATAGCGTCACATACTTTTATTTCCAGCTTTTTGTTAAGGATGAATCCGACCGATCCTTCACTTGTATGATCGGCAAGATATACAACGGTACGGTTAAAGAAAGTGTCGGGCAGGAAGGGTTCAGAGATAAGTATCTTGCCCTTTTCCGGGATCTTGTCCTCCGGCAGAATAGTGAAAAAATCAAGTTCCGGTTCCATAGAAATATCTTGCCAAGTTAATCAATTAACAACAAATGCTCAAAAAATGTTTAGAAGCATATAAATCATAAAAATATTGAAAAAATTACTACAATATTTAAAGCTTACCTGACAATTAAATTAATTATTATCATAATTTTGCGCCTGATTTTAATAATACATATGCAAAAAAGCACTTTGCGGATTACAGGTAACAAGGTTGTTCTCAATAACCGTGAAAGGATGTGTGAGACAGCTGATGAGCTTCTGGCGAGTGAAAAATTCAGGACCGTGCTCGATCACTGTCTCGGTCACCTGGAAACAAAAAAGTCACCGCTGATCAACATCTTTGAAGGCGGGAGCTTCACATCTGCACAGGTTGAAGATCTGGTTAAGACCCTTACCCTGCTGGTAAAGTACGAAGGGAATGTGGTACCTCACATATTCGACAGATCTGAGGGCTTCCTGAAAGACGTCCAGCTTCTTAACAATTTCGTTGAATATCTGTACGATTACTGGAGGCACTTCGACCGTTTCATTATAAATGATTCGGAAGGCGACAGGCTTGACAAAAGACCTTACAGAACCTTCAATGAGACAGTTGAACACCTGACACATCTTATCCGCACCGTGTACCGCCAGATACAGGAGAACATAACCGGAAGTCATCCAAATGTATACCGGCAGGTTCCTGCCGGAGCGGAAATGGCAGTCATTTCTCTTCCCAAAGAGATCAATTTCCCGTCCGGGAGATATTCCAGGCTTAACTGTGTTCCGGTAATAAGACAGATGCTTATCTATCCTCCCCTGGTTATTCAGCAGCCCATGAATAAAAGAACCGGGGAATTCAAAAGGATAGACACTAACCCTGTTGACCTTATCGGTGTGAATTGTGAAGAATGGCTCTGTTACCCGGCTAAAGTAGGTAAACTGCTGATCCTGGTCTATATTCATCTCGATTTTTATGAACTTGGCTTCGCACTCTGCAATCTTTTTCAGCTTGCCGACGATACGGAGCTGAATGCCAGACCTGATGCGATATTTGTTTACGGAGTCCAGGAAAAGGTCCTGGATGATCTTTCGAGTTTTCCTACGGTATTTCACGAAGACAGTGATTCGGGAATGTTTATAGGTGCCGTTCCCGGAAGACCTGAGTTTGGTTATTTCGGGTATCTGAAAAAAATGATCCTTACTCTTCATAACTCAATAATCATGAGGGCAGGGAAAATGCCATTCCACGGTGCCATGGTAAGGATCCTGCTTCAGGGAGACAAGGAGGCGACCATTCTTTTAATGGGCGACACAGGAGCCGGAAAATCTGAGACGCTGGAAGCTTTCAGGGTCCTTGGTGAGAAATATATAAGAGAATTGACCATCATTGCGGACGACATGGGTTCCATTGAACTTGACGCTGATGGTTTTCCTGTCGGTTATGGAACAGAGACCGGTGCCTTCCTCAGGCTCGACGATCTTCAGCCGGGTTATGCCTATGGTCATCTCGACCGGTCGATAATCATGAACCCGAACCAGGTCAACGCACGTATTGTGATGCCTGTAACAAGTTACAATACAGTGATCAAAGGCCACAGGATCGACTATATTCTCTATGCCAACAACTACGAGGAAATAGATGAAGAACATCCGATAATTGAGCGTTTTCATTCAGCTGAAAAAGCCCTCGATATTTTCCGTACAGGTGCTGTGATGAGCAAGGGGACAACAACCACAAGCGGGCTTGTCCATTCCTATTTCGCGAACATTTTCGGCCCCCCGGAATACAGAGATCGTCATGAAAATATTACAGCCCGATATTTTGAATCGTTTTTCAGGGCAGGCATCTTCGTAGGCCAGATGAGAACCCGGCTTGGAATTCATGGATATGAAACCACAGGTCCCAAAGAAGCAGCAACGGAGCTACTCGGTATAATAAATCCTCAGGTAAACTAAAAAAAAACTGCTGAATCATCAGTATTTCTCCGGAACGGCTTCCTTCATCATTGCGTATACTGCGTCGAATATATCTTCTGCATTGGGCTTGGAGAAATAATCACCATCTGATGTATATGCCGGCCGGTGTTCCTTGCCGGTGAGTGTCCTTGGCGGAGAATCGAGATAGTGCCAGCCGCCGTGTCTTTCGACCACTTCCTGAAGCATGAAGGCTGTAGTACCTCCGGGTACATCCTCGTCGACGAAAAGTATCCTGTTGGTTTTCTTAAGAGAATCAAGGATAATTCCCCCTGTATCGAAAGGAACCAGTGTCTGAACATCGATAAGTTCTACGGAGATGCCGTGCATAGCAAGCTGTTTCACAGCTTCTGCTGCTATCCTGACTGTCGAACCGTATGTCACAAGAGTTATATCAGTTCCCTTGTTAAGTATCTCCGGCACTCCCAGAGGTATCCTGAACTCTCCGGTGTTGTCAGGTCTTCTTTCCTTAAGTCTGTATCCGTTAAGCGGTTCGATGACCACAGCAGGGTCGTTACCTTCAAGAAGGGTATTATAGAATCCGGCAGCCCTTGTCATATCGCGTGGGGCACAAACATAAACACCGCGCACCGAGTTAATGAGCATACTCATTGGCGACCCGGAATGCCAGATGCCTTCAAGCCTGTGTCCTCTGGTTGAAATGATCAGCGGTGCGACCATCCTTCCTGCTGTCCGGTAATGTGTCGTAGCCAGGTCGTCACTGAGGATCTGAAGTGCATACATAAGATAATCGAGATACTGTATCTCGGCAATAGGTCTCATTCCCCTGAGAGCCAATCCAATACCCTGACCGAGGATAGTGGCTTCTCTGATACCTGTATCTGTTATCCGGAGTTCCCCGAACTTTTTCTGTAATCCCTCAAGCGACTGGTTTACTCCTCCTATGTTTCCTGTATCCTCACCAAAGGTTACGAGAAGAGGATATTTCGTAAACAGCTTCTCATAATTGTCTCTCAATATCTCCCTTCCGGGCACTTCTGGTGAGTTTTCGGAGTATACAGGCTCTATGGGCGCTACCTTAAGCACCGATGTGGGTGTTTCGTTGTAAAGGAAAGTATTATAACGGAATGAAGCGTCGTCATAGTTTCGTTTTAGCCATCCGTGCAGATCTTCCCTCAGATTGTCCGATTTGTTGCATGTTTCACATACATTACGAAGGATCTTACGTGCAGCCATGAAATTATCCCTGCGTATAGGCGTTGCAACTTTGATCAGATCCTCTGTAATGTTGTCGACAGAAGCTTCTTTGGTTGCCTCAGAACATCTGCAGCTTCTGTCGTGAATTATTTTCACGAGTGCATCCCGTTCAACCCTGACGGGTTCCTGGAACATCTCCCAGCTCTTTTTCCGTGCCTGTTTTGCTTCTTCTTCTGCTTCCGCAGCTATACCGTCAAGTTCCTCTCCGGTGGCAATATTATTTTCAATAATCCAATCCCTCATCTTAATGACAGGATCAAAATCCTTCTCCCACTTAAGCCTCTCTTCACTTTTATACCTTTCGTGCGAGCCTGAGGTGGAGTGACCCAGAGGCTGGGTAACTTCCTCGATATGAAACAATACCGGCTTATGTTCACGCCTGCATATTTCTATTCCTTCACTGTACATCCTGATCAGGCCGGGGTAATCCCACCCTTTCCCTTTGTAGATCAGGTAGCCGGCTTTACCGGGTTCATCCTCAAATCCCCTCAGTATGTCGGAAATGCTTCCCTTTGTGGTCTGGTATTTCTTTGGCACTGAGATCCCGTAACCATCGTCATAAACCGATACTGCCATTGGAACCTGTAGAACACCGCCTGCATTGATAGTCTCCCAGAAATGTCCCTCGGAAGTGCTTGCATCACCAATGGTGCCAAAGGCCACTTCATTTCCCTGAAGTGAGAGGTTTGTGAATTTATGAAGTTCTTTGTTCTGCCGGAATAATTTTGAAGCATAAGCAAGCCCAAGCAACCTGGGCATCTGTCCGGCGGTAGGAGAAATGTCGGAGGACGAGTTTTTCTGTTTTGTAAGTTCTTTCCATGTTCCGTCGGGATTTATATTGGGAACTGAGAAATGGTTGTTGAAAACCCTTCCTCCGCTGCCAACGGGATCTATTTCCCTGTCGGTATTACCATAAAGCTGATGAAAAAACTGAAGCGGATCGAATAGCCCCATGGCCATCATCCATGTCTGATCGCGGTAATAACCCGACCGCCAGTCACCGTCCCTGAATTGTTTTGCCATGGCAATCTGAATAATCTCCTTACCATCGCCAAAAATGCCGAATTTAGCCCTGCCCGAGAGTACCTCACGTCGTCCTATGACACTCAGGTTACGGCTTACATTAGCCAGACGGAAATCGGCAAGAACCTGTTCCCTGCTGATATTGATACCGGAAATAATATCTGTGTTATTCATAATATGTATTACAAAATAAATTTAACGTTTTTGCATTCATTAAACAAATAACAGAGCCGGTTGTTTAACAGAAAGAGAAATTGATCATTATATTTGAGCATTGTATTGATCATCCGCCGGAAAATGAAGCTATAAATTCAAAAAAAAGATCAGGTTAAAGAAACATGTTCATAAAATTACTTATACTAAGCGGGATAATTCTGATCATTGCCTTTGTATTTATGGCGGTCAGGATTCTCTTTAAGCCCGGAGGGCGCTTCCCTGAGATACACGTGGGCCGTAACAGGGAGTTGAGAAAAAGGGGTATTTCCTGTGCCAGGACTACCGACACAGGATGTAATCCCGTTGACAGCACTGACGGGTGTCCGACCTGTGGTATCAGAGGCAGCCAGATCAACTTTTTCAGCGAACCCTGAGCAAGCGGGTCTGAATATACGGAAAAAGGGGGTTTACTGCTGAGAAATAAATTCTTCCATGCTCTCAGTCATCCATGTTCTGAAATTGCCTTCATAGTCGGAAAACACGAGGTAAGCATCATATTCGGGATGACGCTCCAGGAATTCTATCGTTTTATCCTTACCCATTACCATACAGGCTGTCGCAACAGCGTCGGCAGTGGAACAGTCGGACGCGAGTATTGTTGCGCTCAGCAGCGTGTTACGGGCCGGATAACCTGTACGGGGATCGATGGTATGAGAATATTTGATCCCGTCCTCAACGTAAAATTTACGGTAATTACCCGAAGTTGCCAGCGAGCGGTCTTTCATTTCAATCACGGCTGTAAGATCCTGCCCCGGTGTAAAATTATTTTCTACAGGTCTGTCGATCCCTATCCTCCATAATGAGCCGTTTTTGTCACCCCTGACCCTCACTTCACCCCCGATCTCTACAAGGAAGCTGCCTATACCTGATTCTTCGAGATAAGAAGCTACTACATCGACGGCATACCCTTGTGCTATTGCGTTAAAATCGAGCATTATACGTGCATCCTCCTTAAGTATTTCTCCATTTTTGAGAACCACTTTATCCATTCCGACGAGATTACGGAGACTGTCTATCACTTCGGGATCAAAGTTACGATGCTCATCAGGTCCAAAGCCCCATGCCCTTACAAGAGGGCCTACAGTTATATCAAAGGAACCGCCGGTAAGCCAGTATATTTCCTTCGATCGTTGGAAAACGTCGACAAACCACTTGTCGGGCCTCGCCTTTTCATTACGGTTAATCTTCGAAACGATAGAAGAGTCTTCGTAAAGAGACAGTGACATATCGAAACGGGCAAATATCCTTTCAACTTCTGCTTTAAGTTCTGAAGGGTCTCTGCCATCATTATTCTCAAATACCACACTGTAGGTTGTGCCCTGTGTTGTGCCTGTAAATCGTGAATATTCTTTCTCTGGGGCGCATGAAGAAAGGAGAAAAAATATCAGCGCAAGATAAATTCCTTCCTTTAATATCTTAACGGTAAAATACATTGTTCTATACCCCGAAATCGTCAAAAGAGATATTCTCCTGTGGTACACCAAGGCTGTCGAGCATTTTTATAACAGCGTTATTCATCATCGGGGGGCCGCAGAAATAGTATTCAAAATCTTCCGGCTCGTCACACTTACAGAGATAGTTTTCGAGCAGTACCTTGTGAATGAATCCTGTGTAACCGGTCCAGTTATCTTCAGGCAGAGGTTCGGAAAGAGCGAGGTTGAAAGTGAAGTTGGGGAATTCTTTCTCTATTGCCCTGAATTCATCCTCATAGAAAACCTCCCGCAGGGAACGTGCTCCATACCAGTACGATACCCTTCGGTTTGTTTTCAATGTTTTGAAAAGATGGAATATGTGTGAGCGTAGAGGAGCCATGCCTGCACCTCCTCCTATATAGACCATTTCTGATCCGGTATCCTTGATATGAAACTCACCATAAGGTCCTGATATTGAAACTTTATCACCCGGTTTCCTTGAAAAGATATATGAGGAACAGATACCCGGAGGTACTTTTATAAACTCATTTTTTGTATTATCCCAGGGTGGCGTTGCGATCCTGATATTTAGTTTTATAAGGTTTTTCTCCGCCGGATAATTTGCCATCGAATAAGCCCTGAAAGTCTCCTCTGAATTTTTTATCGACAGATCCCACATTGAATACTGGTCCCAGTCTGCCCTATACTCGTCTTCGATGATGAAGTCCCTGAATGATGTCTGGTATTTCGGAACGTCGATCTGGATATATCCGCCGGGGTCAAAATTAAGTTCTTCTCCTTCCGGGAGTCTGACGACAAATTCCTTGATAAAGGTTGCTACATTTCTGTTAGAGACGACCTCACATTCCCATTTTCTGATTCCGAGAACTGATTCAGGCAGTTTTATTTTCATGTCCTGCCTTATTTTTACCTGGCAGCCAAGTCTCCAGTGGTCCTGCTGTTCCTTCCTGGTAAAGAAGCCTGTCTCAGTAGGGAGTATGGATCCACCACCTTCGAAGACCTGGCATTTGCACATCCCGCATGTGCCACCACCACCACAGGCTGAAGGCAGGTAAATCCCGTTGTTCGAAAGGGTGAAAAGAAGATTTGATCCCGGCGAAACAGTTATCTCCCTGTCATTGATCTTAAGTTTTACATCTCCTTTTGGTGTCAGTTTATCGCGGGCAAAAAGTAGAAGAGCGACAAGCAGCAGGGTGATTATAAGAAAAACAACTATACTTAGCAGAGTCGTTACAATGGTCGAAAATCCTATTATCATGATATCATAATAACGATTAAAGGTTAATACCCATAAAACCCATGAAAGCGATAGCCATCAGTCCGGTTAAAATGAAGGTAATACCCAGCCCTCTCAGTGGTGCCGGCACATTGCTGTATTTCATTTTCTCTCTGATGGCAGCTATTCCCGCTATAGCCAGAAACCAGCCTATGCCTGATCCGAGTCCGAATACGGTAGCTTCTGCAATATTTTGATATTCACGCTCCTGCATAAAGAGTGAGGCTCCAAGGATGGCACAGTTTACAGCGATAAGCGGAAGAAAGATACCAAGTGAATTATACAGAGAAGGACTGAATTTTTCCACGATCATTTCAACGAGCTGGACCATGGCGGCTATCATTGCAATAAATACCATGAAGGTAAGAAAACTGAGATCTACATCTGCAAATCCTTCCCCGAGCCAGGCCAGAGCTCCTTTATCGAGAACATATTTTTCGAGAAGATAATTGACAGGCACGGTGATCACAAGTACAAATATCACTGCCACGCCAAGACCTATTGCCGTCTTTACACTTTTTGACACTGCAAGGTATGAGCACATACCCAGGAAAAAGGCGAAGACCATGTTCTCGACAAAAATCGACTTTATGAATATATTGAGCAGATTTTCCATGACGCTGTCGTTTTATTTCTCGATAAGACTTTTATTCCTGCTACGCTGTACCCATATTATAAGGCCTACCACAATAAGGGCCATGGGAGGAAGTATCATCATTCCGTTGTTCTCATAGCCGATTGAATAGGCACCTATTTTTTCCATTACCGGATATCCCATCAGGGTTCCCGATCCCAGTAACTCCCTGAAAAAGGCCACAATAATGAGTATCAGACCGTAGCCTGCTCCGTTTCCCAGGCCGTCAATAAAAGAAGGCCATGGTTTATTAGCCATTGCAAAAGCTTCGAGGCGCCCCATTATTATACAATTCGTTATTATGAGTCCCACAAAAACGGAAAGCTGCTTGCTTACGTCAAAAGCATAGGCCTTCAGCACCTGGTCGACAAGTATCACCAGGGTGGCTATAACAACAAGCTGCACTATAATTCTTATCCTGTCGGGTATAAAATTACGGATCGCTGAAATTACCACATTTGATACCGCTATCACGATCACAACCGACAGGGCCATGACCAGTGCCGGTTTAAGTTTTACCGTGACAGCCAGAGCAGAGCATATCCCGAGAACCTGAACGGTGATGGGGTTGTTTTTATCCAGCTGATCGGTAAACAACTTCAGGTTCTTTGCTGAGAAAAGAGGTTCTTTTGTGATGTTGTTCATATCCTATATCCTGTTTTTCAGTAGGTAATCACTATATTTTATGATGCAGTCGTAGAGCATATTTTCAAGTCCCTTGCTTGTGATGGTCCCGCCCGATATGGCATCAACGCCATGAATATCACCCTCGTCAGCTCCTCCCTTATGGACAATGACCGAGGTAAAACTGTCATTGTCGAACAGTTTTTTGCCGATAAACATTTCTTCAAACCATGAAGTATTTATCTCTGCACCCAGGCCGGGAGTCTCGCCTTTATGATCGAAGGTAACTCCGTAGATGGTGTTCATATCAGATTTTATTGAGACATAACCGAATATCGGACCCCACAAACCTTTGCCTTCCACAGGCAGTATAATAACCTGCTCACCGCTCTGTGACACAGCCCTGAATACCGGAAGATATTGTTCTTCAGCAGGTTTTCTTTGTTCATTTTTCAGCACAACGGAAAATGCGTCAACTCCTTCAATATTCTGACCTCCGGAGTTTATGACGAAGCTCTCCGTGATGTGTTTTGCATATAATTCCACGCTGTTCTCTCTGTCAGCCTGAATTCCTATTGATTCCAGCATGCTTTTTTTCTTTTCGATCTCGAGGTTTCTTGCCTGCGCCGGCTGAAGAAGGGTAGCAGCAAGTGAAAGCAGAGTCGCAACTATCACTACCATTACCGTCGAGAATATGAAGATATATCTGTTACTGAAATGCTTCATCTTGATTAATTGTTAGTTGCTAACTTCGTTCTTGCAAGTCTTTTTCTGATATGCGACTGAATAATGAAATAGTCGATCAGAGGTGCGAACAGATTCATAAGAAGTATCGCCAGCATAACTCCTTCGGGATATGCAGGGTTAAGTACCCTGAACAGAACCGAGAGTATTCCGATAAGCAATCCATATATCCATTTTCCTTTTTCTGTCTGAGAGGCAGTAACAGGGTCGGTTGCCATGAACACAGTACCAAAAGCAAAGCCGCCCATCACAAGGTGATAGTAGAAGGGTAGCTCCATGTAAGCGTTAACTGCAGTAGCATTAAGTATCAATCCCATCCCTGCTCCTCCGGCCAGCACCGAGATCATGATCTTCCAGCTTCCCACGCCGGTCACAAGGAGGATAAGTGCACCTATAAGAACCGCTATCGTCGATGTTTCACCAACCGAGCCCGGGATAGTCCCTATGAACATATCAAGGAAAGATGGCAGATCTGCGGTGTCGCCAGCTGCGCAGAGAGCCAGAGGTGTCGCCCCCGAAAAACCGTCTGCCACGCTGATACCTTTTGTAAGTCCTGCGGTCCATACCTTGTCTCCTGTCATCCATCCCGGATAGTTAAAAAAGAGAAAGGCCCTTGCCAGCAGCGCCGGATTAAAAATATTCATGCCTGTACCCCCGAATATCTCTTTCCCGAGAATAACGGCAAATGCCACCGAGATAGCCAGCATCCACAAAGGTATGTCTACAGGTACTATCAGTGGTATCAGAATCCCGGTTACCAGATAGCCCTCATTGATCTCATGTCCCCTGATCTGCGCAGCTATGAATTCTATTCCGAGACCTACAACATAGCTTACTATTATAAGAGGAAGTATCTTCAGTAAGCCGAACCAGAAAGACTGCATTATTCCGGCTTCAGCTCCCATGGCCCTGAAATGCTGTAATCCCGTATTATAGGCTCCGAAAAGAAGGACGGGAATAAGTGAAATTACAACCACTATCATCGTACGCTTCAGGTCGAGGCTGTCCCTGACGTGCGATCCCCTGAACGTTACTTTGTCAGGAACAAACATAAAAGTCTCAAATCCTTCAAAAACAGACCGGAATTTTGAGAACCTTCCACCCTCCTCAAAATGGGGTTTGATTTTGTCTATCTTTTTTCGTAAGGAATCCATCATCTGAATATTCTCTTATAACTAGCTCATTTCCTTTATCATCAACTCAAGGCCTTTCCTGATCACCGACTGAATCTCAATCTTCGAAGGACAAATGAATTCACAAAGGGCGAAGTCTTCTTCTGCAACTTCATAAATACCAAGGTTTTCCATTGAATCAATATCTTCGGCAATTATAGCTTTTAACAGCTGCATGGGGTAAATATCCATTGGAAGAACTTTTTCATACTTACCGGTAAGAACAAAAGCTCTTTCACCACCATGAAAATTCGTGTCGAGCCTGTAATCGCGTGAGGGAAGCAGACTCGAAAGAAATGTTCTGTGAAAGCTGAATTTTTTCAGTCCCGGACTTGCCCAGCCGAAAAATTCGAAATAATCACCTTCGGGAATTACCGTGATCTGTGAATCGTAAAAACCAAGATAGCCGTCGGAAGCTATTTTTGACCCTGTGAGGACGTTACCACTGATATACCTCATGTTGCCGGGTTTAACATTTTCCTTTACAAGCGGGGTAACGGAAGATCCTGCAAGAACCTTGTGATAACGGGGGTTAATGACTTCCGACCCGGTAAGTGCAATTATCCTTTCCGGCCTGTAAACGCCTTCCATAAAAAGGATACCTGCAGTTACCACATCCTGAAGGTTGATATACCACACCTTTTCTCCCTTGTTCACCGGGTCGAGATGATGAATATGAATCCCGACATTGCCTGCAGGATGGGGTCCGGAGAAATATGAAATTTCAACTCCCTCAGCTTCAGAGAGTACCTGTGAAGGTTTGCATGCTCCATTCAGAACCAGATATACTTTGCCATCGGTAAGTTTGGCAAGTGTCTTCAGTCCTGTACGAAATGCCTCAGACTGAAAATTGTCAGCTATAAAATTATAGTCGGGAGCAAGAGGTGCGGAATCAAAGCCTGATATGAATATTGATTTTGGCACATCGCCAGGGTCAGCAACGATATGGTAAGGTCTCTGTCTCAAAGCCGGCCACAGGCCTGATGAAAGAAGACTTTTCTTAATCTCATCCCTGTTTAGTGATGCGGGGTCTGCCCTGCGAAAAGAGAAAGACTCATTACCTTCTTTTTCGATTACTACCTGTAGTATCTTGCGTCTGTCGCCACGCTCAACCGAGAGCACTTTGCCACTTACAGGCGAAGTAAAGACAATATCCGGCCTGATTTTGTCATGAAACAGCGGCGACCCGGCCTGAACATTGTCCCCGCTTTTTGCAATAAGCTTCGGGATCAATCCGGGAAAATCAACTGGTCTGACAGCAAACAATGAAGGTTCAGCAGCTTCTGCCAAAACCTTTTCAGCAATTCCCCTGATCCGGATGTCTAATCCCTTCTTCAGCTTTATGGATCTGGTCATCTAAAAACAGGTTTTAGTAATATTCTGGGAGAATAAAGTTCCGTTAATAAAATAACACAGCTACAAAAGTAAAAATAGCATCCTATTTTACATCATCAAATAGTTATTATGACAATTTATTTTTTGCACTATTTTTGTTCATAACCATGAAGCTGATGTTCATATGAGAAAAATATTCATAGCTGTCATATTCCTGTTGTCCGGACTACACATTTCGGGAGCTGGTATACAATATGATGACGGCCCCTGGGGAAACATGATATCTGACCCCAGGATAAAAAGTGTCAGGTTGTTTAACGAAGGATGGAACCTCTCCTACCCTGTAATCAGACTAAACAGCGGCGAAAAGCTCATTTTTATGTTTGACCTGCTTGGAAATACCTCTGAATCATATTATTATACTTTCATTCATTGTGACAAAGACTGGAACAGGTCCGACATTTTCCCCAACGATTTTTTGGAAGGATTCACCGACAATCCGCTGGAAGAGCTAAGCCCGTCGTTCAACACCACAGTCAATTATTTCCATTACAGACTAAGCTTCCCGAACGAAAGAGCCGCACTAAAAATATCCGGTAATTATATCCTCTTTGTTTACCAGGCCGATAACCCGGAAAAACCTGTGATAACATACAGGTTCATCGTAAAAGAGGATGCTGTAAAAGTGGATATAAGGGCAAAAAGGCCGATGATATCTCCTGCCAGGGAAAGCGGACAGCAGATAGAATTCTCTGTTGATATTACAGTTGCGGGATTGATAGATCCGTACAGAAATGTTTATTCCACCCTGCTTCAGAATGGCAGGTGGGATAATTCAATAAACAACCTTAAACCTGATGTTCACGGAGGCAATGAGCTTATCTATAATTCATTATCCGACAAGAATATTTTCGACGGCGGGAATGAATTCCGTTATTTCGATATCAGGAGCATCAGGAGGCTGACTGAAAATGTTCGCCGGATAGATTTCAATGCACCATATTATCATGTAGCCCTGGCGCCATCAGAAAGCCGTCAGTTCAAACCATATTTTTACTGGCAGGATTTCAACGGAAAATATTATGTGGCTGTTGAAGAAGGAAGAGATCACGAAACTGATGCTGATTATCTGTACACATATTTTACACTTGAATCCGGCGACGTCATACCCGGCGGAGAAGTTTATGTAACAGGAAGTTTCTGCAACTGGACAACAGCTAAAGACAATCTTATGATATACAATCCTGTTGAAAGGGAATATGAATGCACTATACAGCTAAAACAGGGATGGTATAACTATGAATATGTCTTTGTCAGCGATAGTGACGGATCATGTGATCCGAAGAGATTTGAAGGAAGCCATACCGAAACTGAAAACGACTATATGTCCATAGTATATTACCGGAACCCGAGAGGCCGTTACGACAGGGTCATCGGTACAGGGAGCATCAACACACTGAACCGGGTCACCTATTGAGCATGTCCGTGCACGTCGATGCCAAAAAGCATGAAAAGTGTATGTTTCAGAACTCTGAGAATCTCATTCATATATTCCTCAACTGCCCGTACCGAACCCGGAAGAGTAAAAACCAGCGATTTTCCGGCAACTCCTGCCACGCCCCTGCTTAAAAGGGCATTTGGCATATTGCTGCCGTATTTTATCCTTATATACTCCATTATCCCCGGAATTTCTTTTGTAAGGAAGGGACGCACCGTTTCTACAGTTATGTCGCGGGGACCTATTCCAGTACCGCCGGTGGTAAAAATGAGGTCATAAACCGAAACTGCAGTTTCGAGAGTTTCCTTCAGAACATCTGCATCATCAGGTATCAACATAACACGGGTTTCAGCTTTCCACCCTTCATTTGCCATGAAGTCAGATATCATCTCTTTTATACGGGGACCGCTGCGATCTTCATACTCGCTGCCGGATGCCCTGTCGCTGAGGGTAATAACAAGTATCCTGAAACTTGAAGGTAAATTCATCTTTTTACTTTTTCAATTAGATGGATATCATCGATCACCATGGAATCATCAACAGCCTTACACATATCATATACTGCCAGAAGGGCCGCCGAAACTGCAGTCAGAGCCTCCATTTCGGCACCGGTTCTGTCGATACATCTTACCTCGCTGGTAACCGACACTCCCATTTCGTCTGTTGCAAGGTCAACACTTACCGATGTCAGGCTTATGTTATGGCACAGAGGTATAAGCTCCCATGTTTTCTTTGCCGCATTAATCCCGGCGATACGGGCTACGGCAAATACATCACCCTTTCCGATATTATTCCCGGCTATAAGCTTTATGGTCGAAGGAGCAAGGTTTATATGTCCTGCTGCCCGTGCCTTCCTGTCCTGCTTCTTTTTATTCCCCGTGTCTACCATTACTGCTTTTCCGCTGCTGTCGGTATGTGTCAGTTTTTTCATTTTTCAGCCTCCGATATTATAAAAATTATCTTTGTGGTTAACCATTCCGCTTGCGGGTTTCATTTCAACAGCTTTCTCTATGGCTTCCCGATAGCTAATCTCCCTTATGTTGAAGCCAATATCGCTGAACAGACAGGGTTTCAGCATCCCGTTTGAAGTAAGTCTGAGCCGGTTACACAGAGGGCAGTTGCCTCCGCTGCCTCCTTCAACTGTCGTAAAATGACCGCTGACCAGGTCCATCTGGTGTATGTATCTTATTTCTAAATTATTACGGGCACAGAATTCCCTTACAAGTTTTGCATCTTCTTCTTCCCTTGATTCTCTGACGACACAATTTATTTTCACCGGCAGCAGACCAGCCTTTTTTGCCGCACTGATACCCTCAATCACATCGGCAACATTACCACCACGGGTTATGTAAGCAAACTGCTCAGGATCAGTTGTGTCAAGACTTATATTCACACGTTGAAGACCTGCTTTCCTGAGCTCTCCTGCAAAATTTTTCAGCAGGGTCCCGTTGGTTGACATGGAAAGGTCTTTTATTCCTTTTATTCCGGCTAACATTCCGACAAGTTCAGTTATACCCTTTCTTACAAGAGGCTCTCCACCTGTGATCCTTACCTTCCATATTCCCATCGAGACTGCTGATTCGGTAAATTTTACAATCTCGTCAAAAGTGAGAATATCCTCATGTCTGAGCAGTCGGACCCCCTCCTCAGGCATACAATACCGACACCTGAGGTTACACCTGTCGGTGACCGATATTCGCAGGTAGTTTATTTCTCTTTTATATCTGTCGTACACTTACCAGCTCTCCCTTTTCAATTGTTTTGGTTCCGACCGGAAGCGTAACTATTCCCCATGTATCGGTCAGTGCTGTCAGATGCCCTGAGCCGTGATATTCAACCGGCAGCGCCATTCCGTCGGGAGTAAGTTTTACCGGAATAAGTGCCATCCTTTCCGTATACTTTCGTGAAACTCCTTCTTTCATCGGAAGCTTTAATGTCAGCGGTTTCCAGTTCGAACCAAGCATTTTGCAGATAACCGGCCGTACCATAAGTTCGAAAAGCATAAAAGAAGATACCGGGTTTCCGGGCAGCCCGAATAAAATGGCATTTTCATGAATTCCGAATGTTGTCGGTTTTCCCGGTTTAACAGCCACTCCTGAAAATAGTATTTTCACTCCTGCTCTCTCCATAACTGAGGGAACAAAGTCAAAATCGCCCATCGACACCCCTCCTGTTATTATTACTATATCGTTTTCCGAAAGAGCCTTTTGCAGCACTGAGAAGGTAACTGCTTCGTCATCTTTGGCTATGCCGTAATACCGTGCAGTGCCGCCTGCCACATAAGTCTGATGAATAAGCTGATATGAATTTGAATTTCTTATCCCCGATGCGGAAGGTGTCTCACCCGGTTCTACAAGTTCGCTGCCTGTGCTGATTATACCTGTCCAGGGCTTTTTTGACACCTCGATACGGGTTTGACCTGTCGCAGCCATGATACCTATATCCTGGGGTCTGATAACTTTCCCCGGATTCAGGACCACATCACCATTTTTGACATCTTCAGCGCGGCTGGAGATATTCGTCCCCCTTACTGTTCCGGTTATTCTTATTCTCCCGGTTGGAAGCTGTTCTGTCAGCTCCACCTCGACAACACAGTCGGCACCTTCAGGAACTACGCCTCCTGTCATGATCCTTGAACACTGGTTCACCCCTATCCTCTGACGGGGTGTGTAACCGGCAGGTATTGTCTCTATAATATCCAGGTCATTCCCCAGATCAGTTTTACGGGCAGCAAAACCATCCATGGCTGCCTTGTTAAAAGGAGGCAGATCGGTATCGCTTACTACAGGACTGTAGAGAACACGGTTCAGTGACTCTGTGAAGGGAATTGTCTCTTTAGTCATCCTCCGGCATTCAGTCCCGGTAACTATCTCCAAAGCTTTTTCAAATGGTATCATTTCTTAAATTGTTATCTGATTTAGCAGTATGCAGCCTCATGGACGCGTCCTCACTGTAATGGTAATGTTGCTTTCACAATTCATCCGCTGCCTTTAAGGGCGACAGCCGCGGCAGGAACAAAACTTAGCCACACTTCCGACATTTCATTTATCCCCAAATTTCTGAATTCATCCCTTGTTATGTCGACGAAGAATCTCTCGCCTGCATCAACAGTGATCTCCATTCCATAGTCGGAAGGAATTATATCCCTGACTACACCCCTGTAACAATTTATACAGGCATCTTCCGGTTTATTAAGATGGATCTTTATTGAATCGCTTCTGATAATAATAAGACCATCATCAGGGTATACTCCATCTTCAAGGACAAAATCGACAGCCGCCTCACTTCTCGCTTTCCATTTCCCGTCCTCACCGATGAACCTTACCCTGTAGAAATTTCGTATGCCTGAATAGCGTGCAACAAACCTGCTGACAGGATTTGAGAAGACATCGTCGGGATGGCCCGACTGAATTATACTACCGTTATGTATTACTCCCACACAGGAGGCAAGACTTACCGCTTCCCTGTAATCGTGCGTCACATGAACGATGGTGATACCTTTTCTGTTCAGTTGCCTCAGCAGCCTCCTGATATCGTCCCTCAGGCTGGCATCGACTGAGGCAAGAGGTTCATCCAGAAGAAGCACCCCGGGCGAAGTGATCAGGGTACGTGCGAGGGCTACCCTCTGCAACTCTCCTCCCGACAGATTAATAGGGACCCTGTCAAGAAGATGTGCTATGTTCAGTTCTCCCGCGATATGTTCAACCCTTTTACGGATCACATTTTTTTCCTCTCCACTGCAGCGCAGCGAATAGGAAATATTTCCGTAAACCGTCATATTGGGAAAAATGGCATAATCCTGAAATACGAGACCGGTTTTGCGTTCCTGGATCTTTTTATTCGTTACATCTTCATTATTGATCCATATCTTTCCGCTGTCGGGTTTTTTAAGCCCTGCAATTAATTCCAGGAGCTGGGATTTGCCTGAACCTGATCGTCCGAGCAGAACGAAGTATCCGCCTTCAGGAATGTTAATATTGATATCCTTAAGCCGGAAATCGCCAAGTTTTTTATTTATGCCCTCAAGCTTCAGCATTACCTTCATATCTGACCTCCTTTCTGGTTACTGATATGAGACGGAGAAAGATGAAGATCATCAGGGCCACCAGTACAAAAAGCACTGATACCGGCCGGGCATAAGCCAGCCCGAAGGAACTGAACCTTTCATAAATCAGTACCGGGGCTATCATCGGATGATAGGCTACCATTACTACTGCTCCGAATTCGCTCATGCCTCTTGCAAACATCATAATGAAGCCGGTTATGATGCTTCTCCAGGCAATGGGAAGCGATATGGTAAAAAAGACCCGCGAAGGACTTGCACCGAGGGTCAGGGCAGCTTTTTCAAGCCTTTCCGGAACGGCTGCAAACCCGTCGCGGGCTGAATTTATAAGGAAGGGAACGCTTACGAAAGCCATTGCCAGGGCAATACCGGCAGGATTGTTTACCAGTGTCAAACCTATAGTGTCGGCAGCTTTCCCCAGGACGCCTTCGCGTGATATAAAACCCAGCACTGCCAGACCTGCTGCAGTGTGTGGCAGGACCACGGGCAGGTCGATAAGACCCTGTACCATGCTCTTCAGGGGAAACTCCTTCCGGGCCATTATCCATGCCAGTGGTATGCATACGAATGCAAACACAAAGGTAGCGGCAAAGGAAACCCACAGTGTGAGCCAGATACTTTGCCTTACGTCGTCGTCGTTTACAGTCTCCAGAAGGTCGGAACCGGCAGT
Organism: Bacteroidales bacterium; assembly: GCA_016936435.1. Taxonomy (GTDB): domain Bacteria; phylum Bacteroidota; class Bacteroidia; order Bacteroidales; family VadinHA17; genus LD21. The sequence goes on from JAFGXX010000219.1 coordinate 40,486, forward strand.
ATGAAGGAACATTCCCGTCAGGGGCGCCAGGATGAAGAGCAGAACCAGCGATGACAGGAAAAGCATCAGCAGTGAAAAAGGAGTCTGGCGTATCATCACATGCTTTTATCCGTTTACGTATTCCTTCAGAATGACAGGTATCAGTTCGGGCCGTGAAGTTAATCCGGGCACTATGGGCTCCTGTCCGTTAATTTTCATTATCTCGGTGCCTTCAGGTCCCAGAAGCATTTTAACAAAATCGAGGGCATAGTCCATGTTCGGGGCATCGTTCAGAACTGAAATGCTGTAGTTAATATATTCGCCGTCAACAGTCATGGAAGTTCCCGGACTGCTGCCAGCTATATCAACAGAAACGAGGCTGTAGATGCTGTTCATCTCCGGATTACCCAGATTTATTTCATCGGGCAGGACGAGGTATTTCATTTTATGCTGAACAGCGACTGAGCGGTAAATAAAAATATAATCGACTGCATTTGATTCTATCAGAGCTACCAGATCGACTTCCTTGGGTCGTATAAACGACTGGTTCTTTGCCAGGAATCTTCCGGAGAGGTCAGACTTACCATAGAATTTTTGCGCCAGCATCATTGTGAGAACGGCCCTGTAACCGCATGGATCAGAATCGGGGTCCGACCTGCCATAGGTTACATCATCCCTTAAAAGTATATCTGTCCAGTTATCCGGACTGATCTCATCGCTATACCTTGATTTCTCCTGGTAGGCTATCACCATTTCGTTTGTGGCAAACCTTATGTTCCACCCGGCATATTCAGGAATAATAAGCCTTTCTATAACAAGGTGATCGGCTGATGCTATGATGTCGCAGCTTCTCTTCAGTTCAGTTATCTTACGGGCGCAAACAATGCTTCCTGCAGGCTCCAGGAGTACTTTCAGCGTCGGATGTTTTTTTTCAAATTCATTAGCCATCTGTTTGAAGGGAACAGAAAGGCTTCCGGCATGAAAAATTATCAGTTCTTCTTTTTTACCGCTTTTATTTATACATCCCGTCAGAACAGAAGCCAAAAGCAGTACACCAGAAAGTATTTGTCTCATTTTAGATTATATAACAATGAATTGCATGTATTCAACATGCAGGGGGTCTGAAATTACTGATAGTTTTTTACAACATCTATCACTTCGGGTAAATCCATTCCTATTTTACGCAGAGATTCTATTTTCGGGACGCCATTGTTGTTCCAGCCGCGTCTTTTATATACTGCATCTATAAGCGCCTCGTATTGCTCTTCCCTGTATTTTCTCAGCATCTTCAGCTTCTCCTCCGAAGTCATCGCTGCCGTGTCGATACCGGTTTTTTCCCTTAGTTGTTTATCGTATCTCTCAGCCCGCGATTCATATTCTTCCAAGGTAACAGGACCAGCGGCCCTGAACGGCTGACGGTCATGGACCCTGGTGCCGAATCCGAGCCTGAGGTTAAATATACGCTGGAAGTTGTAAACCCTCTCGGAATCCTGAATAAGCCTGTACTTGTCAAATTCTCTTCCTGTTACGGCCTTGTAGATAGTGACGTAATTATCGACATGTTCAGGTACTTTGGCAGGCTCATCCGTTTCGGCATTGTTTTCCGGTTCCACATCATTCCATGGAAGTTTGCAGAGACCCACCAGTCCGAACCATGTTCTGAACATAGGGAAATAATGGAGTGCCTCGGCTTTATCTTCAAAAGTCGGGATCTGGTTGTTTACCATATCCATAAAAATAAGCCATGCCTCATCGTGCTGGGGTCCTTTGTTGGTCATGGCAAAACCTCCCTGCTGTGCCAGCGATTCCTTCGAAACATACTGGGAATATTCCAGACCTTTGTTTTCCATCCCAATATCGTTGAGGAAACCGGCATCACCCCATCCGTTGGCAATGAACATCTCTTTCATGCGACGCACCCCGAGCCCGGCTGTCTTTCCGAAACCCTCACCCCTGGCAAGCTGATGCATCAGTTCAAGTGCCGCGCCGGCATTCCCGAATTTCAGTTCAAGACCTCCTGTTCTTTCCTTATTTAGTATCCCGTTTTCGTAACATTCCATAATGAATGCCGTAAGCGTGCTCCATGTTATTGTGCAGATACCGTAAGTATCACAATAAAAGTTGGCTTCGATGATATATTCTGGGTCAAAAATACCACAGTTGGAGCCCAGCCCGGCGGCATTTTCATATTCAGGACCGTCCACAAGTACCTTCTGACCTTTATAGGGGCCTGTTTTCAAAGCAAAGTCTTCGACTCTCTTACTGCACGACATGTTACATCCTATCCAGCAGCCGTCGGGAACATTCTGGGTGAAATAGCTCTTCCATACCGAAGAATCTATTTTAAAAGCTTCCGGGTGGCTACCATATTTGTAATTATTCACGGGCAGGAGATCGTGATCGTTCATTATCTCCATCAGATGGGCGGTTCCTGTCTGGCGCATCTGGCACTGTTTGTCGTCAAGTTCGCGCATTTCTTTATTGAACCTCTTGCCCCTTTCCATTATAGCTTCCAGGTCGACAACATTGTTAAGATTACCTTTTACCCCGGGGATCTTGCACACAAGAGCTTTTATTTTCTTATCCCTGAACACCGTTCCTATACCTCCCCTTCCGGCCTGCTTCATACGAAGCTGCTTCTTTTTGGGGTCATAGAAGCTGAAATTCAGCATCCCGATAAGTGAATGCTCTGCCGCCGAACCTGTCGACACTATCCCGATATTCTTCTTTTCATCCTCATTATCGGCAAACAGCTCCGTCAGATCCTCTATCAGGGCATGACTGTCAAAATTCCCGTCAAGTGCTTCATACATCTCTATCCTGTGGTTGATGCCATCGATATATACCACGACGTCTTTTTCAGACTTGCCCTGAAGCTCGATCGCGTCAAAGCCGGCGAATTTCAGAAAAGGGCCGAAAAAACCTCCTACGTTGCTGTCCATCACCGAACAGGTCTGCGGAGAGATGGTTACAACAAGCGACTTGCCGGTTCCCGAATATTGTGTAATACCACCAATAGGCCCCGAGGAGATGACTATTTCATTTTCCGGATCGTTCCATTTTGTCGAAGGTTTTGTTCCGTCCCAAAGAAGTCTCAGGCCATATCCCTTTCCCCCGATGAATTTCTCCTTCATAACAGGGGCTACGTCTTTTTCCCTTATCTCCTGTGTGCCGACGTTTATATATAATACCTTGTCGGTATAGCCCCTGCTGAGCGGTATCCATGTGTAGTCACTGCTAAAAAGAAGCCTGTGCTGTGCTTTTATCGTTTCTTTATCCATTCCGGGAACTATTTCAGGATTAATACTCTCAACATCAAAAATACAATTTTCCATGCAGGTTTATAAATGATATTAATCATTTTGAAATGAAATAAAACGGTATCAGTACCGTTAAAATGACATTATTGCAAAAAGATAAAAAGGTTTGTAACTTGCAACCATATAATTAAGATGACGATGGGACGTATAAATTTATTATTGATCTCTTTTATAATACTTTTCATAACAGGCTGTGAAACAAATAAATGGGCCGAAAATGAATCCAAGATGATATACGAATACATTGAATCGCTTGAAGACACCAGTTATGTTAAGTATGCGAGTGGATTGTATTACATTGAACTTATCCCGGGGACCGGACCTTTTCCGGCAGATGAGGATACGGTATACTTCAAATATAAGGCAGCCTTCACTGACTATGTTCAGTTCGACTGGAACAGGCCCTATTCAACTCCTTTCAAATATATTATGGGATCATTTGTCGGAATGACTATGAAGGGTGTGGATGAGGGATTACATTACATGAAAGCAGGAGGTACTGCGAGATTGCTTACACCTTCGAGCCTGGCCTACGGTTTTGAAGGTCTCTGGGGAGTGGTACCGGGTTATACACCTGTTGTCTGGACCATCGAGCTCGACAGCATCAAACCCCACGCCGGAAGGTAAGGTTCTCATAATAAAATATTTCCTTTATGAACAACGCCGCTATCAGGGAACACCTGTCCCGCTACAAGGCAGGTATTGCCGGGGCGGGCGGGCTGGGATCCAACTGCGCCATGGCACTTGCCCGTGCAGGTGTAGGGACTCTGGTTATCTCCGATCATGACCTGGTGGAAGCTTCAAACCTGAATCGCCAGTACTATTTTCTGAACCAGGTGGGAACGCTGAAAGTATCAGCCATCAAAGAAAATATTGCCCGGGTATCGGAAAACACAGAGATAATAACACATGCAATTAAACTTGACAGGAATAACATTCCTGAAATCTTTGCAGGCTGCGATGTGATAGTTGAAGCTCTCGATACGGATGAAATGAAACAGATGCTTATAGAGACCGTACAGACTGCTTTGCCGGGTATTCCTGTTGTAATTGGATCTGGTCTGTCAGGCTGGGGTAAAAGCAATGAAATCAGATACCGTAAAATCGACGATACACTTTATGTATGCGGCGATGAATACTCAACTTCGGACGAAGATCTTACACCGATGGCGCCCAGGGTGCTTATGGTCGCCGGGATGCAGGCAAATACGGTGATTGAGATCCTTATGAATAAACCCTGAAACGACATCTCCCCATGAAAATAATGCTCAACAAACGTGAAGAAGAATTCGATGCCGATATACTTAGCATTCAGGATATGCTAAACCTGAAAAACTACTCCTTCAGATTGAGAGTAATAAAGATAAACGGGGTACTTATTCCATCAGGAAAATACAGTTCAACCTATATAAACGAAGGCGACGAGGTTCAAATGATATACCTCATGAGCGGAGGTTAAAAAAATATGTAATTTTGTATCATAATGCTAAAGGTCAGGTTCACAGATAAGATACCTCTTCCTCTCAGAAACAAATACGTTCTGACCGTCCTGATCTTTGCCGTATGGATCCTGTTGCTCGACTCCAACAATCTTGTAGCCAGGATCAGGGAAATGAGGGAGCTCCGGAATCTTAACAACGAAAAGGAGTATTACCTTAACAAGATTGAAGAGGACAGTAAAAAACTGAGGGAACTACGGACCGACGACCGTAATCTCGAGAAATTTGCCAGGGAACAGTACAAAATGAAAAGACCCGATGAAGATCTGTATATTGTTCTGACCCCGCATGAAGACAGGCAGATTTCAAGAAAAGTCAACTGAGACTATCAGATTTTTTCTCCAATGACCGGTATTCATGAAGGAGGCTCACTGCGTCAGTTTGAGTCGGTTTATTACCTGTCATCAGCAAAAGCTCAGCGGCAGCTTCCATAACAGGCACTTTAGCAAACATCGACCTGTGAACATGATTCAGGTATTTAACCATCCTGAACATGTTGAACCATCCGTAAAATCTCTTGATGAATGCTTCTTTAGATGATGTGTTCTGGTTTATCTCGGCCATTTTGGCAACCCATTCGTCCGCAGGCAGAAAGGACCTCAATCCCGGAGGAAGGGAATCGTATATTTCTGAAAAATGTTTTTCTCCGCTTCCGTACAGGCTTCCTGCAAAACTGAAAAGGTCTTTGAGTCCGGTGAAGGAATGTGGATTAAAAGTCATAAGATCTTCATGATCCTCATTTATGAGCTTTGAAATGGTTGCTCCCGTTCCGAAAGGAACCCTGTCCGAAACTCTTGGTGAGGGATATACTGTCGTAGAAGCGAGGTTGAAATATCCGCCTGACGGGATAAGTTTCTGAACCATGTAAAAATCCTCTCCGGCCTGCCGACGGTTCATTCCTCCTGATTTCAGATAGGCTGAAGCCCGGAATGCTATTGCAGAACCTATGGTGTGAAATACGTAGGGGTGACCTGTAAATTCCATTGCCCGGTAAAAATACCTCATGTGCAGCTCATAATATACAATATATCTGTATGTAACGGCTGAATACCCTGAGCCATTCAAAGGATGCTCAAAACTGACGGAACAGGCATTACGTTCCTGATGACCGGAAAAAGCGTCAAAGATAGCGGTGAAGTAATTTCCTCCGACAGTACAGTCGGCATCGAGACTGACTATTATCCCGTCGGGATTACCAGTGGCATTGAATCTTCTCAATGCTTCGTCCATTCCTGTCTTTCGTGCCAGTCCCACACCCCAGTCTTTAATTGAAGGCTGTCCCGTATCAATATAGAAAAGCCGGAAAAAACACGAAACATTATCATGTTTCCATTTTTCAATGGCGGCAGCACATTTCATGTTATTCTGAACAGATCGTATACCGGCGCCCGGAGGGGCATTGATAACAATGATTATCTCGACACTGCAGGCGGGCCGGTCGCACTGAAGAAGGGAATCGAGTAAAACTGTTATGTCCGGTTCATCGAATGCCGGCACAACGACAATGATACCAGTGTCGCCAGCAGGTTCTTCCGTAATAAACTGAGGGAACAAAGTTCTTTTTGAAAGCCACTCAGTGGCAAAAGCCGCCATGGGGCTTATTTTTTCTCTTCCTGGTATTTGATGTTCAGGGCATCTATGATACGCTGTGTAATATCAAGACTTCTGTCGCCATACAGTACCGGGCTTCCGAAGCTTTTACCCAGGATGTAATGATAATTATAATCCGATTTATTTTCCTCGAGGAAAGTTGTGATATAATCGACAATCTGCCTGTTCATAACCTGCTCCTCTTCAAGTAGTTGAGCCTGAAGATTCTCATGCAGTGAAAGAAGATCCTGCTGCTGCTGATACAGTGCCTGTTCCATTTCAGCTGCGGTAGCTCGGGTAACAAGTCCCTTGGAAACTTTTTCCTGGAAATCCCTTGCGTTCTTTTCATAGGAACCTCTCTTTGAATTTACTTCAGCTTCGGCATTTTTCTGTTTTTCCAGCAGTTCGTTCCTCCTGTCGAAGAACATGTCAAAATGAAAGATAACAGAATCGATATTAACGAATGCTATACCCTGCAGATCCGGAGAAGCAGTCACTGTTGTCACATCAGAAGATTTCTTCTCTTTTCCCGAAGTAAAGTGCAGGACATAAAGGAGTGCAACTGCAACAAATAACAGAGCAAATAGCGCTATATCAAGTTTCTTCATTTCAGATGAAATATTTATTTAACATTTAAGGCGCAAATATAAAGAATATTAACAAAAGGCAGCAACGATGAGGAATAATTATGGTTATCAGAACTCCGGGCACGGGATTGCCCTGATCCTTCTTTTCTGTGTACCCAGCGAAATTGAGGTGAATTCGTAAACAATTGATATTTCATGGGCCCCTCCGGTAGAACCTATCAGATTCGATACGGTAAAATCATAGCTGTAACCGATATGCAGCTGGTCTGTTTTCACTCCGACAAGTCCGATAATTGCATCGCCGGCCTGACTTGTCAGGAAGGGGATACCCCGGTACCACAATCCGAAGATCAGTGGATCCCTGTAATAGTAAAGGCCTACGTCCGTCTGATGGAATTTTGCCTGGGTCTGGTAATTCAGGGCCACCGACAGTACTTCACGGAATTTTGTCCGGAGCCTTGTCTTTTTATAAAGCTGAACACCTCCAAAGAAATTGAATTTCATAGGGACAGTAGCCTCATCACCATAAAAGGAAGTCTTGGGTACCAGCAGGTGATCGAGAGTAAAACCTGCCCACATCATTTCGTTGTATACTACTGCTGACGTCGCAAAATCGACATCGGCCACACTCTCGAAAGGAGGAGGGTATATTGAAGGAACTGTACCGCTTCCGGTAAGCTGGCTGTTAAATATCAGCTTATAGATATCGAGCCCCAGGTAGTAGAACTTGAAATTTATCCCGGGCCGGATATGCCATTCCCTGTTGATCTGAAAATCGTATGAATAGAGCAGGCCTATATTTGTTGTACTCAGGTCACCCGAACCTGCGACGTCATAAGTTGCAAGGACCCCTATCCCGGAGTTGAAATTCGGCATCGCCTTGTCGAAAGCGATACTGTAGGTATGGAATACACCGGGAACGGCAGGCCACTGGTTTCTGTAGTTTATGCCAAGCCTGTATTCTTCTGTCGCCCCTGCAAATGAAGGGGCAAGATAGAGCTGATTTGCATAAAACTGGGAAAAGGTAGGGTCCTGGCTAAAACAATCTGCAGAAATGGTAAGTGCCAGCAAAAGCAGATATATGTTCCTTTTCAGCAAATCTGATCCGGTTAGGTTTATGTTGACGAAATTAGTGAAATCAAATCACAATTATGTCATATATAACGAACTTTTGAACTGAAAATGATAAACAGAAGATGAATTTTTCATGAAGATGTTCAAAAACAGGAAGCTCACATCAAAGACACATTTAGGTCAAACTATTTATTTACTGCATATTATATCTTATTCTGTCAATTTTTCAACAGTGTCACGTCACCCATCCGCGTAAAAGAATCGCTGTTAATAAAATTTCCGCGCACCTTCCACACGTAGACGCCCGGGTCACACAACTGACCTTTGTAATAGCCGTCCCATCCATAGTTGATATCATTGCTTTCAAAGATCATGACACCTCTCCTGGTGAATATCCTCAGCTGATAGTCGCTGACACCTGAAAATACCGGATGAAAGATGTGTGATACTTCATCGCTTTTAGGACTGTAATAGCCTCCCGAAGGTCCGTTTGGATTTGGGATGAATGCGTTCGGGAACTCGATGAAACATGAGGAACCGGTAAAGGCATTCTCAACTACCATCGAATCTGTACATCCGTATTCCGATATGGCAATGAGCCTTACATTGTAATGACCATCCCGGCCGTATTTATGTCTGGGCTCAAACATTCCGGAGCCGCTTCCATCGCCGAAGTCCCAGCTGAACTTCTGAGCTCCTTCAGAATAATTGCGGAAAAGTATCTCATCATCGACGGTGACATTGTTCTCACAAATTACTTCAAACCGTGCTTCAGGCTTAGGATGAACTTTTATAACTACTGAAGATTGATGCTGTATCCCGGAGGAATAGACCAGAAGGCTTATATTATATTCTCCTTCCATGTCGAAAAGCCAGACCGGATAGCCAGATGCTGAATAACCTCCGTCGCCGAATTTCCACAGGCATGAATCGTATGCTGCTGCCAGGCATCTGAAACTTACCTTCAGGGGAGCACATCCCTCGGTGACAGAAGCATTCAGATATGAACCATTTCCTGAGAAGAGTTTTAATTTCCTGTCTCCCCTGTCAGCAGCTTCATCCATTGCTCCTGCTGCCGGGATGTTGACTTTTGCGGCTCCGTCAGACTCAGGAAAAGTTTGTTGGGTTATAGCACTGCCGGAATTATTTTCACCTGTCCCGGGGCTCCTCCCTTGAGCGGCATCCGATTTCCCCTGTTTTATGCTTTCATTTTCAGATTTACCCGTATTGATAATTTTATCCTCAGCACGAATGACCGGAACATCTGTTTTTATTTCAACAGCTTCGGGTTCGGAGTTAATAATTTCGGCCGGAGGGTCAGAAGTGAGAATAAGGGAGAGGACAGTACCGGCAACTACAACAGCTCCCGCATACCAGATATTCAAACGGGAAGGGTTAAAACGCAGGAACTCCCTCATTGCAACCCGTCGCATAAGCCTGCTGCCTGTTGACGGAGAAGGAATAACCTCTGCGCTTTCAAGCTTCCGCCTGAAAAGATCATTCAGTATTCTGTCTTCACTGTTCTGTTCCACTTCACTGTTCCTTTTCTGCTTTTCTGTTCTTCTGCTTTACAAACTCCCTGGTTTGTTATCCATTTTGGGTTATAACCTTTTTACTTCTGGTCTCTTCCGGCTGTGTATTGATTTTTCAACTTCCTGAGCTTTCCCAGTTTTTCCCTTAATACAGCCCTCGCCCTGCTGTATTGTGATTTTGAGGTATTTATGTCGATGCCCAGCATTGTGGCAATCTCTTTATGATGGTATCCTTCCACTGCGTAAAGGTTGAACACCATTCTGTATCCTGCAGGAAGCTCGTTCAGCACCTTAAAAAGCTCGTCTGATGTGAAAAAATCATCCTCAAAGCTAGCCACTCCTGTCTCAACACTTACATACTCTTCAATTTCAAGATGATACCTGAACTTCAGATTTTTGTGATAATAAGTTATCGCGGTGTTAACTGCCACCTTCCTCAACCAGCCTGTAAAAGAACCTGTACCTGTAAACTCATCTATGTTAAAAAAAATCTTTATAAAACTGTCCTGCAGGATATCTTCCGCTTCAGCCTTGTCGGAAGCATACCGGAGACAAACACCCAGCAAAAAACGGGAATATCTGTCGTACAGCATTTGTTGCGCCTTCCTTTCATGTCTGGCGCACCCCTCTATTATTTGCTGGTCGCTCATCATATACTGAGGACAATTTTAAGACCTTTCGGGCAATGATTTGGTTGCACAGGGTGAAAAATTAATTCAAAATAAATAATTTCATTTTTATTTGCCATTTTAAATGACAAAGGTCAGCAAAAAGGATTGAGTTATCATCTTAATTAGCAACTTTAAAACAAAATAAAATAACTGATATTTTTCCCTATGTTCAACAGATTTATCGCAGCAATACTTCCATATTTCCCCCAGAAATTCGTGTGGATTTTTTCCAAATCATATATCTCAGGGGAGACCGCCGAAGACGCCATGCGCGTCTGCAAAGACCTTAACAGCAAGAATATAAAGGTCACCATTGACGTGCTCGGTGAGTTTATCGAAAATCTCGGTGAAGCTGAAACCAACAAAAAAGAATACCTCGATCTTATCGACCTTTCACAGCAAAACGGTATCGACGGTAATTATTCGGTCAAGCCTACAAGCTTCGGCCTTCTTATCGATAAGGAGGTGTGTTATGATCATATCAGGGAAATAGTAGCGAAAGCTGCTTCCTTTAACAATTTCATAAGGATCGATATGGAGGACTCTCCCTGTACAACTCTTGAGATTGAGCTTTTCAGGAGGCTTAAAAAGGAGTTTCCCAAAAACGTAGGGCTTGTTGTCCAGGCATACCTCAAGAGGACTCTCGACGACATAAAAGGTATGGCCGACCTGAACTCTGAGGATAATCCTTTGAATTTCCGTCTGTGCAAAGGTATTTACGTTGAACCGGAGGAAATATCCTATAAAAAGTATGAAGAAATAAATCAGCATTATCTGGAAGACCTTGAATATATACTGGCCAATAAAATATATGCAGGGATAGCCACACATGACAAACCATTAATAGAAGGAGCATATAAACTAATCAGGAAATATAATGTGCCAAAACACATGTATGAGTTCCAGATGCTTTACGGAGTTACGCCAAAGCTGCGCGACAGTATTGTAAATGAAGGCCATACCATGAGAATATATGTGCCTTTCGGGGAAAAATGGTTCGGTTACTGTACCCGCAGAATGAAGGAGAATCCCAGGATGGTCCAGGATATAATAAAGGCTATCTTCTGGAAAGGATGATCTGAGTGCCCCTGAAAGGAATAAGGGAACGGAATTTTTTGAGATCTTTTATTACAGTCTTATTTCTCCTTCAGTAATTCGAGGTATCTTCTGTATATCATATCAGCTTCAGAATCACTGATCACCGGTGTTACCATTACCGGCTTTTCAGGCAGTCCGTTTATTAGCAAATAAGCCGCCGGTATAAGTAATAAAGGGCTCAGCCCGGCAATTTTATCGGAAGGTATCTGCCCTTTTGAATAAGCATCGTTTTTCTGTTGTTGCCTGATGATCTCGTAATTCATCGCCGGATCGCCCAGCTCTCCCTGAACTACCCTTCCCTGATATGCAGACACTGCCATGTTGAATTTCGCGTTGTCGAGTTTCTGGTCGGAGCTTATCTGTGGCCTGAAAAGATCGGACCGCAGCGACGCAATCCGGGGCATAATAACAACCTGCTGAATTTCCAGTGTGTCAGTATGCATAAATATACCTGCTATAAATTCTTTTCCACTGAGAGAATCGTCTATCTGGATCACCGCAGGCTTATACCCCAGACTCCTGAAGATTACAGTATCGTGCCGGTTGACATAGAATGCAAACCTGCCTTTTTCATCACTGACACCTGAGAATATCCTGTTAATGAATATCTGGGAACCACCAAGAGAGACATTTGTTTCTGCATCCCGGATCAGGCCGTGAAAAAGCAACATCTTTGAGCCTGTACCTGAAACCTGGCCGAAAAGAGAACAGGAAGAAAACAACAACAGTGGCAGAACCAGAAGATACTTCTTTATGGAGTCCATTTCAGAATTTGATTATCAGCTCCGACAGTTCGCGTTTTGGCACATGATGATTATGATCATCATCGCGCCAGTATCTGATGTCACCATCCTTCACTGTGTCGATGATGACATTCTCTGTTGGCTTACCCAAGGCAAGAATCAGAAGGATCTCATACTTCCCGGGGATATTGAATTCACTCCGCAGCTGTTCACGCTTTATTGAAGCTATCATGCAACCGCCCAGGCCGGCTTCCGTTGCACCAAGCATAATACTCTGTGCAGCAATTCCATGGTCGACGCCAAAAGTATCGGTTACCGACATATCGCCCAGGATAATAATATAAGCTGAAGGCCTCTCTCCCGGTTCCGGTCCGTCCCAGTCTTTCAGATATGCAGCCCACTGAACGGAAGGAAATACTCTGCTGCAATCTTCAGGAGAATTCACAAGCATGTACTTAAGAGGTTGCCGGTTTGCTCCGGAAGCAGAAAGCCTTGCGAGATCCACGAGTTCCTCAAGGATTGCTATATCCACCCTGACGGATTCATCAAAGCGTCGGTAGGATCGGGTCTTTACTACATAATCTTTAAGCTTCATGACTGAAAAAATACTATGAAGGCTTAATTACCGTCACTGTAATATCCTTCGCGTGACAGAAGATGATCGAGGTTGGCGAGACCATAGACGACCACAGCAGTAACAATAGAAGTATGATCCTGATATTCAGGGATACTTTTGTTATAGAGATCGTTTTCGGTGTGCCATATTTCCTGATAGTTGAAATTATATCCCTTCGAATCGGGAGCTTCGAAGCCCAGAGTAGGTACACCTTTTACGGCAAAGGGGCCGCTGTCGGTACCGCTGGCAACTGCCGGTCTGGGCCGTGGAGCTTGTGTTCTCTTTCGCAGCGTAAAGGGAAAATCGGGATTGATGCTGTTAAGAGGCTCGCACACTTTTACAAAATCGTCATACATAGCCTCCGGCACCGTTAATCCTGAAGCTACTGTGGGGCCTCCGTCACGATTGAAATAATTTGAGATTTTCGGTAGTTTGTCACCATTTGTCTCAACCCAGTGTTTGGAACCCAGAAGCCCGAACTCCTCTGCTGCCCACAGACAAACGAGGATCGTCCGTTTAGGTTTACCTCCTGCTGCCATGATAAGACGGGCAGCTTCCATATTAGGGGTCACTCCCGATCCGTCATCAACACCACCTGTTGCAACATCGTAGGAGTCGAGATGTCCTCCCATCATCACATATTCATCCGGATATTTTGTTCCCCTTATGACTCCTATAACATTATGGTATTTAACCGGTCCGGGTTTAAAATGATTTCTAATGTCGAACTCCAGGAGGAAGTAACGTCGTTCCCTTACCATTTTTTCTATTATCGCATACTGACTTTCGTCGAGTTTTATGTCGCATACTGTGGGAAGTGTCTCAAAAGTCATTTTGTCGAGATTTTTCCGGTCATAAAGTGCCCTTATCGGTACTGCAGCTGACTGTATCACTCCCAGGATACCGGCTTCTACCATCTCTTTGTAGAAGAGAGCAGGTTCATCCTTAACCTGAGGTGTTGACTGCTGCGGACCGTAACCCGGAGGCGGTCCGCCGGGACCCTGCATTCTTCCACCCCTGGATGCCTGCCTGACTGAATCGTTGTAGGCTATTACACCCGCGCGTATCGAATCGCCCTGGGCTGACCAGTCTATCGGCCAGCCGCTGTTTGTGCCGGTTATCAGTACCCAGGCTCCCTTCAGAGCTCCCTTCATCCTGTCAAAATCAGCACGGGTTTTTGGCTCCAGAAGAACATGTCCTCTCTGGACACCCTTGGTTCCTGCTGTAAATGAAGGAGTTGCAAAATGAAGAACCATGCCGTTATCCGAAAGCATTCTGCCGAACCAGGGCCCCCGGTTGAATCCCACAGGCACACTTCCCGCTTCGTCCATGATCACCTCCATACCCCATTTCCTGAACTCCGATGCACACCACAGAGCTGCGTTTTCGTAAGCATCCGAGCCCACCGGCCTCCCTCCGAAACGATTAGCGATTACATCAAGATGATGCATCGTACGGTTATCAGTATTACCCAGTTCTATGATCTTGTCAATGACCTTATTCTGCTGGGCAACAGCGCCGGCAGCAAAAAAACCCATAAGTAAAAGTGAAATTATTCTTTTCATCCGTTTATAATTTATTTTTTTGTCTGATGAAACCTACATGTTTGAAATTTAAATAAATACATCCTTGCGAAAGCCATACATGCGGGTTACATCATCGCTTTTATTATTTACACTGCAATCTAGCAATAATATGTTAAAATTAATTCATCTCCCGGCATGATATTTAGTTTGGTGGGTTATGTGTGATTTAAAAATTTTATTAGATTTGATGAGTGCCTGTTAGTGTATTCAGAGTTAATTTAATAAGGGTGGTATGTCAAAGGTTGTTGTTCTTGGTGCCGGCATAGCAGGGCATACTGCAGCTGCACATCTCAGAAGGAAACTTTCGGGGAAACATGAGGTTATAGTGGTCAGTCCTTCCAGGTATTATCAATGGATCCCTTCCAATATCTGGGTTGGGATAGGGAAAATGACAATTGATCAGGTTCGCTTCGATCTCAGACCTCTGTATAAGAGATGGGGAATACGGTTTGAGCAGGCAAGGGCAACGGCGCTTTACCCGGAAGGCCATGGAAGCGGAAACCTGCCTTTGGTAGAGATAGAACATACAGATCATGACCATAAAGGAGAAAGAACATTTATTGAGTACGACTATCTCGTAAATGCAAGCGGTCCCAGACTCGATTTTGAAGCGACAGAAGGTCTTGGTCCGGGTAAATACACATACTCTGTCTGCTCCTGCGACCATGCTGCAGAAACATGGGAAGCTCTTAAATTGTGCTTTGAAAGAATGGGCAGGGGAGAGAAAGTAAGACTTCTTTTCGGAACAGGACATCCCACTGCGACCTGTCAGGGTGCCGCCTTCGAATACGCACTCAATGTTGCAAATGAGATAAGGGTCAGAGGCTTAGCTGACAAAGCAGAGATGACATGGATAACAAATGAATATGAGATCGGTGATTTCGGAATGGGTGGAGCCTTTATCAAAAGGGGAGGCTATGTAACATCAACAAAGATATTCAGTGAATCGGTGCTGGCTGAATACGGGATAAACTGGATAAAAAGAGCTGGCATAACAAGGATTGAGAAAGGTACTGCACACTATGAAACACTTGACGGAACAACAGGGAAAGTGCTTTTCGATTTTGCAATGCTGATACCTGCATTTTCCGGAACCGGTATCAAGGCTTTCGATCAGCAGGGTGCAGATATAAGCGAAAGGCTTTTTGCTCCCAACGGATTTATGAAAGTCGATGCCGATTATTCAATAAAACCCTTTGAGGAGTGGTCAGTAGCCGACTGGCCATCTGTATACCAGAATCAGGCTTACAAAAACCATTTTGCCCCCGGGATCGCATTCGCTCCCCCCCATCAGATATCCAAACCGATGAAAAGCCCGGGGGGTATGCTAATAACACCCGCTCCACCCAGGACAGGAATGCCGTCGGGAGTTGCAGGTAAGATAGTTGCAATGAATATTGTCGACATAATAAATAAAGGAAAAACCGAGCTAAAACATAAAGCCTCGATGGGAAGGATGGGAGCTGCATGTATCGTTTCTGCCGGCTTCGGCCTTCTCAAAGGTCAGGCTGCAACAATGACGGTCTTCCCTATAGTGCCCGACTGGGAAAAATATCCGCAGTGGGGTCGCGACCTCAGCTATACCGTTGGTGAAATCGGACTGGCAGGACACTGGATAAAACTGCTTCTGCACTATCTCTTCCTGCATAAGGCCAAAGGCTATCCTTTCTGGTGGCTTTTACCCGAATAACCTTATTAAGAACATTAAAAACATAAGAATATGGCAAAGAACATAGTAAGGGGTTACAACGAAGAATCCTACCCCCCGATGCCAACCAGAGCAACAAAATACTGGCGTAAAAGCCTGATTAAACAAATAATAATGTTTTTCGTCCTGAACCTTAGGATCATGAGAATTATAGTAGGCGGACACTCCTAGGGCGTGGTGAGGAAAATCTGCCGGGGCATTTCAGGTATTATTCCTCTTTCGTGCGCAATCCTGAACAGTTCCGTGATGGCATTTCGCCCCTCTGTACCCAGATTGATCGTGAATTTATTGACATACAGTTTAATGTGGCTGTTCATCACATTGCTGTCCATTTCCCTGGCATTAGCACGCACAAAATCATATGAAGCCATTGCATTATGGTATGCATATTCAAGGCTTCTGCGGATTATACGGTTCACTTTGAGAGCTGTCTGATAAGGAACCTTCCTGTTGATAACCACAGTGCCCAAAGGGATAGGCAGACCGGTAAGCTTCTCCCAGTACTCACCCATATCGGCCACCTTATGCAGACCTTTACGGAAATAGGTGAAACGTGTTTCGTGGATTATCAGACCTGCATCAGCCTCATCATCAAGGACAGCCTTTTCAATATCTGAAAACAGGTATTCGGTTTTATTCTTCGCCTCAGGCCAGGCTATACTGAACAGCATATTGGCAGTTGTATAAAGGCCGGGGATGGCAATTCTGGCTTCGGAGATTTTCATCGGATCAAGCAGCTGCTTGCTGATCAGCAGGGGGCCGTTTCTGTAGCCGAGAGCACTGCCCGAATCAAGTATCTGATATTGCTTTGACGCATACGCAAACGCATAATAGCTCATCTTGGTAATATCCATATCTCCCCTGAAAGCTTTTCTGTTCAGTTCCTCGACATCGGCAAGATGATAGTCAAACTCCAGTCCCTCGCTATCTATCCTGCCGTTGACCATGGCATCAAAAATGAAGGTGTCGTTGGGGCAGGTAGAAAATCCTAATGTCAGTTTCATCTTTATGAGTCGAGCAATTGTAAAAGTTCTTTCAGCTTATCTGACAGATTCTCCAGGGCAAGCGGAATATCCCAGTTTTTAACATTCCTGGGCTCAACCCTGTTTGATACCGATCTCAGTGCCAGAAAGGGAATCTTCTCCCGCATGCAAATATAGAAAAAAGTAGCTCCCTCCATTGTTTCGATATCAGGATTATATTTGATGGTGAGCCTTTTAATAGCTGCCTCCGTACCGGAAGATGTATTTACACTTATCGCACGAACAGGTCTCAGAAGCGCATATGCTTTTTTAACATACTCATTATCAGCCTCAAGCCAACCATCCCTGAATGGATACCCATCCGGATCCGCAAAGCCTGCTTCTGCAAGAGTTGAAAAACCGCTTTCACTTTCAATACCGGTGTCTGCAAAACAGTCCTTAACCGGCATTACCACATCACCTTTCTTAATGTCATGCCTGTAACTCCCTGCAATGCCGGCGTTTATCGCGATTCCCGGCAATGAATTTGCCCTTATCCATTTAGCCATCTCCCACGAGGTATTCATAGCTCCTACGCCTGTCACCAGAACAGATATCTCAAGGTTACCGTAATAAAACCGGTCGCCATCGGCTCTCATCCCGGAAATTTTCTTCAATGAATCAGCTTCAGAAAGAGTGGCAAACACGATCAGAACATTCTTTATCATAATTATGGGTGCCTGGTCACCATTAAAAATTATAACCCTTATGCAGACCGGAACCTTTACGGTCTGTAATATGTCCGCTTATATGCTATTCAAATATATCGCTTTAACCAATACCAGTAAAAACATTATTTGTTAATATTGTATCAAATTCCTGCTATTATGATCTACATCACACGTCGGGAAAGATTCAGTGCTGCACACAGGATGTTCAGGGCAGACTGGTCGGACGAAAAGAACATGGAGGTTTTTGGCAAATGCTCCAATCCAACATGGCACGGGCACAATTATATTCTGTGGGTCACGGTAAAAGGTGAGCCCTCGGAGGAACACGGATTTGTGATGAACCTGACCACACTTAAGAAGATCATTACCGAGAAAGTGATCGATAAGCTTGACCACAGGAACATGAACACCGATGTGGATTTTATGGCAGGCAGAATAGCAACGACTGAAAACCTGGCTATTGCGATATGGGGTGAACTCAGGCCTGTGATTGAAAGAGAGGGTGCAAAGCTGCACTGCGTTAAAATCGAAGAGACTGAAAACAATTATATTGAATACTATGGCTGAAAAGAAAAAAAAGTCAAAATGCGCCGTCAGAACCAATGGAAACGGCTATACAAGGATTGATAAATGGGATGAGGAGAACATAAAGGAACTATCGGGATTATATTTCAGGATCCTTGAACTTATAGGTGAAGATCCCCGCAGGGAGGGACTGCTGAAAACCCCCGAAAGGGTTGCCAAAGCAATCAATTTCCTCACAATGGGTTATTCTCAGAATCCCTGCGATATCCTGAACTCGGCAAAGTTCAGTGAAGATTACAAGCAGATGGTTATCGTGAAAGATATTGATCTCTACTCCATGTGTGAACATCACATGATACCCTTCTATGGGAAAGCACATGTAGCTTACATCCCCGACAAGTACATCACAGGACTGAGCAAACTTGCAAGAGTAGTAGAAGCTTTCAGCAGAAGACTGCAGGTACAGGAAAGACTTACCATGCAGATTCGCGACTGCATTCAGGAATGTCTGAATCCGCTCGGTGTGGCAGTGGTAATTGAAGCTCAGCACATGTGCATGCAGATGAGAGGGGTTCAGAAACAGAATTCCGTGACTACCACTTCGGCATTCACCGGAATCTTTCTCAGTAACCTGAACACACGTGAAGAGTTCGTTCATCTCATCGGCTCAAAACTTCATTAGTCTTCCCGGATAATATTGTTCTATAATATGAAAGCATACGTATTCCCCGGGCAGGGGGCACAGTTTCCCGGAATGGGCAAAGACCTTTATGAAAATTTTCCGGTTGCAAAGGAGTTGTTCGAGAAAGCAAATTCCATTCTGGGTTTCAGGATCACTGACCTGATGTTCACAGGAACGGCTGAAGACCTGAAACAGACACGGGTGACCCAGCCAGCAATATTTCTTCATTCGACAGTTATGGCAGCCGTGCTTGGCGACACATTCAGACCCGACATGGTTGCAGGTCATTCCCTTGGTGAATTTTCGGCTCTCGTGGCAAATAAAACCCTTTTATTTGAAGACGGGCTAAAACTGGTAGCGAAAAGAGCTGAAGCCATGCAGAAAGCATGTGAACTGAATCCATCCTCGATGGCTGCTATAATAGGTGCCGACGATAAACTTGTTGAGGATGTATGTGCCTCGGTTGCCGCTGTCGTGGTACCCGCTAATTATAACAGTCCGGGACAAATCGTTATTTCAGGGTCAGATGAAGGTGTAGATCAGGTAATTGCAGAACTTAAGAACAGGAACGTAAGAAAAGCCATTAAACTGGCTGTCGGCGGAGCCTTTCATTCACCCTTTATGGAACCTGCACGTACTGAACTGGCTGAAGCCATTAATGTTTCGCCTTTCGGCAAACCTGTATGTCCGGTCTATCAGAATGTGACAGCTTCACCATCAACCGACCCGCCTGCTATCAAAGCCAATCTGATCGCCCAGCTCACATCGCCCGTTCTCTGGACACAAACCGTGCATAAAATGATTGCCGACGGGGCTGCCTCTTTCACCGAAGTGGGACCCGGATCGGTACTGCAGGGACTAATAAAAAAGATCAACCCCGATGTAGCTACCGGGGGAGTGGTGTTCTGAATTCTTCCCCTGCTGAGGCTGGTCCAGCACAAAAAAGATTCTGACAGCACTTTTACCTGCCCGCCGGAAACTGCTGTAACTTAAGGAATTCCGGGAGAGGATGTCATACAGGTTTCATAATTGCACCCATATGTCTCTTCCCGTCTACCATTATCTCAAGAGGCTTCTCAAACCTTACATGCCGCAGAATGCTGTCTTCATATACCGCTTCCAGACCGTTCAGGTATTCGACATCATAATATCCTTCATCGATAAAAGGATTTATTGTGAAATAGCCGACCCTGAAAGAGGTCAGGTTCTGAAAAAAATGGGTTCCCTGGCTGGGATCGATACGATAATTCTTTAGCCCCGACTCAATTATTATCCTTGCAGCCGATATCTGAGACCATTTTACCGGAATACCGAGCCACGGATCTGTAGAGCCCCACCTGCCGGGTCCGATGAGTACATACCCTGCATTTTTGTTAACAAACTGTGTATTAAGGTTCTCGACCAAAGCTGCGGTTTCAGTGTTCTGAGAGGCATTGAAGGATTCAGGTTTTATATATACAAGATCGTGAATACCCTTGAACAAACCGTGCCCGAGAGCCGACAAAGAAAAGATTATCGTTTTCTCCACAGCTAAGTTTTCGAGATTTATATTGTATGTCTCATCCGAATGGACGATAGGCCTGATCTGGAGGAAATTGAAGATCTTAGGTGTCCCGACGGGAGTCTCCAGGTTAACTGCAAATTCAATCTCGATGGGATTATTCATCTCCCTCTGTCCCAGTTCCATGAGGGTTGTGAGAATTTCGGCCAGAGGAAAGGAGTTGTGCTGGAGTATTCCTGCAAAAGTAATAACCTTCTTTCCACTGTGCAGGATGCCATCGCGTAGAACATTGTTTACCCGGTCATAGGTAGATGCCAGTTGCCTCATCGCGTAATCATTACCTGCCTCATTTATATCTATGTGGAGGATGTTCACGCCATCGTCAGTGGAAGGGACAAAGCTCTCAATGTTAAGATCGAGGGCCCTGAATTCTTTCTGTGAATTGCGGACAGCAGTCTCAGGTGAAGAAAGCTGTAATATCTTTTTCGGATGTTTAGGACAAAAGCGGAGTGAAAGACCACCTTCGACAATCAGTTTACCCAGACCGAAAGCCACATTGGCGATACCGTCTTCTGCCTTTTCCGAACCTATGGGATAGTAATTTATCGACCTCGCCACACCCGAAATTGTCGGATAGAAAATATCTCCATGTCTGCTACCGCAAATTTCCTGTAGAATGATGCCCATTTTTTCTTCATCGATCACATTTGCGGTAGCCGTCATGTATGCTTTACTTGCCTTGTAGTAAACCGATGCATATACCTCTTTTATGGCATCCGACATTGCTTTGACCATCTGTTTGTTGTCGGCAAGACGCGGTATCATGTATGTTGAATATACACCGGCAAAGGGCTGATAATGTGAATCCTCAAGTTTGCTCGACGACCTCACCGCTATAGGATGATTTCTGGACACAGCCAGGAAGGCGTAGAAATCCTGATAAACTCTCCCCGGAAGTTCGGCATTGATGAACCTGTTCAGAATCTCCTCGTCGGGAAGATCCGATAATGCCACCGAATAGAGATTGTTGTGGTCCATAAACTCATCGAAGATATCGGTGCTCAGTACTACTGTCCGCGGAATGGTGATCAGGACATCAGGGAAGCGGTTGAAAAGCTTGTGATTCTTAATGATCCTGTTTATGAAAGCAAGCCCCCTGGCTTTTCCACCTATGGAACCTTCTCCGATACGTGAAAAGATCTGGTACTCGTCGAAGCTTGTCTTGTCGAATTTTGCTATTACCCCTCGGCCCTTACCCAGACGAAATGAAGAAATTGCAACATAAAGAAACCGTCTCATTTCATCCATCGTGTCAAAATCATCTTTTCTGACATATTTAAACATCTGTGCAACAGGAAAAAGAGCCCTTGCATTCAGCCATTTCGAGAAATGATTGCGGGTTGCATGATATTCAAGTGTGTTGTCGGGAATTGTAAGAAGCTTCTGTTGAAGACTTTGCAGATCGGTGGCAATGGCTATGGGTTCAAGAGTCTCGGGATTTCTGAAGACAAAAGGTCCAAACGCAAGATTCTGAATGATAAAGTTGCGCAACTCCAGGGAAAGTGATTTGGAATATTTATGAATAAATCCTGCCCCCATGCTTTCCGCTTTCTCCTTGTGTCCGAGATTTGACGATTGTAACAGAAAAGGAACTTTGTCATCATCAGCCATTACCACTTCGCATAACCTGAACCCGGCATTCTCATCAAGGATAGCGTCTCTCTTATAGCTTATATCGGAGATAACTCCCAGAACATTGTATTTGAATTTATTATAAAGACCAACAGCGTCGTTGAAGTTATTTGCCAGCAGGATCTTAGGCCGGCCTCTCATTTTAAGCATCCGCTGATGTTCATTAAGAGCTTCTCTTTGAAAATCAAGCGACTGAAGAAGAACTATCTTGTAGATATTGGGAAGATATGATGAAATATAGCGAATGGAATTCTCTACCAGTATAATGGCCTGAACACCTACATTTTCAATATCATGCTCCGAATTCATCTTATCCTCTAGAAGCTTTATTATTGCCAGGATGAGAGATGCATCGCCAAGCCAGCAGAATACATAGTCTATTGCGCTCAGATCCTCACCTTCAAGCCGCAACGACACTTCGCGTGAAAAATATGTTAGGACAACGATAGGAATCCGTTCATGTTTCTCCTTGATCTTTTTAGCCATGGCAAACACATCCGTCCCCTTCAGTGAGAGCATCGAAATAACCAGGTCTACGTTCCCCTCACTAAGTATAGTGAAAGCATCGTCGGCATTATCGGTCTGGATGAAAATCGGAGGATACCTGAGGTTGAGGGATACATATTCATTAAAGATCTGCTCATCAATTCTTCCATCCTCTTCAAGCATGTAATTGTCGTAATTACTGCAAATCAGAAGCACCCTGTGAATCCGCTTCTGCATTAAAAGATTGAAGGAGGTATCAGTGAAATCGTATTTCTGAAGATCAACAATTCCGTCAATAATTGTCATGTCTGTTCATTATTTTCAGTCATTGATATAACTGCATATCCCTTTTTGCCATCCATCATAATAATGAGAGGCCTGTTAAACCTTACATGGCTGAAAAAACTCCCTTTCTTTATAAGCTCCTGACATCTTATCTTTTCCCAGCTCACACTGCCCTTGTGTGAAGCGGTGTTTACTGAAAAATACCCCACATTCATTGAGGTAACGTTATGGAAAAAGTGGGAGCCCAGGGAAGCATCGAGATGATAACCCGGCAGGTCTGTCTCAACAATGATCCTGGCATTTGATATCTGGGGCCAGGCTACTGGAATACCTATGAACCTGTCGCGTGAGCCCCATCTTCCGGGTCCTATAAGTATGTACTTCCGCCCTTCACTGATCATGACATCATTTATTTTTTCAATTTCCGATGCCATTTCGACTGTTTTCTGGTTATCAAAATCATCAGGGTCGACATAGATCATGTCGGAAATAGTGTCTACAATTCCGTTACCCATACTTCTGGGTGACTCAAGGATAACCTGTTCCATCTCCAGTGAGGCAGGATCAAATGTATATACAGCACCCCTTCCCACAAGAGGTTTCATCTGCAGAAGGTAGAATGATGCATTACCTTCTTCATCCCTGTTCAGGTCGACTGCAAACTCAATCTCTGAGGGGTTGCCGGTAGCTTCTGTCACTATGTCAAGAATTGTTTTAAGAGTTGAAGCCAGTGGGATATAGTTATATTTAAGTATATCAGCAAAATTTATGACCCTCGGACCCGGAGCATCAAGACCCGGAGTAATGATATCATTGTCAATGTTAAGCACCGATGCACTGTGTTTTATAGTCCCATGCCTTTCAGCTGTCGCCATATCGAGTTTTGCCAGACCTGCATTTTCACCTTCAAGAAGGTTCAGGTTCTTCTTTTTCATGTCAACGGCATAAAAATGAACCTGCGAGTTGGCATACAAATCCTGCTGCGATATTACATCCAGAGCCGGATAGGCCGGGGAGAACCTGAATGACTTTTCTCCTTCCACCACATAGTGCCCCAACCCTACCGCCATAACTGCAAATCCGTCTTCCGGCAGCATATGGGCAACAGGATAAAAATTATACGACTGTGCCGTCCCGCTTATATGCGGGTAAAATGCATCATCATATCTGTTACCAACGACTTCCTGGATAACTACAGCCATTTTTTCCTGTTCGACCTTGTGATTAATGGCTTCAAAATACTGACGGGCGCTTTTTGAATAAGTTGATGCGAATACTAGTTTTATAGCATCAGTCAACTGATGTAACCTGACATCAAAGTCGGAATGATTATTTGGAAGAAGGTAGGTTCCAAAAATACCTGAGAATGGCTGGCTCAGTGAATCTTCGAAAAGGCTCGACGATCTTACCGCAAGAGGTTTTTCGATATGTCTCAGGAAGATCCTGAGCTCTTTCTCTAAAGTATAGCTGAGATTACCTGCCAGAAACAGTTTTTGCAGGACGAAATGGTCTTTTTCCTCCACAACCTTGTCCCACAGATGATTCCGATCCATAAACATATCGAACTCATCAGTACCTATAACAGAGGTAACAGGAGCTTTTATGCTGATCCCGGGCAGGAGCCTGCCGAGTTCAAAGCTGTATATCAGAGTGTTGATAAATGCAAGACCTCTTCCCTTACCGCCGAGTGATCCTCCTGCCAGGCTGACTACATTGGTTTCGTCAATAACAGCCGATTCCTCGAAATTCACAACACGGCCTTTATTGGTTTCCTGCCGGCGTTTCCTGATAATATCGATAAGAAATTCCCGCAGCTCCTTTAATGACTCGAAATCACTGATTTTCAGCGGATTAATAATTTTAGCTATTTTCACTTCACCCCTCGCCATAAGCCACAGTGAAAAATGATTTTTCATGGCATGATAGGCAAGTGAATCTTCAGGGACAGTCTCGAGATAAGCTTCAAATTCCTTCATCGATTTTGCAACAGCGATCTGACGACCGGTGTTATCGCAGTAGACAAAATGACCAAAGCCGAGATAATAATTAATGAACGACTTAAGGTCCTGAAGCAGGCTCTCGGAATTTTTGTTAATAAATGTGGATTTCAGCTCAAATGCATATTGGGCATTCTCAGGCTCTGCCGATTGTAACAGGGTAGGAAGGTTGGGCACCTCTTCCCTGATGAGCTTTAACAACTCATATCCTGCAGAGTCGCACATGACACCGTTTTTCGGGAAACGCATGTCGGAAATAACACACAGCATCCTCTCCCTGAATTTATTATACAGGTTTATCGCACCTTCCCAGTCGGAAGCAAGAAGTATCTTCGGCCGGGCTCTGAGCTTTAAGACTTTATAAAGCTCGTCGGAAGAAGCATCTTCAATAAGATTCTTGGTTTGCTCCATCACCAGGGTATAAAGCATGGGCAGATAACTCGAATAATATTCTGCAGAATCTTCAACAATGAGTATCACTCCCGTGAGTCCTTTCTGAGTGTCATTATCAACATTAACCTTATCTTCGAGAAGTTTCACCATCGCGAAGAAGACCTTCGATTCTCCGGTCCAGACAAAATAATTATCAAAGGGAACACCGGCATTCTTCTGTTTCCTGACGAAGGGAACATCAGCGGGGTTGTTGAGAAGCAGAAAAGTAGGCAGATAGGGATATTTATCCTTTATCTTGGAGCAGAGTATCATAGGGCTTTCCTTATGAACGCCAAGCATAATTATCACCATATCATAATGCCTGGCTCTCAGACGGTTGAAGGCCTCGTCCTCACCTGACACCCCTGTCACTCTCGGCAAGGAGGTAAGGCTGAGCTGGTAATATTCCCCCAGCATGTGGTCGGAAAACCTTCCTTCTCCCTCTATTGTGTAGGCATCATAAAGGTTGGCAACAAGCAATATCTCCTTTACTTTAAAAGGCTGAAGGTCGTGAAAAACATCCCTTTCTGCATTATGCCTTTCCAGAAACCTCTGAAGCAGTTTCCTGCTCGGCACATTTTTCATATCTTCTTCGGATTCTTCCGACACCTTATCCTTCCTGAGAATATCACGTGCCTTATAGCTGTTGATAAAACCTGTAAGAAGGCTGGAGATATTTGTGATCAGGTCTCTTTCTTCTTTCAGAAAAGGACCTTCATCCTCGTTTGAAAATTCCCTGGTATAGAAAATCTCTATTGCACCTTTTTCATTATCTATGGTGTTGAATTCCTGTGTCATCCTCCAGGCTGTCTCCCTGAAATCAGGGGTTTCAAACGATTTTTCATTGTACTTTATCCTGGCCTCGGTGAATTCCGGATACTGCCATGCGGCAGGAAGAAGAAGCACAATCTGCTGTAGAGTCTCCTCAATAGGTTTCCCTTCCTTCAAAATTCCGGTGGTCTGGTTTATGCATGAAAGCTCCTTTACTCTCTCCTGCTGCTCATGAAGCAGGCGGCGGTATTCATGCGATATCTGCTGGCCATTATCCATATTGTACAAGCCCTTGAGGATGAAAAAATAAAAATAATAAAAAAAAGCCCCCCGTTAATAACAGAGAGCTGATTATATGTTCTGAAATGATTTATATTTTCAATCTATTGTCCATGTCGACCCGCTCATAAGCAGATCATCCATGCATTTTATTGTTGCATCCTTTTTTATGGTTTCTATCTGGTTCTCAACATCCGCTTCATAGCTATGATCATCGACTGAACGTATTACCCCCAGAGCTACCGGGTATTCGGGATATTTCATGTTCGCAAGCATATATTGTATGCCCGGATTAGGTTCATGTGCATCGTGAACGAGTATGTTCTTTTCATTATATCCCTCTTCTCCGAGTTTCACGACTCTCAGTTTCAGCCCGTCGAGGACCAGTCCCTTGTCGTGTTCTTTTCCAAAGATCATGGGTTCGCCGTGTTTCAGGATGATGGTCCGTTCCTCTCTTACATCTTTTCCGGTTACCACCTCATGTATACCGTCGTTAAAGATAACGCAATTCTGCAGCACTTCAACCACTGAGGTTCCTTTGTGCCTGGCAGCTTCGATGTAGATTTGCGTTGAAAGAGTAACGTTTGAATCGACGGTGCGGGCGAAGAATTTTCCTTTGGCTCCCACCACAAGTTCACCAACGGAAAAAGGTTCCTCAACTGTCCCGAAAGGGGAAGTTTTGGTCATAAGACCTCTGTTCGATGTTGGAGAATACTGGCCTTTTGTAAGGCCATATATTTCGTTGTTAAACAGAATTATATTGATATCGATGTTTCGCCTGATGGCATGGATAAAATGATTTCCCCCTATTGCAAGGGCATCCCCGTCGCCGGTAATATCCCATACGGAAAGTTCAGGATTTGCTGTTTTGACACCTGTGGCAATAGCGGCGGCCCGCCCGTGAATACCATGAAAACCATAGGTATCCATATAGTAAGGGAATCGTGACGAACAGCCTATACCTGAAATAAAAGCAAATTTCTCCTTAGGTATACCAAGTTCAGTAAGTGCTTTTTGAACTGAATTAAGTACAGCATGATCACCGCAGCCGGGGCACCATCTGACTTCCTGGTCGCTCTTGAAATCTTTCGGAGTGTATTTTATAGTCCGGGGTTCTTCCATTTTATTTCTCCTCCAGTATTTTTATGCAACTTTCCTTAATTTCCCTGATGGTAAAAGGCAATCCCTGTACTTTGTTTATCTGCCTGTAGCTGAAATCACTGTACTTCATCCGAAGGTAATCTGCAAACTGACCAAGGTTTAGTTCAGCCACCACCCGGTTTTTAAATCTCCCGAATACTTCTGCAACATTTAAAGGCATAGGGTTGATATAATTGAAATGAGCAAGGCTCACCTTATGACCTTCAGCCTGCAATTCGCTCACTGCTGTCATCAGGTATCCTCGTGTACCTCCCCAGCCGATAAGAAGAAGATCTCCCGAGTTTTCTCCATATACTTTCATATCAGGGATCCTGGCGGCAACTTTAGCCACTTTGCCGGCTCTCATCTGAACCATCAGCTCATGGTTCTCGGGAATATAAGAGACAGTCCCCTTTATGGTTTTCTCAAGTCCTCCGATCCTGTGTTCCAGTCCGGGTGTTCCTGGTATGGCCCAGTAACGGGCGAGGTTTTCGCTATCACGCTTATAAGGCATGAAAGGTATCTCCTTTGGATCGGCAAATGGAGGTTTTATTTCGGGAAGGTCTTTCATTGAAGGTATCTTCCATGGTTCTGTCCCGTTTGCCAGGTAACCGTCGGTAAGAAGAATAACGGGAGTCATGTGTTCCAGTGCTATCCGGGCTGCTTCAAAAGCATATGTAAAACAATCGTGAGGAGTGCTGGCAGCAATTACCACAACCGGACATTCACCATTTCTTCCATAAAGTGCCTGCATCAGATCGGCCTGTTCTGTCTTTGTAGGAAGACCTGTTGAAGGACCACCTCTCTGAACATTGACAACTACGATGGGAAGTTCAGCCATCACGGCCAGGCCTATAGCTTCGGATTTAAGGGCAAGACCTGGTCCTGAAGTTGAAGTAACGGCCAGGTTTCCGGCAAAGCTGGCACCGAGGGCCGTACATATCCCGGCTATTTCATCCTCAGCCTGGAAACTCTTCACGCCCAAATCCTTACGGGCCGCAAGTTCCTCCAGGATACCTGTTGCAGGGGTGATGGGATAAGACCCGATGAAAAGATTAAGCCCTGCTTTCTCGGCGGCTGCAAGGAGCCCCCAGGCAGTAGCCGTATTGCCGCATATATTCCTGTATAAGCCTCTGGCAATAGGAGCCGGTTCTATTTTTATTACCGGACTGAGAGCTTCAATCGTCTCTGCATAATAATATCCTGCCCTGAGTGCAACTTTGTTGGCTTCTGCAATCTCGGGTTTCTTTGCAAACTTTTTGTCGAAATACTGTTCTGTGTAAATTAGTTTCCTGCTGAAAAGCCAGTAAACCATACCCAGGGCAAACATATTTTTTGTGCGGAGCACAGATTTCGGGTCAAGTCCGAAATCTTTCAATGCATCTCTGACCATCTGAGATATAGGAGCCGCGATGATATTATAACCGCTGAGATTTTCCTCAGCAATGGGATCATTCTTATAACCTGCCTTTTCAATATTTTTGTCAGAAAAATTATTACTGTCGTAAATAATCGTGCCACCAGGTTTTACCCACTTTGCGTTGGCTTTAAGGGCAGCAGGATTCATTGCCACAAGTACATCCGAATAATCTCCGGGAGTATGAACTTCAGAATGTCCAAGATGAACCTGGAAGCCTGATACTCCTCCTACAGTACCCTGTGGTGCACGTATTTCAGCAGGATAATCAGGAAATGTAGACAGGTCATTTCCGAACAAAGCTGCAGTGTCGGAGAAAAGTGTTCCCGTCAGTTGCATCCCGTCGCCGGAATCGCCCGAAAAACGGATCACCACTTCTTCTCTCTCAATTACCTTAGAATTTTTGGCCATGATCGGGATAAAATTTACAGAAGCCCTGAGAATTATCAATCAGTTGTTTATGAACAACAAAGTTATAGTTTATAAAGTTCGAAGGAACTACATTTAATAAGAATTGTTTATGATTTTGGTCATGTATCAAACACTCATTCATCCTCTGCATCCTAATGCCATATATCAGCTCTTACCAAATCAATATCCTGCCCGAAGAACATCCTCGATATTTTTCCGAACCAGGGTGTGAAGTCTGATACGTAAAACGAATCCCTTACCTTTCCTCCTGTGTCGATCAGATCATTCTTAACAAGTATTTCCTGCAACCTAAGTGCAACTTCCCTCGCTGAATCAATAATTTCAATGTTGAAATTAAAAAATTTACTGATCTGGTTTTTGATTATCGGATAATGAGTACAACCCAGGATCAGTGCCTCTATCCCGTTAAGCGAAGGATTTGAAAGGTAAGTCCTGATGATGGCATTGCTGATGTCATCAAAGATAAACCCTTCCTCAATCATCGGGACCAGAAGAG
Source organism: Bacteroidales bacterium (assembly GCA_016936435.1). Classification (GTDB taxonomy): domain Bacteria; phylum Bacteroidota; class Bacteroidia; order Bacteroidales; family VadinHA17; genus LD21. Next base: position 70,317 of record JAFGXX010000219.1, read on the forward strand.
GGGTGGCCAGAGAAACCAGCTCCGCGCCGCTGATTTTCTCTCCTATTTTTTCGGAATATGTACCGGAACTGATAGTTCTTTTTGTGCCGATCACCCCTATTTTGCGGTAAGATTTTGTTGCCAGATAATCAACAACCGGGTTTATAACATCCAGTATATGGGTATGGGGAAATTCCTTTTTCAGTACCTCGAAAGCCGATGCAGAAGCCGAGTTACATGCAACAAGAATGATCTTTGCATCCTTGTCAAGCAGGAATTCGACTATTTTCCGGGAATATTGAATTATTGAGTCAGCAGATTTATCGCCGTATGGCAGATGAGCCGTATCTCCGAAATAAACGAGGCTTTCGGCCGGAAGGAGCTGTCGGATGGCATGTGCCACCGTCAATCCTCCAACTCCTGAATCAAATATCCCGATCGGTCGCTCTTTCACTTTTTGATCATAAAAAAATGACCATCGGCCGGGTGGCAGATGGTCACCGGTAAATTATAAGTTCCTTATCTTATCCCCAGTTTTGTTTTTACAAGGGATGTTACATCGGTGCTTTTGGTTTCATCGAAATAAAGAAGGACACCGGTACCGATATCAAATATATAAACGAAACCGTTTTCCTTACCTACATCTTTGATGGCTTTTTCAACCTTTGCCTGAATGGGTTGAAAAAGTTCCTGTTGTCTTAACCTGAGGTCATCCTGGGCTTTAGCCTGGAAATCCTGCATACGCCTGTTAAGGTCGATTATCTCCTGCTGCTTCGTCTGTTTTACCAGATCGGTCAGGTTCTTCTCTTCCTTTGAATATGCATCGTTTTTATTATTCAGTTCCACCGACATCAGTTCCAGTGCATTGATAAGCTCCTTCTGGAAATTCTCCAGTTTTACAGATGCTGAATCGAATTCGGGCAAAGCCTGAACAACTTCATTTCCGTTAACATGTCCGAATTTCAGATTCTGTGAATATCCTGCAGTGAGTGTGATGACGATAAGAGCTAAAATAGCTGTTAATCTTTTCATTTCAATAGTTTTAAAAATTATGCAAAAATAATTATTTAATTGGTAATACCTAATTTCTCCAGTACCTGGTCGCTGATATCAAATTTAGGATTGGCAAAAAGCACATTTCCCCCTGAGGCAGTATCGAATATCACAGCATAACTTCCATCGAGAGCAATTTCCTTGATTGCCTTTAAAATTTCGTCCTGAATGGGTTTAACCATCTCTTCCCTTTTTTTGAAGAGTTCTCCTTCCATTCCGAAATATTTGTTTTGTAGTTCCTTGATCTCCTTCTCTTTGGCTATTATTGCTTCTTCCCTTTTTGTCTTCATTTCCTGTGAAAGAAGCGGTGCTTCACTCTGGTATGATTTAAACATCTGTTCAACGACGGCATAACCGTCGGCTACTTCTTTCTCCCACTGTCCTGAGAGTTGATCGAGCTGCTCCTGTGCCGTTGTGAATGCCGGAATGTTTTTCCTGATATAATCAGTATCAACAAAGGCGTATTTCTGAGCCACAGCCGTGACTGAGACCAGAATCATCAATCCTATTATTAAACCTGCTTTTTTCATGTCTTCTGAATTAATTGTTCAACTGTTAAAACTGTTGTCCTATCACAAAATGGAACTGTGATTTATTTGCTCCTGATTCACCTGTGGGTACAGCATCAAATCCATAACCCCAGTCGATACCAAGCAATCCGAACATCGGTAGATTGGCTCTCAGGCCGATACCTGCCGACCTGTTCATTCTGAAAGGATTATATTCGTTCAGTTTAGACCATGCACGTCCTGACTCGAGGAATGCAAGTGCATATATCGTAGCCTGCTGGTTCAGAGAAAGCGGATACCTCAGTTCAAAGGTGATCTTGGAGTATACGTTACCGGCAGGAGCCCCGGACCGCGAATCGATCGGAGTAAGTGAACCGTTGGTATAACCTCTCAGGGCTATAACCTCGCGGCCGTAGAAGCTGTAACCTGTCATCCCGTCACCGCCGATGTAGAAGTTTTCAAAGGGGGAAGGACCTATAAATTTATTGTAATGTCCCAGGTACCCGAAGGCGAATCGGGCATTAAGTACAAGCTTGTCGTTCTTTGTCAGAGGAAAATAATAATCTGATTTAAAGGTCCATTTATGGAATTCTATCCACTTGTATTTTTCTTCATCGGTAATACCGGGGGCCGACATGTCTTTACCGCTTATGAAAGTGTAGGGAGGTGTGGCCTGAATTGAAAATGTAAATGACGAGCCGCTCCTCGGATATATAAGGTTTGGACTTGTTGAAAATCGTGTAAGCCTGAGGTTAAGGCTGAGAAGGTTTGACTGACCGTTCTCAAAGAGGAACCTGTAATAGCTGTAATTGTTGAGGTCATATTTCGAGTAGCTCAGGTCGCCGTAAATACTGAAAAAATCGTCGGGCCAAGAAAGTCTTTTGCCAAGACCAATGGTAGCACCGTCGATGATCATCGCCTGTCGTCCCTGCTCTCCTTTAGGAGTTCCGTTTGTCATCACCGACCTGTAAAGCGAAACTGAAAAGGTGTTATTTTTTTTGCCTCCCAGCCACGGTTCCACAAAAGAGACATTATAAGACTGATAAACACGTCCGTTCGACTGGGCCCTTATGCTCAGAGATTGTCCGTCACCTGAAGGGTAAGGCTTCCATTCATCAAGCTTGAAGAAATTCTTCATGGCAAAGTTGTTGAACCTCACGCCTACGGTACCTACAAGCATTCCTGCTCCCCAGCCTCCTGATATTTCAAACTGGTCGTTGGCTTTCTCCTCGAGCTGGTAAAGAAGGTCCACAGTCCCGTTGGTCTGATCCTGAAGTGGTGTGGGATTTATTTTCTCCGGGTCAAAGTGACCGAGTACACCAAGCTGACGTATAGATCTTATTATCAAATCTTTACTAAAGAGATCGCCCGGAAGGGTATACAGTTCCCTCCTTGCAACATGTTCATTTGTTCTTGTATTGCCTGCAATGATAATATCATTCAGATAGGCCTGGTCGCCTTCGTAAATCCTGATTTCAAGATCAATGGAATCATCTTCAATATTGGCTTCCACAGGAGTAAGATGGGAGAAGAGATAACCATGGTCGAGATAGAGGTTGCTCACGGCGTCTTCAGCTCCGCTTAATCCGTTTAGCCTGTCAAGGATCAGCGACTGATTATAAACCGATCCCTTATCAACGTTAAAAACCTTTTCAAGATCTTCTTTTTTGTAAACACTGTTCCCGACCCATTTTACATCCCTCAGGAAATACTGATTTCCCTCGTCAATTTTAAGTCTGATGCCAACCCGGTCTTCGGATAATTTATATAATGAATCGGAGATGATGGCAAAATCCCTGAAGCCGTTATCGTTATAAAAGGTTATAAGCTTTTCCTTATCATCGTTATATTTCTCATCAATGTATTTCGACACCTTGAAGATATTATAGTTTTTCTTCTTGGTATCTTTCATCTGCCTGCGGAGTTTGCTTTCCTTATAATACTCATTACCCTCGAAGGTCAGCTCTCCGATCTTGACTTTTTCCTTCTTGTCGATGTTGACATAAAGGATTATGTTATTGGGTTGATCGGGATCATCTTTCTGTACAAACTCAACCGTTGTATTGAGATAACCTTTTTCAATGTAATGATCCTTAATTATCTTCTGGGTATTATTGAGAATATATGAGGTAACCTGTGATCCGACAGGAAGTTTTATTTTTTCATTCAGGTCTTCCGTTTCGGATTTCCTTATGCCATTCAATTTTACAGCTGATATCCTGGGTCTCTCCTGGAGGAATATGTCTAAAAAAATGGTGTCGGAGCGGGTTTCAATGATCGACAGTCTTACATCGGAAAACAATCCCTGTTGCCAGAGTCGTTGAACTGCTTTGGTAGCTGCATCTCCTGGAATTGTGATTTCCTGTCCGGTCCTCAGGCCTGAAATACCTATCAGCGCAGGCACATCGAGGTACCTTACACCCGAAACCGATACACCACCGATGATATAATCCCCTTCATCAAGGTAATCGAATATCTCCTGTTTTTCCTGGGCTTCCAGAGCAAGCACCCCCAGTAACATCATCAGTGCCGTAAAAATCCTCACAAAGTCTCTTTTCCTCATTAATTGTTATTTTTCCGGGCTTCGCACGTTTGTTTTTCCAAACCTTCTCTCCCTTTTCTGGTAATCGATTACAGCATCATATAAGTCTTCTTTACCAAAATCAGGCCAAAGTTTTTCTGTAAAATATAATTCTGAATAGGCAAGTTGCCAGAGGAGAAAATTACTGATCCTGAGTTCTCCGCTCGTTCTGATCATCAGGTCCGGATCAGGTATTCCTCTTGTTGCCAGATGTTTCTCGATCTCAGCCTCGTCGATAAGTGCCGCATTTAGTTTGCCCTCGGCAGTTTCAGCAGCAATTTTTCTTACGGCTTCGGTTATTTCCCACCTTGAGCTGTAGCTGAGGGCAACTATCAGTGTAAGTCCTGAACAAGCTCCGGTAAGCCTCATGGTTTCATTTAACCTTTCCCTCACATCAGGTGTAAGTCTGGCAAGATCACCTATTGACGTGAGCCTGATATTATTCTTAATCAGAGTTTCGGTTTCGTTATTAAGAGAACTGACCATAAGTCCCATCAGGGCTGATACTTCATCATCGGGTCTTCCCCAGTTTTCGGTTGAAAAAGCATATAGCGACAGATATTTTATCCCCAGTTCTGCAGAAGCTTCAATCACTGCCCTCACTGATTCTACCCCTTTCTGATGGCCAAAAATTCTGTCCAAACCATGGCGGATTGCCCATCGCCCGTTACCATCCATTATTATGGCAATATGAGCCGGCAGCCTGGTACTATCAATTTTCTGTCGCAATGACATATTTTATCGTCTTTTCCTTCTTTCTTTGTCATCAACATCAGCATAGGCGGGACATCCCACCAGTTTGCTGTAGATCTTCCATGTTAATGATATTCCGGCAAATGAATACCAGTCGTTATTATGGATCCATCCTTGCTCTGCCGGATCAACCTGATCTAAGAGGCCGTCAAAGTTATCATAAAATGTTTTACGAAAACCATATTCGGCTTCAAGTCCCATATTTTTCCAGATATTGACCTTAAAGCCAAAAGATACAGGAACCACAGGCTGAACCGAGAACCCGGCCGGTGAATTAACTGCAGCTACTCCTGCTCCGGCGGCGAAATATGGCGACCAGTCCCAGTATTTACCAGCTGTGGTATAAGGCAGAAAATTAAATTCAAACTGAAGGGCAAGATCTGCTGCCGTTGCAGTAAATGACGCTGCCCTTGTCTGCTGGAAGCTGTTACTGAAGTCGAGGTCATCACCCTGCAATCCTCCGAAAAAAAGGTTTGCTCTGAGGGCATGGCGCGGATGAAAGTTATAGCGATAAAAGACCCCTCCCGCGGGCAAAGGTGAATACATTAATTTTGAAGGATTGATATCGCCGATGTATGAAGATACTCCGCCGAAAATGCCATAATCGGCATTTCTCTGCCCTGTGGCACCAAGAGAGATGTAAATCAGTAAAATGAACCAGGGTACTCTTTTCATCAACAATTATCCCGTTTATTATCTGCCAAAACGTGGCAACCCGTTGGGCCCCGTTCTCAGCTTGTAAGTAACTGTAAGATTCAGGAAATAATAAACGTCGTTAGCCTTGGAAAATTGTGAAGTATATCCGTCAAGATAATCGGTGAAAGCATATCTGCCCCCCAGTTCTAGTCCGAAGTTGAGGTCGGGAGAAAAGATCAGAGTACCTCCTATTCCGGCAGGGATCGCTGCTGCAAAACCGCCTGTTCTCATCCCACGCTCCAGAAGGGCTTCATTGGGCTGTACAGAATAGGATATCGCGCCGATTCCGGTAAAAGCATAAAAATCGAGAGAATTGAAGAAATGCCGCATAAAACCTGATTTCCTCCGGAGGAAAAGGTAACTGTTTTCGGCATAGTTCTTTACGAAATAGTATTCGCCCAGGATCGCCGGCTCAAATGCTGAGGTTGTGGATTCAAGTATCCTGGTCTCGTTCGATCCCCTTTCGTCGGTTGCATGAAAAAGAGCATACGACATACTTACCCTGGCATTGATATTACGGGTTATCCTGTATTTAATATTTCCGTTAATGTTAAACCTGGTCTGCAGATAGGTGAGATCGCGGAAACCAAGGATGTTTTTAGTCTGTGAGAACCCTCCGATATCCCCGAAGAAAAATGTTGGACCGGCACCTGCAGAAGCTTCCCATCTCCTCATCTTCCAGAGCTGGGAATGTGAAAGTGGTACTGCCATTAAAAAAATCAAAATGATAAGAATTGACCGTTTCATGATCTGGTTTCTTTTAGGCTCAGCAGTTACATTATATTCAAATCAACTCAATTCAATTGTAAAATAACAAGATACAAAATTAACTAAATATTATCAAATTACCGAACCGGCATTCTGCTGATACGTTAAATTTTTCATAAACTTTTTCAGTTTCTCCTGTCAACACCCCACATAAGCCTGTTCCTCAACGTACTATAAAAATCTCTTCCTTTCAGCATCACGGTTTTCATCTTCCTGCCCCAGCCCGAAATATTAATCTCCTGTCCTATAGAAAGGCTTCTGTACCTGAAGTCGCAGGTCAACAGACATTCGTCGGTCCTGCCTTCCATCACCATACGCAGCCTGCTTCCTCCCGACAACACTATAGGCCTGATAGTCAGGTTGTGAGGCGAGATGGGTGATATTATAATGCTTTCATCGGCAGGCGACAATATCGGTCCTCCCACGCTGAGATTATAAGCAGTCGACCCTGTTGCCGTGGAGATAACTAGCCCGTCGGCCCAGTATGTATTCAGAAACACGTCATTGACATATACATGAATGGTGATCATGCTGAGGTTGGCCTTCTGAATTGTGATCTCGTTAAGGGCCACGCCAGGTTCTCCTTCAAAGAGATCCTCCGGTTTTATTATTTCAAGCATCGACCTTTCAACGATCTCATAATCATTCTGACACAGCTGATCAACCGACCTGTCTATCTCTTCACCCGGTATATTGGCAAGAAATCCCATCCTGCCGGTATTGACTCCGGCCACGGGAATGCCGAGGTCTTTAACCTTTAACACCGTCTCAAGAAATGTCCCGTCGCCACCTACACTGAAAACAAGGTCAGGCATTTGCGACAGTGTTGAAAAATCCGAGAACTTTTCAACATTATTCTCCACACACGCCGATAACGGCTCTTCAGTTGCCTGATGGATATGGACATGAATTCCCCTGCTGCAGAGCTCGGCTACCAGGCTCTGAACCCCGTTCCTGGTGCGCTCGTTGTTATCCTTGCTGAAAATGGCCACTCTTTGCAGCATGAGTATCTACATGTTTAAATATTTCATAAAAAGATCATAGCGCTCGGAATAGAATTTATCGATCGAATCATTGGAAGTAACCCAGGTCTTTATTCCGTAACCATACCTTTCAAAAGTCCTTATTAAGGCAAGAAGGTCGGTCGTGTTAACCTTGATAGTCACCTCCAGCCTGGTAGAATCGGCCGGAGAAGTGATATACATACTCAGCACCCTGATGTTGTTGCTTTCCACAATCTGTGCTATCTGCGAAAGAGAATAATCCCTCTCTGTAAGTTCAAGCACTATTATCCCTCCGGGCTGATCCATCGATGAAATACCGGCAATGTGTTTAATAAGATCCGATGTTGTGATTAAACCTTTGTAATGATTGTTTTCATCAAGCACCGGTACCACCGATAATTTAAGTCGTGCCGCAAGGCCAATAACCTCAAAGAGATGCTGCCGCCCCGACACGTAAGGCTTGATAAGCGTCAGCTCGTGATTACCTATCGGTTCCTCAGGCTGATTCATATCATAAATGTCCGTGTCAGATATCAGGCCGAGAAAATCCAGGTTGTTAACTATCGGCAGGTGTGAGATCCTGAAGATCTCCATCCAGTTCAGAGCTGTCTGACCTGTATCCGATGTCTTTAGTGCAGGTATTATTTCGGAAATCAAGTCGCTGGCAACCATTTCTTTTTTATTTTTATTCAAATTAATGAAAAAAAAGCCAGTTGTGCTAATTTTGTACTGTTAATAGAATACGTTATTCACTTACATTTATTATATGACAAAACTAAGTGTCAACATAAACAAAATAGCCACACTGAGAAATGCCAGGGGAGGTAACATCCCAAACGTTCTGAATGCCGCCATAAACTGTCAGAACTTTGGCGCCGAAGGCATTACCGTCCATCCACGCCCCGATGAACGCCATATCAGGTACAGGGATGTCATGGACATCAGGCCGGTAATAAAGACGGAATTCAACATAGAAGGAAATCCTTCCGACAGCTTCATCGACCTTGTGCTGTCGGTAAAACCCGATCAGGTGACTCTTGTACCCGACAAACATGATGCAATCACATCGAATGCAGGATGGGACACTGTCAGGTACCGCTCATTTCTTACCGATGTGATAAGCACTTTCAGGAAAGAAGGCATCCGGACTTCTGTTTTTATAGATACACTTCCCGCTAACATTGAAAATGCCGTTTATACAGGAACCGACAGGGTCGAACTGTATACCGAACCCTATGCTTCATTGTTCCCTGCCGACGCCGTAAAGGCCATAGCTCCTTTTATAAAAGCTGCCGAACTGGCCAGGGAAGCAGGTTTGGGAATAAATGCAGGTCACGACCTTAACCTGGATAACCTGCGTTACTTTCATCATAATATACCCTGGTTGCTTGAGGTTTCTATCGGGCATGCCTTAATATCCGATGCCCTCTACCTGGGACTTGAAAACACCATACAACTGTATAAAAAGCAGCTCACCGACTGAACTTACCATGAAGCTATTCTTCAGAAAAACGGGTAAGGGACCCGACCTGGTGATCCTTCACGGGCTTTTTGGATCCTCCGATAACTGGACATCGATAGCCAAAGCCCTGAGCGACAGGTTCACCGTCTACCTTCCCGACCTGAGGAACCACGGAAATTCACCACACTCAGAGATACACGATTACGCTTCAATGAGTGAGGACATCTTCCGGTTTGCAACCGACAATAACCTTAGAAAGTTCTTTCTTGCAGGTCACAGCATGGGAGGAAAGACAGCAGTGAAATTTGCGATACAATGGCCCGAAATGCTTGACGGCCTTGTGGTTGCCGACATTTCCCCTTTTGAAACAGGAGTGGACAATCCTCTTTCAGTTCTTCAACATCTTAATATCCTGAAAATCATTGCCGGAACCGACATAACCCTCGCAAAATCGCGCTCCGATCTGGAAATCCTTTTTTCTGCAAAGATAAAATCACAGGCTGTAAGGGGATTCATTCTTAAAAACATTACAAGAAACGATGCGGGAAATTTTACATGGAAGATCAACATAGCCGCACTTATGGCAAATATCGAAAAGATAGGATATTCCGTTGTGCCGGCTGATGACCCGGTCACACCTGTAACCGGGTTTCCCGTTCTTTTTCTCAGGGGAGATAATTCGGGATATCTCCCCGAAAAGGACTACGGCAGGATCCTTTCACTGTTTCCGGCAGCTGAATTCAGGACAATAAATAATGCAGGTCACTGGCTGCATTCTGATAATCCCCGCGAGCTAACCGATGCAATTTCAGGCATGCTGGACGCCCGGTTGCAATAAGGCCTGTCGCTGAAGAAATTATCAGATCCCTGTTACCGATTCTATGCTCTCATCGGTTATTCCCGGCAGGTTCATAAGCCGGAGCAGGATACGTGCAATGGTAATTACGTCCCGCTCACAATATCTTACTATACGATCGATGTCTCCGGTTTCCCAGTATACCGATGCCACCATGCTTCCGTCGATATCGTCCTTGGGCGATTCTATGCCAAGGATGGTGGCAAGAAGTTCGAGAGAGGTAAAATTTTTATGATCACCGAATTTCCATAAGTCCATTGTATCGAGGTGCCGGACCTCCCATGGTTTTTTGCCTGCATTGTCGAGCAACCCGGGAATTACCATGCTGTTGACGATCATGCGGCGGGCAATGTATGGAAAATCAAATTCTTTTCCGTTATGGGCACACAACACAGCTTCCTTTTTCGATGTGGAAAATTTCTGAAGCATAGCTGAAAAATCAGTCAGAAGAAGCTTCTCATCATCATTATAGAACGATTTGAGCCTTATGGTAAAGGGATCTTTCGTCCTTATGAATCCGACAGAAATACAAATTATTCTGCCAAATTCAGCGTAGATGCCGGCTCTCTCATATACGTCGGCAGCCGTCTGATCGGGTAAGCGGAAATTCCTTGATTTCTTCTCCCACAGCATCTGCATGATCTCATCCAGCTTATCGGCTGATGGGGCCTGTGGAACCGTTTCTATATCGAGGAATAAGACATCCTCAACCTGCAGGTTTGCCAGCATTTTTATTTATTTTTTTCTTACGTAGATGTTTCTCAATTATCGATATCAGCACTTCTATCCCGACCTGGTTTTCACCTCCGCCCGGGATAATAATATCTGCATAGCGCTTAGATGGTTCAATAAACTGAAGATGTGAAGGCTTGACAGTATCGTGATATCTCTCCAGCACCTTCATGACGGAACGTCCCCTTTCAACTATATCGCGCTGAATGACACGGCCCAGTCTGTCGTCGGCATCAGCATCAACAAACACTTTTATGTCAAGCATCTCACGGAGCCCGGGATCAGCAAGTACGAGAATTCCTTCAACGATAACAACTTTTGCAGGATTTACCGTAATGGTCTCCTTCGATCTTACACAAGTAAGGTATGAATATAAGGGCATCTCTACCGGCAAGCCTTTCCTGAGCTGCTTCAGGTGTCTGATAAGCAGGTCAAATTCAACCGATGAAGGATGATCGAAATTTATCTTCTGCCTCTCTTCCAAAGGTATGTGACTGTTATCCCTGTAATAAGAATCCTGAGGCATCACCTGTAGCTCTCCGCCAGGAAGAGCTTCCATTAGTTTTGTTACGACAGTAGTCTTTCCAGATCCTGTTCCGCCCGCTATACCAACAATAAGCATTTAATTTGTATTTTTGTATCCTACTCGGATCAAAATTAATGAAAAGTTGGAATGTCGGAACTCTACCCTCTCAAATTTGAACCTGTACTCAAAGAGAAGATCTGGGGGGGAACTGCCCTGGTAAATCATTATTTTAAAAAGGCCGATCCAAAGGTGAAATACGGAGAATGCTGGGAGATATCGGCACTGAAAGGTGACCTGTCGGTGGTTAGCAACGGTTTCCTTGCCGGCAACAATATCCAGGAGCTGATAGAGGTTTACATGGGCGATATTACAGGTGATACGGTATATGAGAAATTTGGCATCGAATTCCCTCTCCTGATAAAAATTATTGAAGCAAAAGAAGACCTTTCAATCCAGGTACACCCCGGAAACGAACTTGCAAAGGAAAGACACAAAGCATATGGAAAGACAGAAATGTGGTATATCCTTGAGAGCGAAAGGGGTTCAAAGATATATACCGGTTTCCGGGAACCTGTAGAAAAGGAGATCTACCTGGAAGCAGTCAGAACGGGAACCCTTCCTGAGCTTCTCAACATTGAAGAAGCAACTCCGGGCGATGTATTCTTTACTCCGGCCGGAAGAATACATGCAATAGGCGCAGGCATAACGCTTGCCGAAATACAGCAGACATCCGACATCACATACAGGATATGCGACTGGAACAGAAAAGACAGCCACGGCAAAGCACGGGAGCTTCATACAGAACTTGCTGCCGAAGCCATCGATTTTAATGCTGCCGGCGAAAGCAGGATAAGGATGAGTCCAACACTGAATAAAACCGAGAACCTAATAAACTGTGAGTTCTTCACTACCAACCTTATACATTTCAATGATACCATTTCCAAGGATTACAGCCTTATCGATTCCTTTGTTATATACCTGTGCATAGAGGGTGAATTCATGATCCGCTGGAATGGTAATTCAGAGCCTGTAATAAAAGGAGAAACGGTACTCCTGCCTGCAATGATAAAGGAAACAGACCTTGTACCGTCGAATGAAGCAAAGATCCTGGAGATTTTCATCAATGAAAATATCAATAAACATAATTTAAACAACTAATTATTATGAGGACAATACTATATCTATTCCTCTCTTTCAGCATTTTACTGGCTTCTGCCAGCTGTACGGGAGGGAAAAAAGAGGCCATAGCGGAAGAGGAAACTCCTGCTGTCCCTGATACAGGGTATACGGGCATAAAACAATATAAAAGCGGTATTTATACCGTGAGTGAGGTGACCTTTAAGAACGGAGTCCGAGACGGTCTGATGAAAACTTTTTACCAGGGCGGACAGGTCCGCTATACCTTCTGGTATGAAAACGGACTGAGACAGGACTCGGCAAGATGGTATTTCCTTGAAGGGCAGCTCTTCAGGACCACTCCCTATAAAAACGACACCGTCGACGGAATTCAGAAGCAATATTACCGGACAGGTAAGTTAAGGGCTGAGATTGGCTTCAGCAAGGGTATGCGGATACCCTTCATCAGAGAATATACAGCCGACGGCAGGCTGATGGGATCATATCCCGAAATTGTCGTTAGCATTAACGATCGTTATGCTGCCGAAGGTCTTTACAGGGTTAATTTTGCGCTTTCCGATAACGGAGAGAAGGTAACTTTTTACCGCGGAGATTTTACCGACGGAAGATTTGATACAACTATTGTTAAAGCTCTCAGAACTACCAAAGGCAAAGCTGCCATCGACCTCAGAAAGGGACAGGGTCAGGGCCTCAGCTCCCTGAGTGTAATAGCAGAGATCCTTACACCTCTCGGGAACAAATACCTTACAAGCAAAAAAATTGAGCTCCCGTATAACGACCTGAAATAAACGGTCACCATGATCATCCGTTCAGCATCCTTTGTTAAGAGCAGCCCCACTTTGCAACAGTGCCCCCCGGGAAAAGAACCTGAATTCGGATTCATAGGCCGGTCCAATGTTGGCAAATCGTCGCTGATCAATATGCTAACAGGATGGAACAGGCTCGCAAAGATATCAGGCGAACCCGGCAAGACAAGAACAATAAACCACTTCCTGATCAACGAAAGCTGGTTCCTTGTCGACCTGCCCGGGTACGGCTATGCAAAAGTGCCTGTATCTATGAGAGAAAAATGGACCAGAGACACCAGGGAATATATACTCGGAAGAGAAAATCTCGTCTCTCTCTTCGTTCTGATCGACTCAAGATTAAAACCTCAGAGATCGGATCTGGAATTCATGGAATTTCTCGGCATTAAAGGATTTCCTTTCGCGAGAGTCTTTACCAAATGCGACAAACTGAGCAAACCTGCGCTTGAAAAATCTATAAGATCATACGATGAAGAAATGCTTAAGAAATGGGAATCAGTACCTGCTACATTCCTGACTTCCGCCGTTGAAAGAAGAGGCAGGGAAGAGATACTGGATTATATTGAAGATTCTATCAACAACTTTTCAAACCCGGACTCAGTTTTGAGGGAATAATTAATTTTGCACAGGAAAGGCAGGTTCAGAAAATTAAAATAAAATAAAATGTTTGGAAAAGCTCCTATGAAAATTTTTTCTTGCAGGGCATCAATGACTCTTGCGGAAAAAATTGCCGCAAATCTGGGAATCGAACTGGGACATAGTTCAGTTACAAAATTTTCGGATGGAGAATTCCAGCCGTGCTTTGATGAATCTGTAAGAGGGGATATGGTCTTCATCGTACAGTCGACAAATCCTCCCGCCGATAACCTTCTTGAACTTTTACTGATGATCGATGCAGCCAAACGAGCCTCGGCATACAAGGTTATAGCGGTAATCCCATACTATGGCTTTGCCAGGCAGGACAGGAAGGATCGCCCAAGGGTGTCGATAGGCTCAAAACTCACAGCTGACCTTCTCAGCACTGCCGGCATCGACAGGATCATCACCATGGACCTGCACGCCGATCAGATACAGGGCTTCTTTAACGTACCTGTCGACCATCTCTACAGCTCTGCCATTTTCGCTCCCTATATCGAAAACCTGAACCTTGACAATCTTACAATCTCCGCACCCGACATGGGAGGTTCCAAAAGGGCAAATGCCTACTCCCGTCACCTTCAGTCAGAAATGGTCCTTTGCTACAAGCTCAGGAAAAAACCCAACGTGATTGAAGAAATGTCGATAATCGGAGATGTCGATGGACGAAACGTCATTATCGTCGATGATATGGTCGATACCGCCGGCACACTTGTGCTTGCCGCCGATATGATGAAAGAAAGAGGAGCAAAAAGCATCAGAGCCTTCGCTACCCATCCTATCCTTTCAGGAAACTCAGTTGAAAGGATCAACAACTCAGCTATCGAAGAACTGGTTGTTACCGACTCAGTCCCCCTGAAAATCCATTCCGACAAAATCAAAGTGCTTTCAATTGCTGAAATGTTCGCGCGGACTATTCAGGCTGTTAACCTGAACCAGTCAATAAGCACAAATTTTGTATTCTGATTCCTTTGATATATATTTGCATTCCAAATTTTTAAAAACGTGTAATGGGAAGTTGCCATAGTGGCATCTTTGAGTAGCACAATAACATATTCAACAATGAAAACAATCGAGGTCAACGGGATTCTCAGAAAGGAACTGGGTAAAAAGGACGCAAAAAGAATCAGGAAAGAGGGAAACGTACCATGTGTGATCTATGGCGGTGACGAAAATATCCATTTTCATACCCATGAATTAAATTTTAACAAACTGATTTATACTCACGAAGCTCACCTTGTTAAAATAAACCTTGAAGAAAAGGAATATCATGCCGTACTGAAAGAGGTACAGTTCCATCCGGTCACCGACAAAATACTGCATGTGGATTTTATCAGGATACAGGAAAATAAACCGGTGATCATTAATATCCCTGTCTCATTTACCGGTGATTCGGTCGGAGTTAAGGCAGGAGGAAAACTTATCGTCAAGAAAAGACATCTCAAAGTCAAAGGTCTGGCTCACGATCTGCCTGAAGAGCTTATGATCGACGTCACAAACCTTAAAATTGCACATTCAATTAAAGCAGGCGATCTGGCTTTTGATAAAATTGAACTGCTCGATCCCAAAATTGCAACAATAGTAACGGTGGCAACGTCGCGTGTTGCTCTGAAGACAGGAGAAGAAGCCGGCGAAGCTCCTGCTGAAGCCGAAGCTGCTGAAAAAGCCGCTCCTGAGGAATAGAAAACCAGGTAATATCATACTTACCGTTTAATATTCAGGCACAATGAAATATCTGATAGTTGGCCTGGGAAACATTGGTGACGATTATGCCGATACCCGTCACAATATAGGATTTACAGTACTTGATGCCCTGGCACGGTCATCGGATGCCTCTTTCACTGATAAAAGGTATGGCTCCGTAAGCCAGGTCAGACATAAAGGCCGGGATCTGATACTTCTGAAACCTTCAACATTCATGAACCTGAGCGGCAATGCCGTCAGATACTGGCTCAATAAAGAAAAAATAGCCGTAGAGAATATGCTTATCATTGTTGATGATATAGCACTCCCTCTCGGAAGCTTCAGGATGAGAAGCAAGGGAGGCTCCGGCGGACATAACGGACTGACACATGTAATTGAAACACTCGGTACAGATGAATATGCCCGCATCAGAGTTGGTATTGGAAATAATTTCCGGAAAGGATCGCAGGTGGAATATGTGCTTGGGACATGGAATGAAAATGAAAAAAAGATCCTCGGCGAAAGGATACCTGTGATACTGGATATGATAAGATCATTCGTGAATGCAGGAACAGAACTGACAATGACAGCTTTCAACCGTAAAGGCAGGTTTACAACAAACGAGGATAAAACAGGCAATCCTTTGTAGATCAGAAGCTTCCCTTCTATTATACAATTCAGATCAAATGACTGAAATAGTACCTGTAAGAATTGATAAATTCCTCTGGGCCGTAAGGATCTTCAAAACCAGGGGACTCGCAGCCTCAGCGTGCCACATGGGAAGAATACTGATCAACGAACAGCCGGCCCGGCCGTCGAAGACACTTCAGGGAAACGAGTTACTTACAATTAAAAAACCACCCGTTACATTTTCTTACAGGATCAGGAAGCTTACAGGTAACCGTCTTCCTGCCAAAATGGTTCCTGAATATCTGGAGGACCTGACTCCGGAAAGCGAAAAAGAAAAAACTGAATTGAGCCGCGGGGGATCATTTTATTACAGAAAAAAGGGAAGCGGCCGTCCTACAAAAAAAGAAAGAAGGATGATAGACAAAATATCAGACGATTTTTCTGACATCTGAGCAGGTGGTATAAAGACTTAATATTACTTAAAATACTCATAAAATCAGATCAATAATTTGATACTGACCATCCAATTTATATAACTTGCAAGGGCAAACCGTGACAGGGAATGGGTAAGGAAAATATCGAAGAATATTCCAGGGGCTATGCTCTCCTGAAAATGACTTTCGGGTTCTGGCACAACAACTTTTTTTACAGGAAAGTAATAGTCCTTGGCCGTGATAATATTGATCCCGGGCGACATAATATTTTTGCTCCAAATCATCAGAATGCACTGATGGATGCTCTCGCTGTGCTGTTCACACACAAGGGACAGCCAATCTTCCTTGCCCGCGCCGACGTATTCAAAAACAACCTGGTAGCAAAGATCCTCTATTACTTCAAAATGCTTCCTGTTTACAGGATAAGGGACGGATTCAGAAGCGTGACAGGCAATGACGCGATATTCGACAAGACGATCGATGTGCTGAGGAACAAAAACGGACTTGTGATCCTGCCCGAAGGAAATCATGCCGGTTTCAGAAGATTACGCCAGCTGAAAAAAGGCATCGGCAGAGTTGCCTTCCAGGCTGAAGAGGCATCGGACTATAAACTTAACATAAGGATAATCCCTGTAGGACTTGAATTCAGTCATTATTACCGCTACAGGCAGGTGCTCACAGTTATCTACGGAAAACCGGTAGAAGTATCCGAATTTCATGATCTGTACCGTAAAAATCCGGAAGTTGCCCTGAACAGCCTCCGAAGCAAACTCTCTGAAGAAATGAAAAAACTGATCGTTCATATAGAATCGGAAGAAGACTATGAAGCGATCGATGAGCTGAGGACACTGATAAACGGACGCTTCAGCGATAAGATCAGATTTCCTAAATTATTCAGAGACAGGATACTGATTGAAAAAATGAACCGCCTCAAGGCTTCTGACAATCAGCTCTACAGGAAAATATGCTCGCTGAGCCTCAGCGTAAAAAAACAGGCCGCGGAACTGAAAACCGATTACAGGCTCCTTGCAAAGAAAAAACACCCCGTAGGTTGGCTGATTGCAGGAATAGCAGGACTTATAGCATCATTCCCGCTCTTCCTGTACGGAAACATTTTCAACATGACTTTCATGGAAATACCCAACCTTCAAAGCCGGAAAATAAAAGATGAGCAGTTCCGTTCTTCCATTAAATACGGTATCTCACTGGCGCTGGCTTTAATATTGACTCCGCTGATTCTCATAATGACGCTGGTTCTGCTTACCCCATGGTGGCTGGCAATCCTGTTTTTTATCTCATTGCCGCTGTCGGGCCTTTTTGCATGGAATTATTACCTGCTCTTCCGGAGAATTATAGGCGGTTTCAGGATTAAAAACTTTATAATGAGCCATAATAAGGATTTCTTCCGCTTGAAAGAAGATCACGATGCACTGGTTAAAATGGTTGGAAGCCTTTAGCAATGGCCGGAAGGAACTTTTTTAAAGATAAAAAGATATGGATCACCGGAGCCTCTTCCGGTATAGGGGAAGCTCTCGTACGCGAACTTTCGGAAAGAGGAGCTTCATTGATAATTTCCTCCAACGATACTGAAGGACTCGAGAGGGTTAAAAATTCATGCTTAACGAATTCTTCAAAAATAATAACTGCTCCCTTCGATCTTTCTGAAACCGCGGCAATTGATTCCTTCGTCGGACAAAAAATTGGAGAACTGGGAGGAATTGACATCCTTTTGAATATAGGAGGAGTAAGCCAGAGGGCCAGGATCGAGGAGACGCCCATGTGGCTTGAAAGGAAAATTTTTGAGATCAACTATTTCGGCACTGTAGCCCTTACCAGGGCCATACTTCCGTACATGATAAAACAGAAATCAGGTTATATAGCTGCAACAAGCAGCATATCAGGGAGATTCGGATTTCCTCTTCGCTCGGCCTATTCAGCATCAAAACAGGCTCTTCATGGTTTCTTCGAAACCCTGTACCTTGAAAACAAACAGAACAATATCGGTACTTCCGTTATTATTCCAGGGAGAGTGAAAACAGAGATATCACTCCATGCTCTCAATTCACTGGGAAAAGAACA
>JAFGXX010000040.1 GCA_016936435.1 Bacteroidales bacterium
CACTAGCTGGTACTTCGGAGATGTTTTGTTAATAGATATGTTCGAGGAAAACACATCCCCCATAATTAACAATGATTATTTCTTCGGTATTCAGAGCGGTATTGTTAAATATACCGGCAACAAACACATACGGAACATCGGATTGAAAGTGGTTCCAATATTTCACGAAAGTACACATATAGGTGACGAATTTGCATTGCATGGCTTCAACACCATTCCGGATTTTAAAAGAGTAAATGTCTCCTACGAAGCATGGGAAATAGCTGCTGTCATTAACGATCCTGACACCATAAAAACCAATCTGCTCTCTGCAAAAGCTGGAATTCACAGGCTCTGGGATGATAAGAAGGGATATTATTCTTTCGATACTCTCGAAACAAAAAATGCCAGTTTCCCTTCCAGCCGGAAAAATTATGAATACTATGTTCAGCTTAACCTGCAGAGAACTGATGGTTTCCTCTGTTCGGAAAATTGGATGCAGATCTTGTCACTGGAAGCTAATAACCGGCTGAAATTCAGCTATAACAGCGATGTGCCTGAACAGCGGACCTGGAACTTCAATATATATTTTGGATGGAAGCATATTTCCCTTCACTCTGCACCTAACATAGGATTCTTCATCAGATACTACAACGGAATAATTCCAAACGGACAATTCCGTAATACAGGCGGGTATCAATATCTTGCTCTGAGTATTATTTTTAATTAACTTATCATCATCTCATTTTTTTTTACAATTTTATAGCCGTATAACACCAAACGTTTAAATAAATCTGCAATATGAGTTCTTCCCGAATCAGAGAACGGCTGATAGCCCCCGGCAATCTTATACCCTTTATCCTTATAACCTCACTTTTCTTTCTCTGGGGACTGGCAAACAATATGACCGACACCCTTCTGGCGGCATTCAAAAGGATAATGAGCATGACCGACGCCAGGACATCCCTTATACAGATTTCATGCTATGGGCTGGGCTATTTCATCTTTGCACTGCCGGCTGCTATCTATATAAAGAGATATTCATATAAATCAGGAATCCTTCTCGGGCTTGGTTTCTATATCATCGGCTGCCTTATGTTCTTCCCTGCAAAACTGACCGGTAACTATTTTCATTTCCTTGGCGCATTATGGGTACTGTTCGGAGGACTTTCCATTCTCGAAACTGCCGCCAATCCCTACATAATTGCTATGGGCGACGAAAAAACCGGGACCAGAAGACTGAACCTCGCCCAGTCCTTCAATCCGCTGGGTTCAATTACGGGAGTTATAATAAGCCAGATGTTCATCCTTTCGGAATTAAACACAGCTTCTGCTTCCGAAAGGGCAGCAATGTCAGCACAGCAGCTTCAGTCAATCCAGCATGTGGAACTGAATGCAGTTACTCTTACCTATGTTACGGTAGGATTCCTTCTTCTTATACTCTGGCTTATCATACTCATAACAAAAATGCCAAGGGCTTCAGACGCCGGATCTGCAGTAAATCTGAAAGCAACTTTGGGAAGATTGTTTAAGAACAGAAATTATGTTCTTGGCGTAGTAGCACAATTTTTCTACGTCGGAGCCCAGATTGGAGTATGGTCTTTTACTATCCGCTATGCAATGAATGCCCTTAACCTGGAAAACACACAACTGCCAGCCGGGAAAACTCCCGAACAGGCAGCGGCTACCTATTATATTGCAGCCTTGATACTCTTCGCCTCATCGAGATTTATCTTCACCTTCCTGATGAAATTCTTCAAACCTTCCTCCCTTCTGATATTTGCTTCGGTGATGGCAATAGGATGCTCTTCTGTCGTGATTTTCGGAAGCGGAATGACAGGAGTAATAGCTCTCGTTGCGATCTCAGGGTTCATGTCGCTTATGTTCCCCACCATTTTCGGACAGGCGGTTTACGGCCTCGGTGACGATACCAAAATTGGAGGATCAGGACTTATTATGGCAATACTCGGGGGTGCTGTCGTAACATTTTTACAGGGAAAGGTATCCGATATGACAGGTAGTATAAACTACTCATACGTGATACCTCTCCTGTGCTTTGCCTTCATCACTTATTACGCCTTTGCCAGCAGTAAAATAGTAAGGAAGGAATCTGAATGAGCTTCTGAGACCCTTTCTCCGGCGATTATTTAACAAGCAGGCTTACCTTGAGCTTGAACTCATCGTAAATTATCTTATCGCCCAGATTGTCAAAGAATGAACCTGATCCGTAACGTACATTGTATTTTGAGCGGTCGACGACAATGTTTGCATAAAACCAGGTGCCTTCTTCTTTTTGCTGAACCGTGGCCCTGAATTCAACCGGGTTGGTAATACCCTTTATAGTCAGATCACCCTTCACCGTGGCAGTGCCTTTCTGAAAATCTTCACTGCCAGTTAGTACAAACCTGGATACCGGATATTTGTCAACACCGAAGAAGTCATCGGATTTCAGATGACCTTCAAGCCTGTCACTTCCGTCGGCATCCTTAATGGTTGTCATGTCTATTTCAAAAACACCCGCCACAATCCGGTTATTATTCCATTCAAGCCATCCTTCTTTAAGCTGAATAGTTCCGTTATGCTGGCCTGTGACTTTTTCGCCAAGCCATTCAAGAGTTGTTTTTTCCGTATCGGCAGCAAGCTTCTGCTGTGCGTCTGCCATTATAGATCCTGATATCATAATTATCGCTGTTAAAATTGTTGTTTTCATTATTTAATTTTTTATAATTTGTAATGTAAACAACCTTAACGCAGATAATGTTCACCGTGGAGTTATTATAAGAAGTTGGCAGTTGGCAAAGGGCAGTTGGCAAAGGGCAGTTGGCAAAGG
>JAFGXX010000041.1 GCA_016936435.1 Bacteroidales bacterium
CTTTCCGGAATACCTTACTGGACATTCGATATAGGAGGTTTTTGTGTCGAAAGCAGATACACCCGCGCCAAAGAAGGTTCTGAGGATATTGAAGAATGGAGGGAACTGAACACACGATGGTTCCAGTTCGGCTCATTCTGCCCACTGTTCAGAAGCCATGGCCAGTACCCTTATCGCGAAATATACAATATTGCAGCCGAGGAACATCCTGCATATAACAGCATGGTGTGGTACAACAGGCTCAGGTATCGCCTTATGCCCTATATATATTCACTTGCGGCAGCAACATATTTTAGCGATTACACCATAATGAGAGCTATGGTTATGGATTTCGGAAATGACAGAAACGTTTTTGATATCGGCGACCAGTATATGTTCGGCCCTTCACTGCTGGTTGCTCCCGTATATGAATACAGGGCACGGAAACGTGATGTTTATCTTCCTTCATCATACGGCTGGTACGATATTTATTCAGGTGAATTCTATGAAGGGGGTCATAAAATCGAAGCTGCAGCGCCATATGAGAGAATACCGGTGTTCGTGAGGACAGGCTCAATAATCCCTTTCGGCCCGGCAATAAACTATACTGATGAAATACCTGCCAGTCAAATTACTCTTTGGGTATACAAAGGTCATGATTGCGTATTCACCCTTTATGAAGACGAAGGTATCAATTACAATTATGAAAAGGGAAAATTCAGCACAATAAGGATAAGATATGATGAGGCGACAGAGACACTGACCATTGGTAAACGCAACGGAGAGTTTACCGGAATGCTTAAGACAAGAGTATTTAACATAATCTGGGTTGGAAAGGACAGACCCGGAGGTTTAAACACAGGTCTGAAAGTAGATCATATAGTTAAGTATTCTGGTAATGAAGTGGTTGTAAGAAAATAATCAATGACTGAAGAATTAAAAATCCCCTCCTTAGGAGGGGTAGGGGTGGGTAAAACAATTAACATAAATATATTAAACCATGAAAAAATTCAACTTGTTATTTGCAATGGTTGCAGCAATTCTGCTTCTGGCTGCTTGCAATCAGTCTAAAAAAGAAATGGTCACAAAAGAGCTTTACGGCAATTTCAAAGGGAAGGAGGTTTACCTGCTTACTCTCACCAACAAATCCGGTAATGTGCTAAAGCTTACCAATTTTGGTGCCAGGATCACATGGATAGAGGTTCCCGACAGGAACGGCAATAAGGATAATATCACTTTCGGCTTTGACACTTTCGATGGAATGATAGGCGGCGATCCTTACTACGGAGCTGTTGTGGGCCGTTATGCCAACAGGATCGCCAAAGGTAAGTTTACTCTTGATGGCGTTGAATATACTCTGCCGATTAATAACGGGCCCAACTCTCTTCATGGCGGACCGGCAGGATGGCACAGCCAGGCCTGGGACACCGAGATACCTGAAGACACTGATTTTCCAACTGTGAAATTCACATATAAAAGCCCCGATATGGAAGCGGGTTTTCCGGGAAATATGACTGTCGAGGCACTGTATACATGGACCGACAACAGTGAGATCATTATCGATTATACCCTGACCACCGACAAAAGAACAGTATTCAACATAACAAACCATGCCTATTTCAACCTCCATGGGGCCGGCATCGGCGATATTCTCGACCATCAGCTTGTAATCAAGGCTTCAAAGTTCGTGGCTGTAGATACATTCCTGATTCCGACAGGAGAATTAAGACAGGTGGAGGGGACACCCTTTGATTTTAATACACCCCATACCGTAGGTGAAAGAATAGCACAAGATTATGATCAGCTTAAGTTTGCGAATGGCTACGATCATACATTTGTCTTTGATAATAACGAAGAGGTAGATGCAACAGTGTACGAACCTGTCAGTGGCAGATTTATGGAGGTGATCTCCGATCAGCCGGGTGTTCAGTTCTATTGCGGTAATTTCCTGAACGGCACAAGGATAGGCTATGGCGGCAAACCCTATACACACAGGTCGGGATTATGCCTCGAGACGGGACATTTCCCCGACAGCCCCAATCATCCCGATTTCCCTTCCACGGTCCTTAACCCCGGTGAAACATTTAAATCGAGGACAATCTACAGGTTTTCGGTGAAGTAGGGGAGTAATAGTGCTGCAGGTTGAAAAAGAACTCCCGGTCACCGTATGAATAAGAAAATTGAGAGCTTATTTTCCTGATAGACATTCAGGTATAGATTTGCAGGTTATAATGAATACATATTTTGAATGATCGTGAAATATTACAGGTACATATTTATGTCTGTCGTGTTGATCAGCATTTTATTTCTGAGTGCCTGTGATCCTTTGAACAGCGACAAGCCGCGTTTGATTGTTTTGACTGACATAGGGGGTGATCCGGACGATATACAATCACTTCGGAGGTTATTGGTTTATTCAAATGAGTTTCGTATAGAAGGATTGATCGCTACTGCAAAGAATACTCCCCGTAAGGGGCAGAAGTATGAGATCAGGACAGACCTTATTCATCAGGCAATCAGTGATTATGCAAAGGTCCGTGATAATCTTAATGATCATGCTCAGGGGTATCCCACTGCCGAATCGCTGCAGGCTGTTGTTTTCGGGGGACAGGCAAACAGGGGTGTGGACAATCTTATTCCGGGTTTGTCAACATCTGGCTCACAACATATAATTAACAGAGTGAATGCCGGCAAAGAGCCTCTTTATATAGTTATCTGGGGAGGGGCTCATGATCTGGCACAGGCCTTACTCGACATGAGAAGCACAAGTTCAGCAAAAGAAGCAGAGCAATTCATCAGGAAATTACGTGTGTATGCGATTGGCGACCAGGATGGATGGAATAATGTTTTTTCGATGGGGACAGGGGAATGGATACGTACAAATTTCCCGGAACTGAGGTATGTTGAACCCTCACCTCCCCGGATCCATAATCAGACAGCTGGTTTTCGCGGAATGTATCAGAATGATTCAAAAGGGGGCAACCATCCTGAATTACCATTGGTTAAACCTGGAGTAGAATTGCTGAACGATCATGCATGGGTACTTGAAAATATTTCTGCATGGGGGCCACTGGGCGCAGGTTATCCACCGGCAGTAAATCAGAATCCGAACAGCGCAAGGAATACTAAGGGGGTAAAAGAGGGTGATACTCCTTCGTGGTTTTTTGTGCTTCCACATGGACTAAATGATCCGGAATATCCCGAATGGGGTGGATGGGGCGGGAGATTCTTACATCAGTCCGGCGGGTACTATACAGAAGCGGAAGACGATCACTGGTCAGGATCAGATGACGCAAGTCTGCGACGTAAATGGACTGTCGCCCGCTGGCGGGAAGCGTATCAGAATGATTTTGCCGCCCGGATGCGCTGGTGTTTACTTTCCCGGGAAGAAGCAAACCATAATCCTGTTGCTGTTATTAATAACAACAGTAAAAACCCGATTCTGAAATTAAAGGTTAAACCGGGAGATATTATTAAACTGGATGCCTCTGGCAGCCATGATCCTGACGGGGACGATCTGACCTTTAAGTGGTGGATATATGACGAAATATCTTCTTTAAAAGTTATTATATCCAATAATACAGAACCTGTATCAGAAATAAACGTTCCTGAATCCGCAACCGAAGGAGAAATTCACGTAATTCTTGAAGTG
This sequence comes from Bacteroidales bacterium, assembly GCA_016936435.1. Lineage (GTDB taxonomy): Bacteria > Bacteroidota > Bacteroidia > Bacteroidales > VadinHA17 > LD21. The sequence continues at coordinate 3,632 of JAFGXX010000041.1, forward strand.
AAGGATGATGGAAAGCCGGAAATGTATTCGTTCAGAAGGATAATCCTGCAAATAAAATGAGATACCTGTAGTAATAATTTTCAGACACATAAATATAAACTGACCTGCCATGAACCTTTACACCATTACAGGCCTTGCCGGCATTGCAACGGTGGCTCTTTCGGGATGCACCGGAAAAAAAGATGCCCGCTTGAAAAGGCCGAACATAGTTTTTATTATTGCCGACGACCTTGGTTACAGTGACCCCGGTTGTTACGGACAGACTCTGATTCAGACACCCAACATCGATGCCCTGGCAGCGAATGGACTCCGGTTCACACAGTATTACTCCGGATCACCGGTTAGCGCACCATCAAGATGTATATTGCTTACCGGCAAACATTCCGGCCATGCCTTCATCAGAGGTAACCATGAATGGTCTGAAAGAGGAGATGTGTGGGATTATGCTAAAATGGAAGCCGACCCCTCGCTGGAAGGACAGTATCCAATACCTGCAGAGACAGTTACTTTCAGCAAAATACTTCAGCATGTGGGGTACAAAACTGCGTGTGTCGGAAAGTGGGGTCTGGGCGCTCCTTTCACCGACGGTATCCCAAACAAACAGGGCTTCGATTTTTTCTTCGGATATAACTGCCAGCGTCAGGCTCATACATACTATCCTGCACATCTGTGGAAGAATGAGAGCATTGTGAAACTCGATAACAGGTTTGTCCCCCCGCGTACCAGGGAACTGGACGGCGATGGGGACCCTTACAGGGAAGAGAGTTATGAACGCTATAATCTTAACGAATACGCTCCTGCCCTGATGCTGGATGAGGCTCTTGCTTTTATCAGGGAGTCGAAGAACGAACCATTCTTTCTTCATTTCACTACAACCATACCTCACGTTCCCCTACAGGCACCAATGGAATGGGTCGCCAGGTATCACAGCATAATAGGTAATGAAGAACCCTATACCGGAGATAAAGGATATTTCCCCTGCAGATATCCGATGGCTACCTATGCAGCCATGGTCGGATATCTTGATTACCAGGTAGGTCGTATGGTTGATGAACTGGTGAAACTGGGGATATATGAAAATACCATAATTTTCTTTACCAGCGATAACGGCCCTGTTACAACGGGAGGTGCCGTCAGCAGCTATTTTGAAAATGCATGGCCTTTTAACCAGGATCCAAACCGTCTCAAGGGTTCTCTCTATGAAGGTGGAATAAGGGTCCCGATGATTATCTCCTGGCCAGGGGTAATAAAAACGGCCGGATTGACCGATCATATCTGTGCTTCATACGACATTTTTCCGACCATCTGCGATATAGCTGGCGCCGATCACCCTGAAAACCTCGACGGTCTGAGCCTGCTGCCCTCCATAACGGGAAAAGGAAGGCAGAAAAAACATCCTTATCTTTACTGGGAATACCCTGAAAGGAGAGGACAGCAGGCCGTCAGGATTGATAAGTGGAAGGGAATAAGGGAAAATACCCGTGACGGTAACATGGAAATCAAACTCTTCGATCTCTCAGTTGATATTACTGAAGAAAAAGACGTTTCGAAGGAAAACCCCGGCGTGACTGAACAGATCATGGCGATAATGGAAAAGGAGCATCAGAAACCGGAAATCGACAGATTTGATCTATTTTTGAAAAAATGAGAACCCATTTAATTATACGATGACAACCACGACAACCAGGCTTATTATAACTCTGTTGTTTCTGCCACTCTGCTCATGTGAAAGAAATTCACCCGGAGACAGATTTGCCGGCTGGGATTACAACTACATGAAATCCGTCAAAAAGGAACTGAAAAATCCGGGATTTGATCTTGTTCCGGCTTATGAACAACTGGTTTCAGAGGCTGAAAAGGCTCTTGAAAAAGGGCCATATTCGGTGACATACAAAAAGATGACACCTCCCGGCGGTACAAAAAATGATTATATGAGCCAGGGCCCTTACTGGTGGCCTGATACCACCAAACCCGACGGGCTTCCCTTCATCCGTCGCGATGGAGAGAGATATCCCGAGGCAGGAATCGACCGCAGCCAGCTGGGAAATATGATGGAGTCGGTGAAGACACTTACACTCGCCTGGTTCTTTACCGGGGATATGAAATATGCCGAAAGAGCCGCATATTTATTAAAGGTGTGGTTCCTCGACCCGGAAACCCTTATGAACCCTCACCTCGAATATGCCCAGTCGATACCCGGAAGGACAACAGGCAGGGGCATAGGTATTATCGATGTCAGAGGTATGCATACCCTAGTTGATGCAATAACATTGCTTGAAGGATCAGGAGCCCTTGATGAAACAGAGATAAAAAGTATCAGTGAGTGGTTCACCGCTTTCTTCGAATGGCTTACCACAAGTAAGAACGGAAAGGATGAAGATGATTACCATAATAACCATTCGGTGGCTTTTGATGTAATAGTGAGCAGTATAGCCCGCTACCTGGGTGATAATGAATATGC
>JAFGXX010000220.1 GCA_016936435.1 Bacteroidales bacterium
TCAGCTTCAGTTTAAGTGCAGATTCAGATTCTTCATCTACCTCTTCAACAGTTGTTGTATCTTTAGCTATATCCCAGTTTGCTTTTCCGTCGGCATTAACAAGAGCATTTATCCTGGCCCGTTCGAGAATAACGGACTTGATTTCAAAACCCGATTTTTTAAACAGGCTGGCCATGTTGAACACAAGGTTGAATGATTTTAATTCTGCAAGGGTATCGCCTTCGAAATTCCCTGTGCCGGCAACCGACAGTCCGTCGAGACCGAATGACAGATTGGGGAAGTTCCTGAAAAAGCCTATTCGGTAGCCTTCAAAACTGACCCTGGCATTCACCGATTCATTTACGATCTTTTCCACTCCGGTCCTGATCTTTTCTTTGAACAGGGCCGGTATTGTGAACAGGAGGATCAGTATAAGAGCCAGTAATCCGCCTGTGATTTTCAATATCCATCCGGCTGTTTTTTTCATATCGCGCATTTATTAATGGATTTGCAAAATAACGAGACATAAAAATAGATAATTATCGTGATATCATAAATACCTGACAGAGGATGTCTCTCCCTGCAAGTATAGAAACATATATTTCTTACCGATGATTTTCGTAAAAACGGCAATTACAAAAATGCCTGAGCTGACAAATAAAATTTTTCTATATTTGCAGCCGGAAAGGTCCCGTAGCTTAACTGAATAGAGCATCTGACTACGGATCAGAAGGTTGTGGGTTTGAATCCCGCCGGGATCACTAAAAGAGGTCGTCTTTGCGGCCTCTTTTCATTTGACTTAAATCTGTTTCTGTCGTAACTTTGCAGATACATTCGGGTAGTACTAACACAAAAACCTACACTATCATGAAAAAAATCATTACATCGCTGGTACTGCTTCTTCTGTTGACCTGCGGGTGCGAAGAAGAGAAGATGAAACTTTCCGGCTTCATTATCGGAGAATGGGATTCTGAGCTTACTGCAATAAATTTGGGTTCAGAAGACCAGGTGCTTGTGTATTTTTACGCTATTTTCAGAACTGACAATACCTTCGACCTGGATTTCCTTTCCTACCCTGAGAAGGTAGCACTTTATAGTTTTGATAATCTGAATTATTCCATAAACGGTGAATTCAGCATCACTATCGACAATCCGATGGAAGCAGGTGTAACTGTCGATTTCGAAGTGGTATGGAATCCCGGTCTCGATAAAATGGTATGGGTGCCGGTACCTGACCCCGATGACAACCCTCCTGTGATACCTTTTACCAGAAGATAGGCCCTCCACCAGTCTAATACCTTAAGAAAAGTACAGAAACAGTCTTTGCCGAAAAGTATTTATCTTTATTGGTTTAAAGGCAAAGTCAGCTCTTGACCAATGAACTTCATATAATAACCCTTAACATACCTTTTCCTCCCGATTACGGGGGTATGATAGATTCATTTCACAGGATACGTGTTCTTAACGGCCTTGGTGCACGGATTAATCTTCATTGTTTTGAATACGGAAGGGAACATTCCTCAGAGCTTACAAATCTTTGTAAATCTGTCACTTATTATAAAAGAGATACTTCCCTGAAAAGACACCTGTCTGCAAAACCCTATATTGTAGCTTCACGAACATCTTCTACCCTTGCCGCCAATCTGCTGAATGACGGTCACCCTATACTTTTTGACGGGCTTCATACAACAGAGCTCCTGTGCCATCCTGACCTGGCAAACAGGAGAAAGTTCGTAAGAGCACATAATATCGAACATGAATATTACAGGACCATGTCAGGCTTTGGTGCTAATTTCATAAGAAATTTCTTTTTTTCCGCAGAATCAATAAAGCTGAAGCGCTATGAAAAGGTGCTGAACTATGCTGACCTGATCCTTACACTTTCACCTGATGATCAGCATTATTTTGAAAATAAGTATGGAAATGCAGAGCTGATAATGCCCTTTCATCAGTATGATGTACCTGAAAACAAAGAAGGATCGGGAGATTATCTGCTCTGGCACGGCGACTTGTCGGTAATGGAAAATGAAATAGTAGCCGCTTATCTTGCTGAAAAAATATTTCCGGAGATCCCCCACACTTGCATAATAGCAGGAAAACGACCGCCGGCATCCCTTGTAAAAAAAGCAGCGAAGCACAGTAATATACGCATCATAGCTGATCCTCCCGGCAGTGTGATGTCGGATCTGATAAGAGATGCTCATGTAAACATTCTTATCGCATTGACAACCCATGGGATGAAACTAAAGCTTGTCAATGCGCTTTTCGCGGGAAGGCACTGCCTGGCAAACAGCAACATGGTCGGAAACACAGGTCTTTCAAAGGCCTGTCATATAAGAGATTCTGCGGAAGAGATAGTAAAAACGGCAATTCATCTGATGAAACAACCCTTCATGACATCAATGAAAACAGAACGCAGTATACTGCTCGAGCCATTCTCCAACAGCTTCAACGGATTACGTCTTATGAAACTTATTTTCCCGTGATGAGCTTAGCCCACTATTTTTTTCTTCGGAAGGAATGAGATAACCAGGGTACCGAAAAGGGCAAGACCTATCAGTACGAGAAAACCTGTAAAATAATTCCCGCTTATGTCGAAAAGGCGGCCGACGAGCATCGGCATCCCCGCTTCTGCTATGCCATCGGCAACAAGAACTATCCCCATTACCCTGCCGAGTGTTCTTACACCAAAGAGATCGCCTGCCATGAGAGGTATGATCATGTAGTCACCTCCAAGACCGATACCGAATATCACTGCAAAAATATACAGTCGTCCGGGGAAGTCGGGCAGCAGAAGGAGAGGAATGGCTCCGCCTACAAGCAGGTAAATGATGATCATTACATATTTTCTGGGCATCAGGTCGGCGAGCCATCCCATGATTACTCTTCCTGCGAGACTCATAAATGCCACCAGTGATATTATGTTTGCTATCGCTGCTTCATCCATGCTCAGGTCCTTGAGGTAAAGTTTGAGATGCTGGTTGATCCCTCCCACAGCACCAATGGAGCACATGCTCCCAAAAGCCAGGAAATAGAACCATGGATTTGTAAGTATAGTTTTTACAGGCACTGCAGGTTCGGGTTTTATCGTAACGTCGGTCTTCGAAGGTGAGTCTTTAACGAAAAGGGCCAGGGGAACAGATACGAGAACTATAATTACACCGAGCGTGACAAGTGCCATATTCCATCCTATGGTACTTTCGAGCTTAGCTACAAGCTGAGGGACTATTGTGAAGCCGGTTCCGATGCCAAGATATGCGATACCCATCGCTTTTCCACGGTTTTTTGTAAACCATCTTGATATGAGAACCTGGCAGGGAAGCGGGCCTCCGAAGACATAGCCCAGTGCGACGAGTACGTATGAAATATAGAAAAGGCTCAGCGACTTCATCATGCTCAGGCCAAGGAATGCTGCAAGTGTCATAAGCGCTCCTGTCATTAGCATCTTCCTCGGGCCGTATTTATCCACTATCCAGCCTGCGATAAACCCGAACAGGGGTGCTACAATTATCTTGGCATAGGCGTTTCCTGAGGTGACAATCTGTCTCGACCACCCGAATTCATCAATGTAGAAATTATAAAAAAGAGGCAAGCCATAGAGTGCTATACCGACTATGGCAAGGAGTGACAGGAAAGCTGTTATAACAACGAAAATCTGTGATTTACGGAGATCTGAAGATGTAAGGGCAGTAGAAATTTGTGTCATAATAAAATATCGTATTATATTTCAAATAGTTTTTCCGGCCAGTTTCACCATGCTGTACCAGGCACTGCCAAGTAAAGCGGCTTTGATTCCCAGTGCCGCCCTTTCTATTTTAACGGCAGCCCTGCAGTGTTCGAGAGAGTTGTCAAAAGCGCTTTTCCTGATCATGTTTATATAGGATTCGCGTGCCTGCGACATTCCCCCTCCGAGGACAATTATTTCGGGGGCAAAAACAGAGATCAGATTTGCAAGTCCGATTCCTGCCAAAAAAGCGTTTTCCTTTACTGCTTTCAGGGCAGCAGGGTTTCTTTTATAACTTAGTTCAAAGACATCCCTGCCCGTTAAAACATTAACCTGTTTATCCGCTTTGCTTCCGGCGATTTCATGATATCGCCTGACCAATGCCGCGGCAGATGCGAAATGTTCATAGGAGCCTCTGATTCCCTTGTCGCTTATTCCGTTGGCGAAATTTATTATCATTTGTCCAATTTCTCCACCTGCATTATTTGATCCACGGTACAATTTTCCGTTTATTATTATACCTCCTCCGATGCCTGTACGCATAGCCACGAAGATAAGATTGCTGTAATTGCGTGCAGAGCCGAACCTGTGCTCGGCTATAGTCATAAGATTTGCATCATTTTCGACAGATACCGGCAGCCCCGAAGCTTTTGCGATAAGTTTTGCCAGAGGTATGTTATTCCATCCTTCTATTCCCTGGTCGGGTCCGAGAATCACTCCCGACCTGTTGTCAATAAAGCCTTTTGCCGAGATCCCTATACTCACGGGATTTATACCCTGACCTGCAACCTTCTTTCTGATGTTGTGCACAGCTTCCGTCAGTATAGATATAATTTGACCGGATGTCTGATGCTCAGGAAGTTCGTGAGAATTAACAGTAACTATTGTGCCTCCATAGGTAACAACTGCAATACTTATACTGTGTCTTCCTATGTCGGCTCCTATTGCTGCTGTATTCTTTAACATCTACCGAAATGGTTAAAGGTTATAAATATAATATCTTTATAAATTATATCTTGCAATGTGTAAATTTTCGTAAAAAATGATCCGATCGTCAGGGAAATCAAAGAGCAGAAAGCCGCTTATTATCACATTGATAATATTTGCAGCGATTCTTTTGGCCGGGGCTGCATACCTCAGCACCCTTCTGCCAATAATCACGGGTTATGCAGCAAAAAATATGGGTTCGGCTGTCTTTATTTCGGGAAGAATGCCTGCCGAAGTCGACACAACCGACCTGAATTTCTCCTTTATTAAGTTTACCCGTAACAAGGTTAATTACGGCGACAGCAGTGTAACCAGCAGGTTCCTGTGGGGACGGTCGCGTGCAATCGACAGGGAGGACCTGGGGGTTACCCTTGTCCGTAAAAGCAGGGAAGAGAACCTGAGGGCAGTTAAGTTTCCGGAGCTTCCTCCCCCACCTTACAACAGCGACACTCTCCCATGGCCTATGGGGGATCAGATACCCGATACCCTTACCGGAATTGACAGCGATGCTCTTAACATCATAAGCAGAAAGGTAATAGACGAAAATGGCTATGGTGGAAATGTGTTTGCTTTCATGGTGTTGCATAAGGGCATTCCAGTCGCTGAAGCTTATAAGCCTCAATTCACGGAAGAAACCCGTTTTTTGAGCTGGTCGATGGCAAAAAGTTTTATGAATGCACTCACCGGTGTTCTCGTGAAAGAAAATGGTCTGGATATCTATGCGCCGGCAGGTATAGAAGAATGGATGAATGATGAAAGGAAAAACATAACCATAAACGATCTGATGCGCATGCAGAGCGGGCTTGAGTGGAACGAAGACTATGGGAGCAGATCGGATGTAAATATCATGCTGTTCTGCAGAAATGATATGGCCGCTTATGTCAGGGACAGGAAAGCTGAACACCCTGCAGGTACTTACTGGTCATACTCCTCCGGCAGTTCAAATGTGGTAAGTTATTTGATCAGGAAACACTTCCCGGACGATTCGCTGTACTACATCTTCCCTCATCTCAGACTTTTCTACAGGATCGGCATCACCGATGCTGTTTTTGAAACAGATCCTGCAGGAACCTATATCGGGTCATCATACCTTTATGCCACTGCCCGTGATTATGCCAGGTTTGCCCTACTGTATCAGCAGGACGGTATCTTCAACGGAGAGAGGATACTCCCTGAAGGCTGGGTATCATATACACGTGAGCCTGTTCCGGCGAGCAAAGGTGAATACGGATCACTTTTCTGGCTTTATGGTAACGGCGAGGTGCCCTCGGCTCCTGAGGATCTCTTCATGTGTGTCGGCCACGACGGACAGAGGATATTTATAATGCCTTCAAAAGAGCTGATAGTTGTCATTCTGGGTTATTCGCCCCGGGGTTCGATAGATTTTGACATGCTGATCAGAGATATAGTCGGGACTGTTTGATCA
>JAFGXX010000221.1 GCA_016936435.1 Bacteroidales bacterium
CTAATATCAAAATCAGAATATCTTTGTTTAGAATAGCTTCAAAATCTCTTCTCTAATCAGACATGCGGATTTTAGGAGCTATCGGGACATCGGGACGGGGACACCAGGATTTTCAGTCCGATTTCCGATAGCTATCGGGACATCGGAAGGTGCTCTACCTCCCGATATCTATCGGGATGAGCTATGGCACCTTTGTTTCGGACTGCAAATATATATGTCAGAATTGAGTTGACAAAACAATTGTTTGAAAAATCATACTGTGTCACCCTGGCCGGAGAATTTTTCTTTGATTTTGATTATCATTTCAGGATGCCTGTGCATATCCTTTGCATCCGGGATTTTTTTAACCGCCTTCACTGACTTTAGCTCCGTATCATATTCCGTCGGACCATCAGGATTGAGTTCATACCGGATCCCTTTTTCGGAAGCATTGATATTCAAAATCTTAAGCAGGATGAGATTGGCCAGTATCGCTTCCGCCTTGTTGGATGGAATACCCGTCATTTTCCTGAAGCCTGACAATGTCACAGAATTGTTTTCTGACAGATACCCGAACAATTTTTCTTCCGCCGGACCGAACTTAACCAGCAAACCTGATCTGCGATCTTCCTTTTTCCATACCTTGAGTATCACACTGTTGGCAGCCAGATTCTGATCGTTATGCCTGAACCAGGCCCTCCACGCACCATTCTCTTCTTTTGCCCTGTATGGCCTCTTCTCCCCCTTCAGTACAATGACTTCAACAATAGTCTTCCCTTCAATGGTATGTTGTTTGACAGTGTAGTCGATTTCAGGCAGGCAAAAGAGGTGAGAAGCTGTTTCGACCATGTATATTTCTTCGTCGGAACGGATTCCTGCAATTGAACCGTTGTCCCTTACGCCAATAAGCAGACGGCCTCCGTCGCTGTTGGAAAATGCCGAGAGGGTACGTGCTATCTTTCTGCTGTCGGAAACACAGTATTTGAAGTCGAGCTGCTGGCCTTCCCCCTCGCTGATTAGTCGTTTAAGATAACTTTCCATACAAACAGGTTGTGCAGTTTTACGGTGTTGCGGTCTTGAAGATTCCCGCGATCAGGGGATTTTCACCTTCCGGTCGTCAGCTTGCAGGTCACTTTTTCAGTTCGTAACTGGTTACACAGGGCTCTCAACAGTATCAGCCGCTGATAAAGAGACTCTTGCTGGAATACTCAGGATCGCAGGTTACGTTCACCTTCAGTTTCCTGAGTCCGGCTTCATCGCCGGGAGTTGGAATATGCGTAAGATGCACTTCGCAATTGCTCAGTTCCTTCAGTTTTTCCAAAGCCATTTTGGCTGCCGGATTTGATAGTGCGCTTATGCCCAGCACTATCAGGGCTTCGTCGACATCAAGGCTTACCATCTTCCCTTCGAGGATGTCTTTTTTAAGGTAAGTAACGGAATCGATAAGAGTTCCCGGAAGGAGGAACATATTATCCGGAAGTCCGGCGAGGTATTTGGCTGCATTTAGTATAAGACTCGAAGAAGCATGCATCAGAGGAGAGTTCTTTCCTGTTACAATTTTCCCATCATGAAGTTCGATGGAAGCTCCGCAGAAGATCCCATCATGACCCTTGCCTGTTCTCTCAGCCTCTTTGGCAGCTTTCCTGGCAGGCAACACAACTGTTCTGTCTTCAGGCTTTGCCTTCACTTTTTTCATAATAGCTTCGGCCCTGTCGAGTGTTTCTTTATCAACTATGCCCATGACATATTCAACGGAGCATCTGAAATAACGCCGGATTATTTCCTGATGTGATGCTTCAGTTATAATTTTATCGTCAGTAATTCCTGAGCTTGCGCGGTTCACTCCCATGTCGGTAGGAGAACGATACAATGATTCTCCTCCTGTGATCTTTTCGAATATCCTCTTAAGCAGGTTAAAAGCTTCGATGTCGCGGTTATAGTTTACAACTTCTTTCCCATAGGCCCTGAGATGGTGTTCATCGATGAGCACCTGGTCATTCAGGTCGACAGTTGCGGCTTCGTATGCAACGTTAACCTTATGATCGAGAGGCAGATCCCAGATAGGGAAGGTCTCAAATTTTGCATATCCGGCTTTGATTCCTTTTCTGTATTCATGGTACAGGTTACCGAGGCAGGTTGCAAGTTTGCCGCTTCCCGGTCCGGGCCCGGTTACAACAACTATCGGATGAGTTGTGGCAATATATTCGTTGGCTCCATAACCTTTATCGCTGACTATAAGATCTACATCAGTGGGATAACCTTTTGTGGGGTAGTGAAGGTAAACCCTGACACCTCTTCTTTCGAGTTTATTTCTGAATGCGCGGGCCGGTGGCTGGTTCTGGTAACGTGTTATTACCACTGCGGTAATATCAATTCCCCATTCCCTGAAGTCGTCGATGGTTTTAAGGGCGTCAGAGTCGTAAGTTATTCCGAAATCAGCCCGTATCTTCTTTCTTTCGATGTCACCGGCATGGATACACAGTATCACGTCGATTTTATCGCTGAGCATCTGGAGCAGGCGCATTTTTACATTAGGGTCGAAGCCCGGCAGGACTCTTGCCGCATGGTAGTCGTAAAGAATTTTCCCTCCGAATTCAATATACAGCTTGTCGTTGAAACGGTTTACCCTTTCAAGTATCGCAGCGGTTTGCTCCCTGAGGTATTTTTCGTTATCAAAACCTATGCGGCCACTTTTTACCATTTTAACAGCCTGTTTTATCTATGAAAGCATCAATATTAGTAAAAAATCCCGTTCAAAGTAAATCCGGCACCCTTCTTTGCACTGTTGGGCAAAGAAGACGTCAGCAGATGATGTCAATAAGGTTTAAAATATTACCTGACCAGCCGTATCCTTATCGTATAGGTCCCGTATTCATTGTCAACTTCTTCTGCCTCAATCACAAATTCATCTTCGGTAAGGCTGACTATCTCCATCTGATCCGTATCCATGAGAAAAGTATCATCGTCGATAAATTCCCAGGTACCTGTATCGGAAGAACTCGAAGTGGTTATGATATAGGAACCATCTGACATGAACTCGAAGGTTGATCCGGCCATGAGAGCATTCGACAGGGCAACGATTGCAAGGACTGTTTCATTGTTAGAGCTTGTCGTCATTTCATCGTATGTCCATATATGATCCAGAAGAAGCTCCTCGTTACTCATTTTTTCACATCCTGTAGTGAACAGGATTACGGAGATAAGAGAGAGGGAAAATAATAATGTTGAGATTTTTTTCATTGTTTTATGGGTTAATTTAAAGTTCCTTTAACGTAATAAAATCATATTTGTTTCATAATTGCAGTCTGGATGTTGACATGGTTCTGCCTTTGGGTCTATTCAGCTATCTGAAATCAACAATTATTTTCCCTTCTTTTTTCTTCAGTTCAACATTTTTTGTTTTGCCATTCACTGTTATTCTGTATTTTCCGTAGAATGCAGGTATGGAAGTGCTGCCTTTCCTTCCTGCTGTTATTGTTGTATTGGTCCACCATTCACTGAATACAAGGTTGTGATAAGCTTCTGCAGCCGGAGTTGGAGACCAGTCGCGGCGGTACAGTGACGACTGCGGGATCCAGTTGGCGCCTTCCCAGAAGCCCCACATAAGTATACCCTCCACAGCAGGATGGGCAAAGCAGATCCTGTAATAATCAGCAAGTTCGCGGGCTTTCTGTTCTTCTTCTTCAGGGGACATTTTAAGGTTTCTGTTCTGGTAGTATTTCGATCGCTGACCCGGCATGTTGAATTCCGTAATGCGGACCGGCAGTCCAAAGGACCCGACAGAATCGAGTGCGTTTCTGAGGGCCTGTCTGTCGAAAGTATCACTATGGAGATGTCCCTGAACTCCGATGCCGGCTATGGGGACTCCCTGTTTCAGGAGGTTTCTTATATGTGTCATATAGTCGGAGAGACGGTTTCCGGTAAGTATGTCGTAATCGTTAAGCCATAATCTGGCATCGGGATCGCCTTTATGTGACCATTCGGCCATGAGTTTTGTTATCTCCGGCCCGAGGCGTTCTTCGAAGTAATTGCCATGGATCATTTCGTTGTTCAGGTCATACTCGTGGAACCTGCCTTTATATTTCCTGGTTATCGTTTCTGCCCTGTTCTGCAGTGTCTGCCTAAGTTCTTCGTCGTTAAGCTCTTTAACCCACTGAGGAACCCACTTAGGTACTCCCCAGAACAGGTTATGCCCTCTGAGCGGGATGCCGTTTTCTTCGGTCCACGCAAGTATCCCATCTATAGTTGAGTAATTGACATCGCCTCTTCGCCTTTCCATATTATCCCATTTAACGGCATTTTCGGTAACAGCGGAGTTGAAATTTTCAAGGAATTTCTTTTTGAACTGGTTTTTATCATTTTCACTCATCCAGTTGCCTGTAATGCTGTTAGTGATGGCACAACCGAACCAGAACTCATGGCTGAGCTGTTCAATCTTAACTTCTGTACCGCGTTTTGCACGGACAATAATTTCTCCCTTGCGGTATCTTTCTATATCACTCTCGGTCTCTGACGTCTGAGAAAAAACAAATGTTACTGCAACAAAGGCCAGTGAAATTATGCTCAATCCTTTTGATATTATTGTTCTCATAGTGTCAGTTGTCCTGTACTTCATTGAGTTTAAACGCCACTATTGTATTTTTGAAGAAGGTGGGAACAAGGAGAAGGTTCTCCTGCCTTAAAAATTCAATATCGGCAGTGTTGCTGCCGGCTTCCTTGGTCCGCAGAAGTGATACCCTGCTGTTATCAGGGTTGACCATAAAAATTTCTCCTTCCCAGTCGGTTACGATATAGTATCCGGGAATTCCCGTGAAAGCTATCCCGTCGCCTCTGCCTACGCTGTCGGCAAGCAGGGTGCGGTTTTTTGTCGACAGGTCATAGGTGGCAAAGTCTCCTCCGCCCTGGCTGGCAACCAGCAAACGGGATTCCTCATACAGCAGACCGTTCGGACCATTAAGGCCTTCAACAAGCCATTCAGTGATCTTCCCTCCTGAGTATTTGTGGATCTTATTCCTGTCAGTGTCGGAGATAAAAAGATTCCCTTTCCCGGCGGCTGTGATGTCGTTAAGCATTCCGGCTCCTTCAATCGGGATTTTACGGATAATCTCACCCGTGGAGATATCCATTACAACAACCTCATCGACATCGGCAGCAAAGAGGGTATCTCCTATTATCCCCATGCCTTTGGGGGAACTAAGTCCTTCAATCCATCTAAGCTCGATGATTTTACCTGTCCTGTCCATTTTAGAAATAAAACCGTTGCCGTCTTTTTTACGAGGTTCCATATTCAGGTTTGCAACATAGAGCATATCTCGTTTCCTGTCGAGGATCACCGACTCGGGTGTCATAAGTGCAGAGTCGGTCCTCCAGGCTTCGGTTAACTCAAATTTTCTGACGGGCTGAACATTCTGTTCCTGTGCCTGCTTTTGTGAACCCGATCTGCAAGACAGCATAACGATACTGAGGAAGCTGAAAAATAATAATCTCTTCATACAGGTAGTTGTTTAGTTTGCTTCAAATATATGAATCCTATGGGAATAAATAATCTTCAGCGGGAGCGGTGTTAAAATGGCATAATCTCCTTATTGAGGCATATTTTTCTTAATACCGTCATGACCGGATTGACTTTTTCATTTTAAGGGTGTAACTTTGATAAGAGCGACAATGGATCTGAAATATTAACTAAAATCAGCAGCTATGAAACATACAATTTATTGTTTTCTGATTGCTCTTCTGATTTTCGGAAGCTGCGCCAAAAAAGAAAATAAATCTTTCCAGGGCACCTGGCAATTGGTTCAGATGCAGATGATAGAAAGGGAGAAGGTGACGAATTATTTTTCTGACCGTTATAAGATAAGCCAGATCAAGATGTGGTCGGGAGATCATTTTATGTTCGTTGGCAAGTATCAGGTTGATACAAATGTCGTTTACAGGTATGGTACAGGAACCTACACCATCGACGGGAATATTTATGTGGAAGACATTGATTATCATTTTGATAAATCGTATGAAGGCCGCAAGAACAAGATCTGGCTGGAAGTCAGTCATGATACACTCCTTCATATCTTCCCTGTAGATGATACAGGAAGACCAATGCAGGCCAGACATTATGTTGAAAGATATATCCGCCTGAATTAATATCCGGCCATTATTTTGTGCCGAAATAAAAGCATGCCCCGGTCAGTTGCAGAACAGGGTTCTGGTATCAGGTAAAGCTTCACCTCCCTGTACCGGTCCGGTATGGACTTTTCTGAGCAAAACTTTCATTTCA
>JAFGXX010000222.1 GCA_016936435.1 Bacteroidales bacterium
TAACATAGAAGCAGTAAATAATTCCGGTATCATTGGTTACGAGCTTGTCAGCTCAACAGGGAAAGTAACTGAACAGGGAACTTTTTCAACCTCAGCCACCCTTAAGACTGAACAGCTGCCGGCCGGAATATATTTTTTAGTACTTGATAACGGTATATCAGTAACCCGCTATAAGATCATCAAATCTCAATAATGAGTGTGATTCACTACGTTGTTTTTCAGATAGCCGGGATCGAGTTTTTTATCCCTGTTGCTGTGGACAGCACTTTTTGAACCGTAGACACGAAGGGTTCCACGGTTAATTGTAATAACCTCCTCGGCTCCCCTGCCGCTAAAGTCAAACATGTGAAATACCCCGTCGGCAAAATACAGTTCTCCTTCTCCTTTATCGTTAAGCCTGAACTTATACCAGAAAACATCTTTTTTACCTGTACCGGTCCAGTCGCCGGTCACAAATTCAGGATTGCCGTTGATCGGAAATCCTTTAGGCCACATTGAAACCAGGTTGCCTTTGTCGTCGAACCAGTAAAGCTGGCCTGACAAGTAGGGTTCATCTGTGCCTCTCTTTCCGTATGTTCTTCCGCCTACAACCGTCTGCGGCCCCGGAACATCTTTAAGAAAATAACCTACTGCATGCTGCTGACTGTGTTCCGCCACATTCTGCCATATCACCTCCCTTGTCATCGCTTTTATTGCATACACACCCACATCGCTGTGAACCATAATAATATCCAATTCCCCGTCGTGATCAACATCTGCAAATTTAAAGCTGTCGGCATGGTCGTGATTATCAAATGTTACATCAAAACGGTTCCATATTTCCTTACCTTTTGAGTCGAGCAGAAGCGACCCGACCAGGATCTCGTCTATGCCGTCACCGTCAAAATCGACGGGATAAACATAATGACCCATATTGTCCTTCTTACGGGTTTGGGAGTGCTGCCATAGATGGTTTAGCTGAGCATCATAAAGATCGGTATTGATTGTCCCTCCCATATCGGTGAAGACTGCAATTTCATTGGGACTTCCTTTGGTGGTCTTTGCTATGGCAAGCCTGAAGTTGTTATATACATGAGGCAATGGCTTCGTGGGCCATTCTGTTTTACGGATCACCTCTCCGCTGCTGCCTTTTGCTAGTACCAGCCATTCCTTCCCGTCGATGATCCTCCATTGCACAACTTCTGCTTTACCGTCGTGATCGAAATCCCACAGCAGACCGGGAGCCTCGAACGACTCACGAAGCTTTGCATTTTCCTGTGGCGCCTTCCATGACCACAATTCTTCACCTGCATTATTGAAAACCGTTGAGGAATAATCACGCGACAGTATCATAAAATCGGTTTTCCTGTCACCGTCCACATCTCCGAATTTTGCGATACCTGAAACAGGAAGTTTGTATTCCCTTACAAGCTCAACATCGGGATTAAGCTGATAAGGAAGTAAATCGGATTCTTTCAGATCGGGCCTTTTGCTCAGAGCAAGAACATCTACAGTGCTGGGGGGATTAATCCTTGTAAGCCTTACAGCTAAAAGGCCTTTCTTAAGGTTGAATTCTCCACCCTGCACCCATGACAGGGGAGCATTTCCAAAGGTCATATCGGTTATCCTGTCATCGAGAATCACTCTGAATCCCCTGCCTTTCTCACCGCTGCTCCTTACATACAGGTAATATTTACCCGGTTCGGGAATATCGACCCATGTTATTACATTCACTATTGAATTCAGCACAAGGGCAGTATTATTGAAATACCAGAAGTCGCCTGTGGCCTCGGCAATAACATCCGATTTGGGCATCCTGCCGAGAAAATCGGAAGCAGGAATTATCACTGTGCCTTCAGGGGCATATCTCTGCGCGACCAGATTGAGACTCAAAAGGCTAATTGCCAGAAGTAGTATTGGTAATTTTTTTATGGCCATATCGTAATTTATCTAATGATAGTACTTTTATTTGATCAAATAAATTCTGCGATTTCATCCTGCGGCTTTCTGTTCTTCAGGGTACTTTTCTGATAGCCGGCCTTTGGATATCCCAGTGGAGTGATCCCGAAGACCACCTGATCCTGCTTCAGTTCCAGCGCCTCCCTGAGCAACCCGGGGTCAAATGCTGCTATCCAGCATGTACCGACACCCTCGTTTTGTGCTGCAAGAACCAGGTGAGTCATGGCGATGGCAGTGTCTGTTTCGATTGAATTGTAGCCGTCATAATTTCTTGTCCATGCACTATCCTTCAGCCCGATAATGACCAGTACATGAGGAGCTTCCCTGAACCACTCACGGTGGTAACATAGTCTGATCTTAGCCAGCAGCGGCTCATCGGAGATGACAAGGAACTTCCATGGCTGTCTGTTCGCTGCTGAAGGCGCCAGCCTGCCTGCTTCTATAATTCTTTCAAGGATTTCACGAGGTACCGGCCGGCCAGCATCATAACTGCGTAAACTTTCGCGGGTACGGATAAGATCGTAATATTCCATTCTCAGATTCTTTTATTCCCTCCGAAAGTTAATTTTTTATGCTGAAATCTGTGTCATAATATTAATTATATGTTGGGTTTTACTATTACCCAAGGAGGCCGGAAACAATAATGAATTTATGGTGTTTATTATCTGATATACGGGCATAAAAAAAACGGGAAATTATTACTTTACATTATAAAATTTGAAGGATACGGAACAATATAAGCAAAACAATCTTGCCGGGGCTTCATCACCATATCTGGTGCAGCATGCCAGAAATCCGATCTGGTGGCAGGAATGGAGCAGCGATGTCATAGACTTTGCCGTTGCAACAAACAAGCCACTTCTGGTTTCGGTGGGTTATTCAACATGCCACTGGTGTCATGTGATGGCTGCCGAAGCTTTTTCCGATAATGAGACAGCCAAATACCTGAATGAAAATTTCGTCTGCATAAAGGTCGATCGTGAACAGCGACCCGATATCGACCAGTATCTGATGAATTTTATGAATTCACAGAGCGAAAGCGGAGGATGGCCTCTGAACGTTTTTCTCACACCCTCGCTGAAACCGGTCGTAGCCGTAACTTATCTTCCCCCTGTAGCTGATCATCACAGAATTTCATTCCTTGAACTTGCAAAAAGAGTATCTGAATATTTCACAACGAAAGGTGACGACATTCCTTCGTTCACAGCCGGGGAAAATGAAGCCCCACCGTCTGTGCCTGAGAAGATAACAGAAGAGCTTATTTCATGGTTTGATAATATATACGGTGGGTTCGGCAGCGGGCAAAAGTTCCCCCCTCATACAACCCTTTTATTCCTTCTCTACAAACTTTCGGCAGAAGACAATGAAGATCTGAGAGGTATCTGCTCCGGAACTTTAAATGCAATGCAGCTTGGCGGACTTAACGACCATCTTCAGGGCGGGATATTCAGATATTGTGTTGACCGTTCATGGACTATCCCTCATTTTGAAAAAATGCTTTATGATCAGGCCCTGGCACTATGGACCTGGTCGCTTGCCTTCAGAGTACTGGGAAATCCCGACTATAAGATCATGGCTGAAAAGGTCCTGCTCTGTCTCGAAGAATGCTTCAGGAAAGAGGATCTTTTCATTACGGCCTTCAACGCTGACACAGGTCACCAGGAAGGAGCAACCTACCTGTGGGACTACGACGAGATAGAAAAGATCCTGGGTCCGGAAGATCTCAACAGGTTCAGAGAGGTTTATATCGTTAGCAGAGAAGGGAATTTTGAAGGGAAGAATCATCTTCTGAGGAAAAATACAGATCCTCTTCCCGGTTTAGAGAAAAAGCTTCTGGCTGCCAGGGATGAAAGACAGCAGCCATCAGCCGACGAGAAGATACTCTGTGGCCTCAACGCACTTACTGCAATAGCATATATACAGGCCGGACGACTACTCGACAGGCCCCCGCTCGAAGCAGAAGGAGAACGCGTTATCCGCAAATTGCTCGGGATCTTCTGGGACGGGAAATCTCTCAGCCACTCGTACTTTAAAGGTGCTTTGCAGAAACAAAGCTTTCTTTCCGACGCCGGGGCAGTTCTTACTGCAATAACCATGCTTTATGAAAATGACCCGTCGTGGGAAGAAATGATGAAGATTATGGCAGAATACACTGAATCGTTCCGCAGAGATGGCAGATGGCTTGAATCTGATGCAGGTGATTTCATGCCTGTTTACGCTTCCTGGTTCGACCATCCGGCACCATCAGCTGTCAGCCTCACTGAGACGGGACTCATCCGGCATGCAATTCTTACCGGTAAAGAGTACCTGAGTGCAGACTTCAGAAAATCATTCCAGTCGGATTTTTACAATCTGAGCGTGCTCATAAGAAACGGATACTTTCATGTAATAACTACAAGAGAAGCGATTCCGTGGAACAACCTTCCGATAAATGCTTTAAGAAAAACCGGTGAGCCTGAGACCGATTGTTATATGGGAACATGCAGGTTTATTGAACCACAATAGACGTTTCGACACCTCATCTGTGCTAAACGTAACGAATAAAAGCAAAGCATTTTTATTTTTTCCCTGAAATAACTCAATCATTTATCCTAAAAATACTTATCTTGATGATCTGCAGTAATTCGGGATGACAAGAAAGTTGTCATCAGATGAATGAAAGCAGAAACTGGCAATTCAAATAATATGATCACAATTCATACTTTATGAATGATGTAATTGTCTGGTTCCAGGAAAAGCCCCTGATCTTATCGATAGTATGCAGCATTTCGGGATATCTTATCGGTTCTTTATCCTTTGCCCGGATCATTTATCACATTGTCACCAGGGGCGGGAAGATTGAACCATTTGCAGAGCCTGTTCCTCATTCGGATGAGGTTTTCGAATCGGACCTTGTCAGTGCAACCGTGGTCTCAAAAAAACTGGGAGCCAGGTTTGGCTGCCTGACCTCAGTGTGCGACATGTTGAAAGTGCTATTGCCATCACTTGCCGTAAAGATCATTTTCCCCGATGAGCCATATTACCTGCTGCCTGCCCTTTTTGGAGTTATCGGTCATATTTATCCGGTATATTATAAATTTATTGGAGGAAGAGGGGAATCGTCAATAATAGGCATACTGCTGTTAATCAACTGGTTCGGACTTCTGCTGGTCAATGCAGCCTCACTCCTGCTGGGCTTCATCACAGGAAGTGTCCTGGTAGTGAGATGGGGCGGATATGTGCTAATGATTTTCTGGCTCTGGTACTATTTCCACGACATCAGGTATGCCGGTTTCATGATCCTCATAAACATTTTTTTCTGGCTTTCGATGAGAAAAGATCTTGCCAGGTTCTATGAGCTTAAAAAGAAGAAAGGTCTGGAATTCACAGAAGAGGATGTATCTGAATTTATTATGATGGGAAAAAGCCTCGGGCGTACTCTTGACAGGTTCAGCCTATACGCTCTCGTTAAAAAAATGAAGAAAAGAAAAAGCCAAACGAAGGACAAGTGAGAAAAGTGATCCTTTTTACTGCTGTTTTCGGAGTGTCAGCTTTCCTGTTCAGTCTTCAGGCTCAGGAAGCTG
Organism: Bacteroidales bacterium; assembly: GCA_016936435.1. Lineage (GTDB taxonomy): Bacteria > Bacteroidota > Bacteroidia > Bacteroidales > VadinHA17 > LD21. The sequence goes on from JAFGXX010000222.1 coordinate 5,502, forward strand.
AGATCAGACTAGATAACCAGATGAGCATATGGTCGGGATTTAATACCGGAAAACCTCTTGCATGGCAGGCCGGAGCAAGATATATTCCGGTACTGAGCCCTGGCATTCAGTTTAAAAACGACAGCCGGATTGACGCCGAAATATCCCTTAACACCTATGGCAACCTCTTCTTCTCAGGCTTTGATTATGACACCGTCAACCACGACCTGAAGCCCTACAGGCTGTGGATCAGATATGCTTCATCACACCTGGAAATAAGAGCCGGCCTTCAGAAAATCAGTTTCGGATCGGCTTCCGTTCTCAGGCCTTTGATGTGGTTCGACAAGATGGATTTCAGGGATCCTCTACAGCTCACCGACGGCGTTTATGCACTTCTGGGACGTTATTATTTCAACAATAATATTAACATCTGGCTCTGGGGATTATGGGGAAACGAAAAAACTAAGGGATGGGAGGCTGTCCCCTCAGCCCTGAAGATCCCCGAATACGGGGGCAGGTTTGAATATCCTGCCGGAAAGGGTGAGATGGCATTCAGCTATCATCACCGGAGTGCAGACTATTCTTCCCTCCTTTCAGGTCTTCCTCCTGTTACCGACAGCCTGTTCGCCGAACAGTTGTTTGCTTCCGACGGGAAATGGGACCTCGGCATCGGATTATGGTATGAGATAAGCGCTAAACTAAACGACAGCAGCAACCCGCTGACCGGTAAATGGGAGCTCTTCTACAACCTGGGCATGGATTATACTTTCAATATCGGAAACGGACTCAACATAATGTCTGAATTCTTCCATTATTCCAACTTCCCTGAAAGCAATCAGCCTGAAGTGAAAAGAAACTTCTCCATACTCACCCTCAGCTACCCGGTATTCCTGACTCATAATCTTTCCGGTATGGTTTATTACAACTGGGACAGTAAGGAATGGTACCGTTTGCTGAGCATGCAGTTCAAGTACAATTACCTGAGTATTCATCTGATAGCATTCTGGAATCCCGATGAATTTAATCTCTACGGAACCCCGGGCGAAAGAAATCTCTTCTCAGGAAAAGGATTTCAGGCAATGTTCGTTTTAGACATATAAACCAAAAATGGAAATGAACAACGAACCAGTCATCAGGATCAAAGACCTGAAAAAACACTTCCCTTCAGGTTCAGGAAGATTTACAGCCCTTAACGGGATAGACCTTCTGTTCTCTAAAGGTGAATTCACAGGCATAATAGGCCCCAGCGGTTCGGGTAAAACCACTCTTCTGAATATTATCGGCACCCTCGACACTCCCTCGGAAGGGGAAGCGTTAATACTTGGAAGGTCAGCAGGAAGCCTCTCTGCAAAAGAATCGGCAGCGCTTCGAAAATCACAACTGGGCTTTATTTTTCAGACCTACAATCTGTTCCCTGTCTACACAGTTTTTGAGAATGTCGAATTCCCTCTGCTTCTTCAGGGGGTGGAGTCTTCACAGCGTCGGAAAATGGTTCTGGATGCACTTGAATGGGTAGGCCTTACCGACAAGATAAGATCCCGTCCGGCCCAGCTTTCGGGTGGTGAAAGCCAGAGGGTGGCCATAGCAAGGGCCATGGTCAAAAGACCCGCCATAGTGCTCGCCGACGAACCCACTGCAAACCTCGATGCAAAAAACTCCCACAATATTCTCCAGACAATGGAAAAGCTCAACAGGGAACTCAGGACAACTTTCATTTTCGCCACTCACGATGAGAAAGTGATCGGATATGTCAGAAGGAAGATATTCCTCTTCGACGGAAAAGTAGCCGGAGACGAGATCATCAACAAAAATTGAAAGGACCAAAAGCTATGCTTTCTTTTAAACTGGCATTGAGAAACCTGCTGGGAGCCGGGTTAAGGACCTGGCTGAATGTTGTGGTGCTTTCTTTCTCCTTCATAATCATAATCTGGACAAAAGGAATCCTTGAAGGATGGGACAGACAGGCAAAAGCCGATATGATAAAATGGGAAATAGGAGGAGGACAGTTCTGGCATGTAAATTACGATCCTTACGACCCTCTGACACTTGATGAAAGCCATGACAGGATACCCGCCGGGCTGATTTCCTCAGTACAACCTCCGGTACCGGTTCTGATAACACAGGGGACTATATACCCGGGAGGAAGGATGCTCTCAGTTCTTGTGAAAGGAATCCCTCCCGAACAAAAGATTCTTGCATTGCCTACCGCAAAAATGGTAAGCGCCGACGGAGAGATCGCTGCGATTATCGGTAAGGCTATGGCCGAAAACGCAAAACTCGATACAGGTGATTATGTTACCCTCAGATGGAGGGACAGGAACGGAACCTTCGATGCCAGGGAACTGAAAATAACCGGCATTTTTGACACCAATGTTCCTACAGTTGATGTAGGACAGATATGGATACCCCTTGCCGAACTACAGGACATGATGCTGCTGCCTGACGAAGCAACATTAATTGTCACTCCTGAAAATGCCGGACCCGGTGAGGCCACTGAAGAATGGGTATTCAGGGATCATGAATTCCTTCTCGCAGACATTGAAAGTATAATCAGGGCAAAGGGATCAGTGGGAATTATCGTGTGGCTGATACTTCTGATGATGGCCATGCTCGCCGTTTTCGACACCCAGGTACTTTCCATCTTCAGAAGACAGAAAGAAATAGGGACCTGTGTGGCCCTGGGAATGACCCGGGGGCAGGTTGTTAAATTATTCACAATGGAAGGTGCATTGCATTCCGTGCTGGCTGCAATCGTGGGGGCAATTTACGGTATCCCACTTTTGTTTCTCCAGTCAGTCAGGGGAATAAAAATACCTCTCGAGAGCAGTGACTTTGGCCTGGCCATGGCTGAAAAACTTTATCCGGTTTACAGTGCCGCTCTGGTGGCAGGAACAATACTGATAGTGATGATAGTAACAACAATAGTAAGCTACTGGCCTTCGAGAAAGATTGCTAAACTCAATCCTACAGAAGCTCTGAGAGGGAGGATACAATGATTAAATTTCTGTTTTCCGGTCTTATAAGGGATAAACACCGCAGTCTCATCCCTTTCCTTGTAACTGCTACAGGTGTTATGCTTACTGTCGTATTCCATGCCTGGATGACAGGGGTGTTAGGCAACAGCATTGAATTCAATGCCAGGTTCTCAACAGGACATGTAAAGATCATGACCAGGGCTTACGCTGAAAATATGTCACAGACACCTAATGATCTCGCAATTCTCGGCACCGACACGCTGATGAATGTTCTACCTCAGCTCTTTCCGGAGATGCTCTTTGCAGAACGAATATATTTCGGCGGCATAGTCGACATTCCCGACAAAAACGGTGAAACAAGGGCACAGGGCCCGGCAATGGGGATAGGCATCGACCTTCTTTCGGAAAACAGCCCTGAGATTGAGCGTCTTAACCTTGCTTCTTCTCTCAAAAACGGGCAGCTTCCCGTTAATAAAAATGAAGTCCTTCTCAGTAATAAATTCGCTGAAAAACTGGAATTGAGTCCGGGAGATACCCTCACACTCGTGAGCACAACGATGTATGGAGAATTCACTCTTCACAACTTCACACTTGCCGGAACAGTTGAATTCGGCAACACTGCCCTGGACCGCGGAACAGTGATTGCCGACCTCAGGGATCTCAGGGAAGCACTGAATATGGATGCTGCGGCCGGTGAAATACTGGGATTTCTTAAAACAGGCACTTACGATGTAGTCCAGACGACAGCTGTCACAAATCGCTTTAACGCCAGATTCCTTGTGGAGGAAGATGAATTTTCACTGGTGATGAAAAATCTGCCCGAACTGAATAATATGGGATTCCTCGTTGAATACTCCGACAAGATAAAAGGGATACTGGTAGCAGTGTTTATTTTTGCCATGTCGTTGATACTGTGGAATGCAGGCCTTCTCGGAGGGTTGCGGCGTTATGGCGAATTTGGCATGAGGCTTGCAATAGGTGAAGAGAAAAGCCATGTTTACCTGACCATGATAATTGAATCTTCCATAATCGGGTTTTTCGGGTCTCTTGCCGGCACCGCAACAGGTCTGGCAATAGCCCTTTATCTTCAGAATCAAGGTCTCGACCTCGGTTTCATGATGAAAAACGCATCCATTATGATGCCTTCGGTGTTCAGGGCACAGATAACACCTGCAACATGGTATATCGGTTTTATCCCGGGTGTAATATCGGCACAGATCGGCACAATGCTTGCCGGCATGGGAATATATAAACGCCAGACATCACAACTGTTTAAAGAACTGGAAGCATGAAAAAATTACTCCTTGTTTTTATCATAACGGGTTTTACCCCTCTTCTCTTCGGACAATATCCTGATGGGAAGGATATCCTCCGTAAAATCGACGATAACATGATCTCGGAGAACCGTTACTATGAATCCTCGATGATAATCCATGGACGCAGGACATCGCTGACCTTCAAACTTAAGACCTGGACGGCAGGAGATACCAAATCGTTTACCGAATATCTCTTCCCTGTCAGGGAGAAGGGAACAAAAATGTTAAAACTCGACGACCAGCTCTGGATCTATTCACCTTCTGCCGACCGCATAATACAGATAGCCGGCCACATGTTGCGTCAGTCAGTGATGGGATCAGACCTCTCTTATGAAGACCTGATGGAGGACAGCAAACTCAGCGAGCAGTACAATGCAAAAGTTAGCGGTGAGGAAGTTGTCGACGGTCGTAAGTGCTGGATCGTCGATCTCACAGCCTTCGTCCCCGAAATAGCATATCACAGAAAAAAACTATGGGTCGATCAGGAAAGGAACATCCCGCTGCAGGAAGAGCTTTTCGCAAAAAGCGGCACTCTCCTGAAAAGAACCCGGCTTTCGGAGATAAGACGTATTAATGAAAGGTGGTATCCCGGAAAGATACTGTTCAAGGACATGCTCAAAGATGGCCAGGGAACAGAACTGGTGATCGATGAAATCCGGTTTAACATAGAAGTCCCCGATCATATCTTTTCAAAGGCAAGCCTGAAGAAATAATCAAATCACCAGGAAATCCGTAAGACCTTCTTACCTTATGCCGGAAGGTTCTGACTGAATATACTCAATCCCGGTACCTGCTTTGAGCTCTTCCCTAAAGAGGCTTCGTGATCCCGTATCATTTTTCAGGTAAAATCTTAACCAGGGCAAGAGGTATTTCCCTATCACTGATGTCATCTCTTCCCCAGCCATGGTTCCCCTGTGGCAGCCGGATATCCTTTCACCAGTGTTGCACTTTTTGCTCTCCGACCCCATATTACAATGGGTACCTTCCTTAAGAAGTATATATGTCTTTGAGGATGAAGCGAGGGCATTGAACATCGGCAACTGATGTTTTACTGGTGGAGTTATGCAATCCTTACTTCCGGCGAAAACCAGGGCCGGCATAGTAATTCCTTCAGCTGCCGAAACAGCCGAAGGACGGGTGTCGAATGCAGCAAAAGTTACTATGGCATCGGCCTTAACGCCTTTTCCTGCAGCCAGGAAGGATGCGCCTCCTCCCATGCTGTGACCCATAAGACATAAATTTTTACCCACATGATTGTACAGTGGAGAAGAAGTGTCTGAGCCAAGCTGGCTGATGCTGGCAGCTAAATATTCAATGTCGTCTGCAAGGTCACGGTGTGATGGAAATAAGCCTTTTTCTGTGCATGGAAATACCACTATGTAGCCTTCGCTGACCAGCATCCTGCATATAGGTTCGTAATCATCAGCTCCCATCTGGTATCCATGAGCAAAAAGTATAGCCGGAAAAGTAACAGAATCTGTTGAGCCGGATCTACTTTCATGTCCGGAAAAGACATCAGGATAATATATTTTCAGTGGTATTTTTCGGTTGCCACGGCAGCTGTCTCTGATGGTAAGCGACAGAGTCGCCGCTTTGAACTCCTGGCAGAAAGCATACTCTTCGGGTAAAATTCCTGCTAATAAAAGGAATGTCAGTAAACCCCTCATAATCTATCTCTTCCTGTTGATGTTTCTAACATAGCGGTTTAAAAAAAACCTTATTCAACCCATGAAAATAGTGAAATTACTTCAAATTATGACATTCTAATCCTGCACTGATTAAACCCCGGGCTTTTCCGGACACCTGGTAACAGTTGCATCTGCTCCCTGTAACAGTTGCACTGCATTCTTTTAATCCCGATCTGATCACTTCCCGGTATTTTTTTTGTGTTTTATTCAGTTTTTGATAAAGCAGCCCTCCGGGTAAATGAGTTAAGGAAAGGAGTAAATGACCATCGTTATTTCATTGACGAGAGCACCCGGAAAACTGCTCATTTGCCCACTAATTGGGCATCCCGTATTTGTTAATCAGATACTGATTTCTTAACTTTGAATAAAAGCACTGAAGCCGGATAATGAAAGTGATATACCAGATATCGTCGGAGATAACAGGAGAAGTTATACTAAAAAGGAGAAAGATCGCCAAAGCTCTTCGCTGGTGGTTACGGGAGAACGGATTCAAGTGCAGCTGCAGTCATGTTTACCGTAATTCCCTCGAAAGATCTGAAATAAACAGATATTAATGGACAACATAAATTAAGATGAAATGAAAAGGTCAGTTCATTCAAACAAGAAAATCCCACTGCGGCTTGTCAGAATTGACGAATCGACATGGATTGAAAACAGAGACGGAGAACCCGATGAAACTGTCCGCCGGAAGTTCCTGATGAAACTTGCAAGATATCTCGACGGCCCCCATCTGCAGCCGGGAGTATGAACACCGGAGGATTGCCGTGTTAACAGGTAACGCGATTATCTCTTCTGAAAAACCCTTACATAGTCGACGAACATTATATTCTTCGTTCCTTCGAAGGACCCGTAGCCTCCGTCGGGCACCTCTCCCGCCCAGCCTCCGTCCTGGATTTCCGTACTTAAAATGATATATTCCGGAGCATGTGATATACCTTCATTATATCTCCACGATTCTTCACCGTCGATATAGAAAATATATCCCTCCTCCGTCCAGAGAAGACTGTAAATACGATATCCTTCCAGCTTTCCGTTCATCCTCTCTCCGCTTCCGGCTTTCTTATGAAATTCCCCGTATCCGTTCCAGTGGAGGTTATGACATCCGTAGCGGCCTTTTGTCGGGACGAACTCCATGATGTCAATTTCCACACCGTCGTCTTTCGGATTGTCGTTTTCGTCAAAGGTCTTCCTGAAATTATGATACATGATCCAGAAAGCGCCCCATGAACCCATTTCTATGTCGAATTTTATGCGGGCCTCATAATAACCAAAGGTGAAATCTTCTTTTGTCTCTATCATCCCGGCATGATGAATGGTGTCATTCCCTGAGACTACAGTCCAGTTCCTTATCTCGAGTTCTCCCCGGCCGTTGAGGAGGCATGCCTCCTTCAGATTCACCGCACTGCGGCGTTTCCCCAGGTTGTGAAAACCCCATATTGCCGTATCGAGAGTCTGTCCGTTAAATTCGTCCTGAAAGGTCAGAACATATTTACCCGGAATATCGATCTGTGGTACGGGTTTGTGATGGAACAGGCTGCAGCCGGAGAAGGTCAGAAAAGCAGCAAAAATTAAAGCCGGCGAAAAAAATCCTGAATTTTTCCAATGTGGTCTTTTGTTGTTCATATTACCTTTTCATTAAATTGAAATAGTACTCTGAAAGTTATCAGTAAAAAATTCATTATAATCTTATGGTTCCTGAAAATTCTTCCCTGAATCATCAAGGATCAGGATCCAGTCATACTTTAATCCATTATCCCCCGGCGGATCGAAAGTTTTCCTTTGATTCTTATCACATGGAAAGTGGGCAAAGGGTCCCTGAATAATCTCTCCCCCGTTATTATATGTTTTCCCGTCGCGTGGATTGAACCACCATGCAGCTGCCTGTTTCCCTGATATCTCCGAGATTCTTACTTCCGCCTGTATGGTGTCGCCCGGAAAATATACCAATGCATAAGCTCCGCCATCGTCGATGGCTGCGGCCATCTTTGTTCTTTTAACCCAGTCACCGGGGCAGGCGCTTATCAGGTCAGGTGCAGGCACCCTGTGAAGCAAAGGCCGTGATTCGAATAA
>JAFGXX010000223.1 GCA_016936435.1 Bacteroidales bacterium
AATTTCGGAGGGTGGATTGCGGGTTGATAATAATTTCAAAAACAGGATCAATGGGAACAAGAATTGGCATTTTGGCGGGGATCTTTTCCTTAATTTCAGGAATACTGAACTGCCAGGAGAAGGTCGCCATACGCGGATGGAACATTCTTTCCGACAGTTTTGAAGATGACATGGTGACGATCGCGGCTGCAAAATCGTATAATATTAATCATCTTCAGCTTTCACACGACCTGTTAATGGATCTTCAGGAGATCCGTGATCCCAAACGGAAGGAACTGGTCAACAGACTTATCGGTGAAGCTCATAAGGCGGGTATCGCTGAAGTTGTATTATGGGATCATGCCCTCTATAACCTGAAATATTACCCCGATCGCTTCAAGACAGGTCCCGGAGGAACGATAGATCTCGACAATCCGCTTTTCTGGGAATGGTTCAAATCCGATTACCGCGATCTTATGAGTCTTGCACCCGAAGCCGACGGGGTGGTCCTCACTTTCATTGAGACCGGTGCAAGGGCAGAGAATCAATATTCTGCCAGACTTCTAAGCGGACCCGAGAAACTTGCTGCGGTCGTCGATGCTGTCGCGGAAGTTGTTTGCGACGAGCTTAACAAACAATTGTATATCAGAACATTCGCATATACCGATGCAGAATATATGAATACCATAGGGTGTATCGGATTCATCAGAAATGAGAAAGTCAGACTTATGATGAAGGAGACGCCTCATGATTTCTTCCTTACACATCCGAACGATAAATATGCGGGTACGATAAACAGGCCCACTATTATGGAATTTGATGCCTGCAACGAGTTCAACGGTCAGGGCGTCATTGCCAACACATGGCCGGAGTATATAATCCGCCGGTGGAGCGAGCTTATAAACAGACCAAATGTGACAGGTTATGTGGCCAGGACAGACCGTTATGGCGACACACGTCTTGTGGGCACTCCCAATGAAATACTCCTATACGCCCTAAAGAGATACAGCGAAGATCAAAACCTCGACGCTTCACAGATTACCAAGGAGTTCCTGACAGAGAAATATGGTAAAAAATCTGTCCGCTTCCTTGAACCTGCCTTTAACCTTTCATACGATATTATAAGCTCTTCTCTATATACACTGGGCACCAACATGGCGAACCATTCGAAGCTTGACTACGATCCCTACAAATCGAGTTATGGCCGGCATGTTTCAGGGAAATGGCTCGATCCGCCGGTGGTATACATCGCCCATGGCGTAAACAGGCAACTACATTACTGGACTGATGTGATCGAGAACCTCTCCCCTGCCAGACTCAAGGTCTCTGACGGTCCGCTGAAAACAGAAGCACCTTACGTAATTGAAAATAAATGGGTTACCCCGGAAGAGAAAATGAATGAAGAATATCTCGGATATATCATCACAGAAAAAAAATATGGAGTCAGACAGGCAGAAAAGGCTCTTCGACTTGTTTCCCGGTCAAAAAAGGTGATGACCCCTGATGATTATGAACAGGTATATGAGTTGTTCAACCGCACCCTTTTAACTGCACGGGTTTATGAAGCTGCTGCAACTGCATATTTCGGTTACAGGGTATATACCAGGGGTAATGAGTTCAGAAATGACAGGCTAACAAAAACCATGAATGAAGCTCTGGCTACAATGCCTGTACTTGCGACGACAATAGAAAACTATGACAAAAAAGTACCACGGGGACAGTGGAACTGGAGGGGAGATGCAGCAACTCTCCGGGAATATCATAAGAAGATAACTGATACCGGATGGAAAGAATACGGCAATGTGATTTTTGAAGATTATAAATAATCATTGTTACCTTTAAGATCTAAAAAATTACCAATGAATATTCTGACGATACTGTTGTTTTTACTTAACCCGCTGACACAGGACGATGTTCAGGAGCGACGCAGTCTTTTTGATGGTGAATCCCTGAAAGGATGGGAGGTCATCGACGCCATAGGCCACGGGAGTGTGTCTGTTGATAATGAGAGTATTATCCTGGAAAAAGGTGAAGAAATAACAGGTGTAAAATGGACCGGAGATATTCCTAAGATGGATTATGAGGTGCAGCTGGAAGCAAAGCGAATCGACGGTTCTGATTTCTTCTGCGGACTGACTTTTCCTGTTGAGGAATCATTTCTTACGCTGGTGCTCGGAGGATGGGGAGGGTCGGTGACAGGTCTCAGCTGTATCGAGAGTTATGATGCAGCCGAAAATGAGACATACGGGATATGGGATTTTAAGCAGAATACATGGTATTCCGTCAGGCTCAGTGTAACGAAAGAAAAGATCGAAGCCTGGATCGACAACAACAAGATTGTTGATTTTGTGCAGGGGAAAAGTAATCTTTCACTCAGGTGGGAGGTTGATATATCAAAACCCTTTGGAATTACGACTTACAAGACTACCGGCGCTATAAGAAATATAACCCTCACAAATAAAAAAAGATAATAAGCAAAATGAAAATTACAGTCGTCAAAATCCTCAGCCTGTTCTTCCTGTTACTCATAACTTCCGAAGCGACCCCGCAGACAGATATAAGCAGACGGTCGTGGCAATATGTGGCAAGCGGGATGCCTTATGAATGGTACGGTTCCGAAGAATCACTCAGGGTGGCTGAAAACATTCTCCTGTATCAGAGAGACATCGGTGGATGGCCGAAAAACATTGCAATGCACCTGCCACTTACCGACCCTGAAAAAGCAAAGATAAGGGATGAAAAAGGCCTTAACGACGCGATTTTCGACAACAATGCCACAACAACGGAAATGAAGTTCATGGCCCGGATGTACAATAATACAGGAAAGGAAATTTACAGGGAATCATATAACAGGGGACTGAAATTCATTCTCGATGCACAGTATAAAAACGGCGGCTGGCCCATGTTCTGGCCTCTGCGGAAAGGATATTACACACATATCACCTTCAACGATAACGCAATCGTAAACATACTTAAGCTGCTGAAGACAATCCTCGACGAAGATCCCCTTTATGCAGAAGTTACCAGCAGGGAAAACCTCAAGAGGGTAAAGAAGGCATATAAAAAAGGTATTCAGATCATTCTGAAAACCCAGATCATCGTGGATGGTAAGCCCACAGTCTGGTGTGCACAACACGACGAAATTACACTTCTTCCGACAGCAGCCAGGACATATGAGCTCCCCTCTTTCAGCGGAGGTGAATCCGTGGGAATAATTCTCTTTCTGATGAATCTTCCGAATCCGTCACCTGCAATAATCAGATCGGTTGAAGGAGCTGTGGAATGGCTTGATGCACACCGGATAAAAAATGTCAGGATTGAGACCTTCATTAACAGTGACGGAAAGAGGGACCGCAGGCTTGTCAATGACCCCGCGGCAGGCGACATGTGGGCCAGGTTTTATGATCTCGACACTCAGGAACCTTATGTTTGCGATCGCGACGGCATCAAAAAGAGAACACTGGAGGAGATAGGTTATGAGAGACGTAACGGTTACAGCTGGTTTTCCGATGGCCCCCTGCAGGTATTTGAAAGGTACCCGGAATGGAAAGCAAAATGGATAAAATGAAAACTGACCGCAGAAAATTCATCTCATTGTCGCTGGCTGCAGGAATAGGTTCTGCAATGCCGGGATGTTACCGGGATAAGGAGTCGGCAAAGGAAAAATACCTTGTCCTCGACGAAATTTTGAACAGGCCTGTTCTTAAAACAGAATATTTTCCAGATCCGGTCATTATAGATACTCTTGAACTTCTAAGAATGAACGACACCTTCCTTTGCAGGGTAAAGTCGAAAGATGGTGCGGAAGGTATCTCAGTTGCAAATAACGATCAGATGAAATCGTTATGGCCTGTTTTTATTAACAGGCTTCAGCCTTTTTTCCCCGGTAAGGATGCCAGAACCCTCGAAAAACTTATAGATGAGGTTTATGTGTACCGGAGCAATTATAAGATGCAAAATCTTGCGCTCTGGGTTCCCCTGGCAACGATTGAATTTGCAATACTCGACATGCTCGGAAAGATAGCCGGAAAATCAATCGGGCAGCTGATCGGAGATATTCATAATCCTGAAATTGCTGTATATCAGGCAAACGGTGAAAGAGGCATCACTGCCGAAAAAACCATTGAGCATCTTATAAGGGAAGTTGGTGAAACAAAAGCCAAAGCACTTAAATTCAAGGTAGGAGGCCGTATGAGCAACAACTTTGAGTCGCCTGCCGGGAGAAGTGAGAAACTCATTCCCCTTGTACGTCAAACCTTTGGAGACGACATGGTGATCTATGCAGATTCAAACGGATCGTATACTGTGGATGAAGCTATAAGGATCGGAAGGATAATGGAGGAGTACAGGATTGATTTTTACGAGGAGCCTGTGCCTTTCGATTGGTACGAAGAGACCAAGGAGGTTGCCGACGCTTTAAGCATACCCGTTGCAGGAGGAGAACAGGAACCGAGTCTGCACAATTTCCGCTGGCTTATTGCCAATGATGCCCTGCAGATCGTTCAGCCCGATGTATTCTACTTCGGAGGGATGATAAGATCGATGAAAGTTGCCAGGATGGCTGAAGTTTTGGGAAAAGAATGTACGCCCCATATATCAGGATCAGGCCTTGGTTATCTGTATATGATGCACTTTGTATCTTCAATTCCCAATGCCGGTCCCTATCACGAATTCAAGGGGTTCAATAATAGCCTTCCCTTCGCCTGCGATACCTCACCTCTCAACAGTAAGGCCGGGGTTGTTAAAGTTCCATCGGGACCAGGTCTCGGAATTGAAATAGATGCCGAATATATTGCAAGACATAAGGTAATAAATTAAAGCCTACTGCAGGGACTTCAAAACATGCCATACCTCCTCAGCAGTATCAACAGCATTTTCGGGCATCTTTCCGTTTTTGCCGAAGACCAGAAGCTTATCATACCCTTCAATGGTAACCTTTGATTCATCAATTTTACCTGTCCTGTCTTTTATCCTGTCAATTTGCAGTCCAAGATGTTTTGCCATAAAATCATACATGGCCGTTCTTTTTGAAATACCGTAATCGTGACCTTCGTTGCCAAGGTGGACATTTTCAACATTATCCTGTTTTCCGTATAGAGAATATACTTTTCTGAGATATGGAAATTCCTGCTCCGGCACATGCTGTGTCCAGTCCTGACCGTCGGAAACTACCAGCATGGGTCGTGGAGAAGCCATCGCTGCAATCTCGGCGTTATATGTCAGGGGATCTCCGCACGTCTGAAGGGGCATCCCGCTTTCACAAGGACAGCCGCCATAATAATATGATGAAACCATGACAACAGGAACACTCACCGTGATCCTGTCGTCGAGAGCTGTCGCAAGGAAAGCCTGAGAGCCTCCGCCGGATGCGCCTGTTATCCCAATATTTTTGCTGTCGACATACGAAAGTGTCGTCAGATAATCGATAGCCCGTATTGAATTGAGTGTTTGCATCGTTTGTGCAAGACCCGTGCGATGCATTTCGACAGGGAACTGAAGCCTCGACTCACCCCATGCAAACATGTCGTAGCTGAAGACAACAGCTCCCATACGGGCAAGTGTTGCACAACGATACTGCATATCCGGACGGTAGCGGCCGTAAAGATTTGTGTCGGCGTTAGAGAAATGACCGTAGGGACACAGTACCAGGGGGAAGGGACCTTTGCCTTTTGATGGTTTATAGAGTGATCCGCAAAGATAGACACCCGGTATCGTTTCGATTGCGATGTTCTGTACGGTGTAACCGTCATATTTCCGGGACTTTGTGATTATAGGGTTAAAGTCCGTCTTTGAGGGAAAAGGACTCAGCCTGAGCTTCTCCAGGAAACATTCCCTAAGCATTGTTTTCCTTGCTTCCCATTGTTCGCGTGAGGGATAGGCTGCGAGGAGCTGTTCCAGGTGCTTTCTGCCTTCTTCCACGGGACGCTGGTAATAGTTGAAGCGGTTCACTCTGTAAGATCTGTCACC
>JAFGXX010000224.1 GCA_016936435.1 Bacteroidales bacterium
TAATAATAACCGTTATCATTCAGTCAGCTATTGGACAGGAGGCTGATAAGAAGAGATATAAGGCCACCCGCATAAACGGATCGCCTTCAATTGACGGTATTCTCGACGAAGAGGTATGGAAGCAGGGTGAATGGATAGATGATTTCACGCAGCATGAACCATATAACGGACAAAAGCCCTCGCAGCGTACCGAATTCAAGATCCTTTATGACGACGACAACCTTTATGTAGCCATAAAAAATTTCGACACCAGTCCCGACAGTATTATAAACCGTCTTACAAGACGTGACCAGACTGACGGAGATCTTGCCGGAATATTTTTCGACAGCTTTCATGATCTCAGAACTGCTTTCCTCTTCGGAGTTGCTTCTTCAGGTGTCAAGTTCGACCAGATCTTCACTGAGGACGGACAGAATGAAGATCCTTCATGGGATCCCAACTGGTGGGTGAAAACATCAGTCAACAGCTACGGTTGGGTTGCAGAAATGAAGATACCTTTCAGCCAGGTTAGATTTGATAAGAATTCAGGCGAAGTATGGGGACTTAATGTTGCCCGGGTCATATACAGGAAAAATGAAACCGATTTCTGGCAGCACCTGCCAAAAGATGCACCGGGCGTAGTACACATGATGGGAGAGCTTTCAGGTCTGGAGGACATCGAGCCGCGAAAGATCTTTGATCTGACTCCCTACGGCGTGGCAAAACTCGAAACATTTAAAAAAGAACCCGATAATCCCTTCAGCTTCATGGAAAAGGGAAGAAGACCGGGCTTCAACGGCGGACTTGACGCTAAAATAGGTGTAACAAACAATATGACGATGGACCTGTCCATAAATCCCGATTTCGGACAGGTGGAAGCTGACCCGTCTCAGGTCAACCTGACTGCCTATGAAACGTATTTTTCTGAAAAAAGGCCATTTTTTATCGAAGGAAACAATATTACAAATTTCAATATCGGGATTGGGGACGGCAGTTCCGGTAATGACAATTTATTCTACTCCAGAAGAATAGGCCGGCAACCGGTCGGGTACCCTGATCTTGAGGACGGGTGGTATGCCGACATACCAACTTCAACGACAATACTGGGGGCAGCCAAGCTTACAGGAAAGACAAAGAATGGACTATCGGTGGGTTTCATAGAAGCGGTCACAGCAGGTGAAAATGCAGTTATTGACACATCCGGAGGCAGGATAAAAGAGCTCGTGGAACCTCTTACCAACTTCTTCCTTGGGAGGATACAGCGCGACTTTAATGACGGAAACACTCTTATTGGAGGCATTGTAACAAGCACCAACAGGGACCTTGATGAAAACCTGGGTTCTTTCCTCCATAAGTCGGCATACGCAGGAGGAATCGATTTCACACAATACTTTAAAGAGAAGAGCTGGTCTTTCAACCTCAACACGGCTTTCAGCCAGGTAAACGGCTCAAAGGAAGCTATAGCCCGGACACAGAGATCGTCGGCGCGCTATTTCCAGCGGCCCGATAACGATCACACAGAGTTTGATCCGGAGAGAACATCGCTGGCCGGTTCAGGAGGCAGAATGCAACTTTCAAAACTCAACGGTCATTTCAACCTTATGGCAGTTGTTAAATGGAAGACCCCGGGCTTTGAGATCAACGACCTCGGATATATGCAGGAAGCCGATGAAATGCTCTCAGTTTTATGGGGAGGATATAACGTTTGGGATCCCAAAGGTTTTTACAGGAACTGGAACATCAATGGAGATGTATATCTTGTCAACAATTTCGGTGGAGATATCATGGCAAAGGGACTTGAATGGAACGGGAACATCGGATTCAAAAACTACTGGAATGCATGGACGGGAGGCAATCTTCAAAGCAATGTACTCTCTACAGGGATGCTCCGGGGCGGTCCAATGATGAAAACCCCCGGTAACGTTAACCTGAGAGGGGGCTTTTCTACCGACTACCGTAAAAAACTTACCCTGTCTGTTTTTGCAAACACCTCCAATGGGTTTGAAAACAGCGCCAACAGCGTATATACAGAAATTGACATTAATTACAAGCCGTTGAATTCACTCTCGGTGGAGTTCATTCCATCCTTCAGCAAATCGTTCAACGAACTCCAGTATGTTACCCATATTAATTCAGGCACCGACAAGTATATTTTTGCATCTATCGACAGGAAAACGATAAGCGCCTCATTCAGGGTTAACTTCAATATCAGCCCCGACCTGACACTTCAGTACTGGGGACAACCATATGTCGCCACCGGCAAATATTACGATCATAAAGTTATCCTGAATCCCATGAATGACAATTACCACGAGAGGTTCTGGACCTTCACCCCCGAACAAAAAGAGTACGACCCCCTGTCCGACCTCTACAGGATCGATATGGATAATAACGGGGTAACGGATTTCTCGCTAAGGAACAATGATTTCAACTACCAGTTTTTCCTTTCAAATTTTGTTGTGCGCTGGGAATATAATCCGGGTTCATCGGTATATCTTGTCTGGAGCCAGTCACGAAATTTTTCCAACGGCTCAGGCCAGCTTCATTTCTTCGACGACCTTGGCGACCTTTTCAACAAGGATAACAACATCCCCTATAACGTGTTCCTTATTAAGTTCAGTTACAGGTTCGGGGTTAAATAACCTTGCAACGTTTTCTCACCGGAATATAAGACAGTCATTAATTAAAAAACTGCCGGCATATTTTCTACTGCGCCCTGATTCAGATATTTTGACTTTATTTGCAAAGTATCAAAATATCTGAAGGCTCATGAAATACTTTATCCTGTTATTATTATTTGTGACAGCCAGCGGGGCTGCCCAGCAGAAACCTGCATACCGGATATTTACAGTTGAAGGCACGGAAAGCGATTACAGTGTAATGCTTGCAGAAGCTGTCAAAGCCGATGTGGTATTCTTCGGAGAGCTTCACGACAACCCTATATCGCACTGGCTGGAACTTGAACTGACAAAAGATATACATAAGCAGAGGGGTAGTTCCTTAATGCTTGCTGCCGAGATGTTCGAAGCTGACAACCAGCTGATAATAGACGAATATCTTGCAGGATTATTCAGGGAAAACTCGTTTGAAGGCCAGGTACGGAAGTGGAATAATTATGCTACCGATTATAAGCCTCTGCTGAATTTTGCAAAAGATAAGGGACTTAAATTTATTGCATCGAATATCCCCAGACAGTATGCGTCGATGGTTGCATCAGGAGGTTTAGAGGCTCTTGAGAAAGTGTCGGACGAAGGCAGAAAATTCGTTGCCCCCCTGCCTGTGGAATATGATCCGGAATTACCCTGCTACAAGGATATGCTTTCGATGGGTGGTCCCATGGGTGGTCATGCTTCCGGAAATCTGCCAAAAGCACAGGCAATAAAAGATGCAACCATGGCTTTTTTTATCTCAAAGAACCTTAAGCCCGGGAATGTTGTCATCCACTTCAACGGAAGCTACCATTCCGACAGACACATGGGCATTTTGTGGTACCTCAACAGATATTCACCTGGTTTGAAAATGGTAACGGTCAGCACGGTTCTTCAGGATGATACCTCATCCCTCGGTGAGGAAGGAATGGGAAAAGCCGATTTTGTTATTGTGGTACCCGTAAGCATGACAAGGACATACAAATAAAACTCTGATCTGCCTTCTGCAGAAGAGGAAATTTCACTGATCCTCGTAACCATAGCATTTCATATAATCACCCAGCGATTTATTTATTGCTTCTCTGTCTTCGGCAGAAAGAATAAAAACATTCTTCCTGTAAGCCTTCTTCTCCTCCATAAATCTGAGAATTGCCCCTTCAAATTCGCTGCTGAAGCTTATCCCGAGACAATTATAGACCCTGCTGATCTCCTTCACCGGATCTTTCTCCAGATCTTCATACCTTAGCTCAACAAACTGGCCGGGAGCCAGGATGGTCTTGTCGTCATCAACCTTTTTCCGGAACCATTCCACCATTGCTGCAGTTCTTTTGACATCGGGCTCTTTCCAGCCTCCCTTAAATGCATTTTCAGCTGCAAGAATGTTCCACATGTTAATTGCCGAGGGGACTATTTTGTAAGGATGACGTACTATGTGAATGAATTTTGATCCCGGAAGAAGGTCGTTCAACAGCCTGATCCTGGGAGTATGAAAAGGATTTTTCAGGATTATTCTCTTACCGGTACATAATGTGATCTTCCCCAGGAAGGTTAAAAGGCATTTCCCCCATCTGGTCCGGTCTTTTCCTTCGGGCAGAAATTCCTCCCTGCATGACAGGAAATCAGCAGTGCGGGAAGGAAAAAATATCTTTTCCAGCGGAGTCTGAACATTCATCCTCAGGAGAGCCCATTCGTCTTCCATAGGATCCAGAGGGCCTACAACTACCTCGTCCATAGGTCTTTTGGGCGGCATTGTTTTTTCCATTATGGGGATCCAGTACTTAGAACTGAAAAGAAAATGCTCGGGAGCAACGGTCTGAACAAGGGTGGGAGTTGTAAACCTGGTATCGAGAGCCAGCAGCTGGTGGAGCAATGTGGTTCCCGACCTCCAGTGTCCTATGATGAATACCGGGGGCTTTTCAATAATAGTCTTTCTCACAGCCCTTACCGATCTCAGTTTTTCAACGATAATGAAAACCTCAACAAGAATTGAGGTAGGTATCAGCACAATGATTCTCAGAATATGAAGAGGCCGGAAACCCGTACCGTTTCTAAGGATCATCTTCATGAGGGTGATGAAACGAATCCCCATTAACAGATTTCCAAAGGCTTTAACTCGTTTTTTATCCATCGTTAACAGAACACAGGGCTTTTTTCAGTAGTAAGGTATGGATAGGAAAGCTCTAAGGCCGGGGTTTATGATGTTGTGACCAGACAAATTCAGCAATTGTATTTACGGTATTGATAACGTCTTTTGCAAGATTCTGGTCATCAATCTTAACGCTGAATTTTTTCTGTATTGCCACCACGAGCTCAATCACGTCGATAGAATCAATTTTTATAGTGTTCTCGCCGCTGAAGAAGTTGACATCATCCATGATATCTTCCGGTGACACATTCTCAAACCTGAGTGTTTCAATAATCAGTTTTTTTACTTCTGTCTTTATTTCCTCAAGTGAATCAAACTGCATCTCAGGTTTTTATTTATGATTTGACAATTCCTTATCAAGGCGTTTGAAGAATGATTCTTCCATATCGGCTCTTACACGCAGGAGGTCGCCTATTTCCATAAGGCGGGCTTTGCTGAAATCGCGCTGTTTGGCAATCTTTGCAGAAGCCAGTGACACCTCGCGCCATCCGTCACCTATTGCCATCATCTCTCTCGACATATCCTCAAGCCGTGGATTCTGAAGCACCTTCGATGCTTCCTGTAAAAATGAGGCATAGAGAAACCTGAATCCTCCCCCTCCGGTACCCTGATCTTCAAGGAAAATCGTGATCCTGAATATCTTGTCGGCAAGATAATCCTCACTCTTTGCATACCGGGGCCAGCCGGTGATCTTATCGGCAAATCTCCTTATACCTTTTATTCCGATGAACGGGAGAGGTATCTTAAGCATATTTTTCGTTGCGCCGGTCAGACCATCCTTTATTGCTTTCTGAAGATCGACATTTTCAGGTATACTGACAGGGTAAAACATAAAGCCTTTGGGAGCCATCGACCCGCCGGCAAAACGGCCTTTCAGAAACGATTCTCTGTCAATCTCTGCAATCCGGGGATGATAGCTGTCGCTGATAAAATATTTGTCTCCTTCCCTTCCTATAACGGTCACAAAGTGAACGTTAACATGTATTCTGTACCATGCAGGGAAATAGTTCATATAGAAAAAATCAACCTGAACGGCCACAGGCTGTCCCTTGTCGATAAGTTCATTGAGTTCCTTTTCTGCCTTTTCAGGGTTTCTGTACTTCTTTGTTCTGAACTTAACTCCGGTCCTGGCAGCAAACCTGGTACGGACCTGACCAGGCATGCTTCTGACTGCGAACATAGGGAATTCCATACCAGGGGTTTTCAGGTAAGCGAAAAAAATGCCGCTGGCGATTCCGAATACCATCGGCTCAGATATTTTCATCCCATGGTGGTTGAGCAAAGCGGCTACTGTTCCTGATTCACAGTGGGCAGCCATTATATGGCGAAACGGGATCTGACTCATTTGTGATTCGTAATTACTTTCGTTTCAACTAATAAGGGGTTGCCGGTAACTGATTGTGAAATGGTACCGGTCTTTGAACTGTCGATATCGCCCTGATAACCGATATCCCAGTTTCTGTCTTCAACAGTGTTTATCAGCTGAAACATATTAGCCACAGGAATATTTAAAACATCGGCATAGCGTTTGAGAGTCGATATCCTGATCTTTCTGAATCCGGCCGGGGTGGTATGCCTTTTCACCCTGAAAGCCGGTATTCCAGTCCTGCCGGCAAGCTCAGATATATTGAGGCCTTCAAGTGTCATATAAAAATAAACAGGACTGATCTGTCCCTTCCTGAGCTTCGCGATAAGGTCTTTACTAACGTTATCCGCAATCCGGAAATGCTCCGAAATATGATTACCTGCCATATACGATCCTGTCTGAACAGGTCCGAAAGTACCGTCATCCTTTTCGGCGTACAATATGACCTGCTGGTATGGACAATCTACTTCAATCTCTTTTTCCTTCATAAAAGTTGAATTCCCGCATAAATGTAGAATAATTCGATCTCTTTTAATATCGTTACCGTAAAAAAAAGAAAATTTATTGTTTCGCAGTCAAAGGCCGGTTTGACTGTCATTCTCTTCTGAACGACCTTACAACCACAACCACCGATAAAAGAAAAAATGTAGTAAGAAGACACAGCTGGAGCCAGATTCCGGAGATACCTTCATGCCGGGCGAAAACACCTAGAAAGGCATCTGTACCCCACCGCAGGGGAGATACAATACTGATTCCCCTGATCACATCGGGCAACATGTGTACAGGTACGAAAATTCCTCCCAGAAGGGCAAGGATGACTACCATTACCGAACCAAAAGTTGCTGCCTGCCCGTGTGTTGCCGATAACGATCCGACCATAATTCCAAAACCGACAGCCGCAAGACCGCTGCAAATTAAGGCTAATAGCAGTGCAGGTACATTCACCCTCAGGTCGATCGTAGAATCTTCCCCAAGTAAAGGCATGATGTATTTTCCAACGAACATCAGAAAAACGAACTGCAGGATACAAACCACTATAAAAACTGTGATCTTCGATAAGGCGATGCTTAAGTATGAGACAGGTATCGTTTTCATTCTTCCATATATGCCGTGATCCTTTTCATTTATTATACTTCCTGCCAGAGGGATAACAATGAAAAACATCGCGAAAAGGGTGAAAGCAGGAACATTATTCTGAAGAAGACCTGTAGAAGATAATCTTCCGCTCCTGAAGACCGGCTCTTCTGTCATCTCCACAAGAGACGAAGCAAAGGAGGGAT
This sequence comes from Bacteroidales bacterium, assembly GCA_016936435.1. Lineage (GTDB taxonomy): Bacteria > Bacteroidota > Bacteroidia > Bacteroidales > VadinHA17 > LD21. The sequence continues at coordinate 7,420 of JAFGXX010000224.1, forward strand.
TCAGAGGCAGCTCAGCTTTTTTCCCCTCATTTATCCTTTCTTTTATTTTATTGTTTATACCGTTGATAATCTCATCCCTGAAAGGAAAACGGGGAAGGTCAGAGTACATTGTCTTATCCGACAGGTCTGAGGCAAGATTGTCTTTATATTCTTCGATCATCCTGTTTACTTCAAGGGTGTATCCTGTCATAACAACCTTAATGGCAGTGAGCTGTAGAAGAGCGTTTACCGGCATTATGACGGCATCACGAAATAGTTTCTGCAGGGCCGGATCATAAATTATCACAACACCCGAAACAGCCCGGGACAGGTCTGCAGAAAGAGTTTTTTCCTCTCCTTCCGGCCCGGATACTGCCGCTAACAGTTTGTCTGTTGCATTTTCGGAAATTAAAATTGCCATCTGGAACTTCCCCGCAGCAATAGCTTCTCTCGCTTCAGTCGCGGTGTTGAGTTCCGTGAAATTGAAATATCCCTGAGTTGCCAGATCGCTGACTGCAGTGGCTCCAAACTGACCTGAATCGGCATTTACTATGGCTATCTTCAGCCCCGATCGCCTGGATGGCATGCTGCTCTCCTGTGTGAACGTTATGACGATAAGCAGAATAGCCGGCATAATGAACAGTATTGCCAGTCCGGGCCAGTCCCTGACCATCAGGAGAGTATCCTTTTTCAATATTGCCAGAAATTTCTTCAATCCGTCTGGTTAAGATCAAATAACAATTCAGTCACGCAGGTCCCTTCCGGTAAGTTTGAGGAATACCTGACCAAGATCCGCACAACCGCCACTCCGGGAAATCAGTTCGCCTGGTTTGCCATCGGCAATGAGCCGGCCATGGTCTATAATACTTACTCTTGAACAGAGAAGCTCTGCTTCCTTCATATAATGTGTTGTATAAATGATCGTCGTGCCTTTGCCATTAATCCCGGTCAGATACCCGGAGATCATTTCCCTCAGCTGGGTGTCGACACCGAGTGTGGGTTCATCAAGGATCAGCAGTTCAGGCTCATGGATGATCCCGCTTATCAGATTCACCCGTCTTCTTATCCCTCCCGAACAATGAGAAAGGAGCTTTGACAGGTGCTCTTTAAGGTTGAATATTTCAATCATCATGTCAGCCCTTTCCCTGAGACTCTTACCATGAAGACCATAAAGATGTCCGAACAACATGATATTTTCACGTACTGTAAGGCCCTGATAAAGAGCTATTTCCTGTGGAACCAGGCCCATCCTGTTCCTGATTTTACCGGCATCGCCGTTTACTTCACTGCCCAACACCGTAATTATCCCGGATGTTGGCTTTATAAGTCCGCATATCAGAGAGCTGAAAGTTGTTTTACCGGCTGAGTTGGGCCCCAGAAGGCCAAGGAATTCACCCCGGCTCACACTAAGGCTGATACCTTTCAGTGCCTCCTCTCCTGAAGTTTTATACCTCTTTACAAGGTCTCTTACCTCTATTACCGGATTGCTTTCCTCTTTCAACTTATACAGTTTACAGATAAAGAAAGAGCCAAAGATATAGTTTTGATCATAATCTGCTCACACGCGGTACGGCAATAATAAGGCTAAGGGGAGAGACTGTTTCTCTTATACTTTCCATTTTTAAACCGGCTGCTTCAATCAGTGACCGGAACTCCTCTGCAGTACGTTCCCTTCCTCCCAGACCTGCCATCATGAAAATATCTGTCATCGCCCCCCAGGAGGCTTTATTTGGTTCGCCGACAACAGATTCAATTATCATGATCTTTCCGTTTTCCGCCATTACCTTATTAATATTTGTAAGTATCTCAACACATTTACGGTCGTCCCACCCGTGAAGTATATTTTTCATTGTATAAAGATCGCCTCCGGGAGGTACAAAGTCAAAAAAACTACCCGGAACAATGTTAAGCCGGCCACCGAAGACTGCAGGATCGGGAAGTTTCCGGGGATCGCTGAACACAGTGCCGAGGTCGAAGAGTATCCCGGTGGAAGCCGGATATCCGGAAAGTATTGCCGATAAAAAGAAACCCTGACCTCCGCCTATATCCACGATCTTTGAATACCCGCTGAAGTCAAAAGCCGAGAGGATGGCGGCGACCTGCATCCGGGATGTATTGGTCATTGCCCTGTTATACATTTCTCCCAGTTCTTCCGAGCCACCCATGTGTTCAAAAGCGCCTTCCTGAAAAAAGAGTTCTGTCGTTCTGTTTCCTGTTTTAAGTGAATGCATCATCTCTCCGAAAATCCTGAACTGCAATGGATTGAGCGTGTGTCGGATGAAATGCTTAAGTTCACCATCCATCATTGGCCGGGAATAGCGTGTGTTCTCAAATTTCCTGTCATTAAGTTCCCTGAATATGCCTTCCGAAGCCAGCAGCCTCATCACTCTGTACAAGGGGTCAGCCAGAGTGCCTGTCTGCGCGGCAAGGCCGGATACTGACTGCGGGCCATTCTTCAGAATATCTGCAATACCCAGTTCGTTTACCACGCTTATGGATCCCAGAAGCCAGAGATTCTGCATATGTTCAAGCATTACCACTCCGGGATGGGTAAATCTCCGGCTTATCCTGACCATTTTTCTCCTGATCAGGTTAAAAAATTTTACAATGAACAGGGGAGGATATACAGGTAGTTTTTGTGGATCGGGATGCATAAGAGGCTCAGTGTTTTTTGAGTTTTTCCGTTACAAAGCGTGTCAGTATGGCTGTCGATTCCTCAACCGACAGGGTATCTGTATCTATTACAAGCTCAGGATCAAGGGGTTCTTCATAGGCCGAAGATATACCCGTGAAATCGGAAATCCGGTTGCTGAGAGCTTTTTTATAGAGTCCCTTCGGGTCGCGTTCAATGCAAACACTGAGAGGGGCTCTCACCCATACTTCGGCAAAATTTCCGTCCCCGGCCCTCTGCCTTGCAAAATCACGCATTTTCCTGAAGGGCGAGATGAATGCCACGATAACCACTATAGATGCATCTTTCATTAAGGCAGCCACTTCTGCCACCCTCCGTATGTTTTCATTTCTTCCCTCGTCGGAGAAGTCAAGGTCTGAATTTAATCCGCTTCTGATAATGTCTCCGTCGAGAACATAGGTGAAATATCCCTTTTTAAGAAGTTCTGATTCCAGTCCTGTTGCAAGTGTCGATTTTCCTGAACCCGACAGGCCCGTAAGCCATACCACCATCCCTTCCTGTTTCAATAACCTTCTTCTCATTAAATA
>JAFGXX010000008.1 GCA_016936435.1 Bacteroidales bacterium
AAGAGAGTCTTCAGCATCCTGATAGAGATAATCGAAAACGTGGCAAAATACAGCCCGGGCAACGAGGCAGAAAAAAAGTATGGCATGCCCGTGGCAATAATACGGTACAGCGCCGGAACCTACTACCTTACCACTTTCAACCTTATACCTAATGAAAATGTTGACGGACTGAAGGAGAAGATAGACAGGATAAACGCACTCGACAGGGAAGGACTGAGGGAGTTCTATATCAGCTCCCTGTCAGCTCAGTCATCGACTTCCGAAAATACCGGAAATATGGGTCTGATAGAAATGGCCAGAAAATCGGGTAACAAACTTGCCTGCCAGTTTGAGAGAATTAATGACCTGTATTCCTACTACCTTATCACCGTATCCGTGAAGGAATAATTCGTCAGCTAAAAATCTTCAGCTCAATTTTAGTTCCATCCCAGACTGCATAGGTGCTGTTGGTGATCCAGTCGCCGAGGAAAAAAGCCTCTGCACCTTCCTTCATAGCGAACGACATGGCAAGATGACGGTGTCCGAAGATAAAATAATCAATATTCTCCTTTTCCTTTACCGACCGTGCATATCTCAGAAGGTCTTCCCTGTCTTCTCCCAGGAAAGGGGTGGAATCACCTTTCGCCAGCCTGGAACTGTGCGACCACCTGTGCCCGATGCCGACACCTATTGCAGGATGTAGTGCCGAATACAGTACCCTGAGTGTTTTGTTGCGGAATATCCACAGCAGTATCTTATATGCGTTGTTCAGGGTTCCGAGGCCTTCACCATGAGCCAGATGGAAGATTTTACCGTCGAAGTTCACGCTAATCGGACCTGTATGTATCTTCATTCCGCATTCCTGTGAAAGGTAATCTCTTACCCACATGTCGTGATTACCGGTAAAAAAATGAACTGGCACCCCCGAATCGGTGATAGAGGAGATCTTCCCCAGGAACCTCGTAAATCCGCGGGGGACCACCAGACGGTACTCCCACCAGAAATCGAAGATATCTCCCAGAAGGTATATTTCGCAGGCATCATGGCTTATTTCATCGAGCCATCTTACAATATTTTTCTCTCTTTCGGACGCGTTTGTTCCGGAATTAAGGCCGAGATGAAAGTCGGATGCAAAATATATTTTCCCCCTGGTTTTCAAGATCGGAATCAGTTTTTGAAAAGTTGGGCGAGCTTAAGCTGCAAAGCCCTGCCATGGAGGTTTGAACCTATTATGTTGCCGGCCGGATCGAAGAGATAATTTGCCGGCAGGCTTCTTACATTGAAGATGACGGCGCTTTTCTGATACGAAGGATCCTCTTCCCTGACGCTTATCCATGGCAGCTCATCAAATTTTACGGCTGCCTTCCAGGTCTCTTCATCCTTGTCGAGGTTTATCTGGTAGATCTCAAATCCTTTCCTGTTGTAGAGGCGGTAAAACTCCTTCAGCTGCATATTATCGGCGACACACTCACGCGAATCAGCCGACCAGAAGGTGAGCAGCACATATTTGCCCCTCAGCGATGACAATGCGACCTGACGTCCGTTAATATCCTTCAGCACGGCATCAAGTTTCACTTCGGGAAGTGTATCGATCATTGCAATGTACTTTCTTGCATTGAATTGAGCCATTTCTTTTTCAAAAGTTGTGAGAAGCGCTTTGGTATGCCGCGAGTCGGGGTAATTTTTCCTTAGTGAATCGGACACGATCTTCATGTATTGCAGATCGCGGGGATCGTACAGAACATAAGCTTCTTCATGCAGTTTCTGGAAAAGGGCTTTAACAGATGCCAGTGAGTTGATATTGTTGATAACGAATTCGATGTTGAACTTTCTCTGGGCTCTCACAAGGTCTGACATTTGCTGCTCCAGTTGAGGCTGAACAGCTTCGAAACCAGGTTCTTTTGATGCCTTCTGATAAACAGCGTTCAGTGAATCCAGCTTTCTTTTGGTTGTCATAAGCCTGTCGTCGAGCGTCTTTACAAGTACGGAGCCTTCAGAACCTTCAACTCTGTAATTTTCATAAAGTCTTTCCGATTCAAAATGCAGCTTTATTTTTTCACCGGGTTCGGCAAGGAGGGTTATGAAATTATCATTTGAAAGTGCCAGCTGGTAGAAATCGGGAACTGAAGATTTAAGGCGCAGACTGAAATCCCCGTTACGTTTTATCTTTGTTGAATCAAGGAATTTTATCGAATTGATATCGGCACGGTTTACTTTTATATATTGTCCTGTTGCTTCTGTCCCCCCCAGTTTACCTCTTATTGTTACCAGATCTTCATTTTTGCATCCGGAAAGTACTGACAGTAAGATCAACAGAAATAAAATCTTTTTCATGAATAAGGGGTTTTTATGTTGAGAATTGTTTTTTGGCATTTCATTCAGAGAACACTTCCGACAGGGTTTTGAGGAGCTCATCTCCCCTCAGGTCTCGTGCGATTATTTTCCCTTTTCTGTCGAGAAGGAAGCTGCTTGGGATCTTTTCAAGGTTATATAGCGGAACCACAGCCGACTGCCAGTACTTTATGTCGCTCACATGAATCCATTTTCCGAGACCGTCGTCACTTATACCCTTCATCCAGGCTTCTTTGGATTTGTCGAGCGACACCTGGAAAATCTCGAAGCCCTTGTCATGATAAAGCCCGTAAGCTTTAACAAGGTTAGGGTTTTCCTTCCTGCACGGGCCGCACCATGAAGCCCAGAAGTCGAGGAGTACAATTTTCCCTCGTGTAGATGACAATCTTACCGTGTCGCCGTCAGTTCCGGGAAGGGCTATTTCAGGAGCTTCAAATCCTTCTCCTGAAGTTCCCGTGTCAACCTGCTGTGTGATCATGGCAGACTTCAGTCCGGAAACCTGCTCGTGGAGCGATATAACGGGCTCATAGGCGGGATATAGCCGCATCATTGCCGAATCGACTTTCAGAAAATATGTGAGGTCTTTTTCAGGACTAAGGATATATTCTCCCGGAGCCACCTGCTGGTAAAGTGCAACCAGGCTGACAAGCGAATTCAGGTTCCTGTCTATATAGTCTCTGGTGTAGCTGTTTAGTTCATCGAGGCACACCCGGGCACGGTTTTCAAGTTCTTCCATTACCGTGTCGAGTCTTTCGGTGCCAAGGTTCTCAATATAGGTTTCGTACAGGCTCTGCAAACTGATCTGTGTTTTCTGCAATCTTATGTTGTATTCATTCATCAGCATGGTCCCGGGTGAGCCTGTGATCATTTCAGGAAAATTAAGCGAATCGCGATAAGCTGAAATCTGAAGTTTCTGACCCGGCTCAAGAAGGAGCATCAGAAAGTTTGTTTCATCAGTTTTAAGGAGGTAGAAGGAAGGAAACTTCACAGTCCTTGAAAACCTGAAAGTCCCGTCGGATGAGACAGCGGCTGAATCGACCGTGATCAGATCCGTGGATTTCAGTTCGTCGAGGTATAAATATTCTCCTTCAGTATGGCCCTTTAGTTTGCCAATTATCTCAATATTATTATTTTTGCACCCTGCGAAAGCAACTGCAGTAAACAAGAATAAAAGGACTTTCTTAATCATTAAACGTAGATTAATTAACAGTCTTCAAAAAATGTTGATCTGCAAAGTTATTTAATTTTTTCAGCGGCAGCCAGCGAGCATGATGAATAATTTATTTTCATGCCTGCAGAAGGCTTGCAATGTTTAAGAAAATATGCTATCTTAAAAGACTTTTTATATCAGGCTAATTGTAATCATATGAGCTATATCAAATTTGATAAGTGCAAGATCGTTAATCTGGAGTATTCGCTGGGCAGGGAAATAATAAGGACCAACAGGGCAGGTTCCTATGCTTCCACAACCATTGTGGAATGTAACACCCGCAAATATCACGGACTTCTCGTTTGTCCGGTTGATGAACTCGGAGGAGGAAGATTTGTGCTTCTTTCAGCAGTTGATGTTACCGTACTGAACAACAATCAGAGCTTTAATTTAGGTATAAGGAAGTACAAGGGAGATTATTACAGTCCGAAGGGGCATAAATATATTGAGGATTTCAGCACCGAGGTCATTCCTTCGAGGGTGTTCCGTGTCGGTAATGTGCTGCTGCAGGTTGAAAGGCTGCTGGTGCATGACGAGGAGCAGCTGCTGGTAAGATATACTGTACTGGAAGCTGCCGAGGAGATGAAGATTCAGCTCAAGCCTTTCCTGGCATTCCGGAGCATCCATGAGCTCACTCATGCCAATATGGCTGCGAATACGAAGATTGAACCTGTGAAGAACGGCATAAAAATGAAGCTTTATGAAGGTTTTCCTTACCTCAATATGCAATTTTCTTCCAGGCCGGAGTTTGTCCATGTTCCCGACTGGTATCTTGGCGTTGAGTACATCGAGGAGCAGAAGCGGGGTTATGACTATTCGGAAGACCTCTTTTGTCCGGGCTTCTTCGAATTCAGGGCAAAAAAAGGTGATACGATCGTCTTCTCAGCATCGACAAAGGAAGAGAACCCCAACGGCTTCAAGACAAAATTTTCGAAGACGGTATCACGGAAAATTCCCAGGGACAGCTTTGTACACTGCCTCAGAAATGCCGCACAGCAGTTTGTGGAAAGAAGGGGAGAAGATACTCTTATAATAGCAGGTTATCCCTGGTTTGGTTCATGGGGAAGGGATACCTTCATCTCCCTGCCGGGAATAGCCCTGGCAAGGCATAAGCTGGATCTTTACAGGGCAGTTCTGGATACCCAGGTGAGAAGGATGAAAGACGGGTTGTTTCCCAACATGGGAACCAAAGGTCATTATGCTTTCAACTCGGTCGATGCCCCCCTCTGGTTCTTCTGGGCCCTCCAGCAATATGTTCTTAACGGTGGGACAGACTGCTGTGAACGTTATGGTGATGCAGCAAAATCGGTCCTCTCGGCTTACCGGAACGGTACCGATTACAACATCCTGATGACCGAAAACGGTCTCATTTATGCAGGAGCCCCGGGGAAAGCTCTTACCTGGATGGATGCTGTTGTAAACGGAGTACCTGTGACTCAGAGGAGCGGTTATGCGGTGGAAATAAACGCCCTCTGGTACAATGCCGTCAGTTTTGTTCTTGATTTGGCAAAATCGGGAAAAGACAGGAAATTTGTAAAAGAATATGCGCATCTTCCGGAACTTATAAAAAATTCCTTCATTGAAATGTTCTGGGATGAAAAGACAGGTTACCTGGCCGACTATGTCAATGAGGAGGAGGGTAAGAATTTCTTCAAAAGGCCGAATATGCTTATTGCCGTTTCTCTTCCGTATTCCATGCTCGACAAGGAGCAGATGAAAAAGGTACTTGATGTTGCCGATAAGGAGCTTCTTACTCCCAGGGGGATCAGGACTCTCTCTCCCGGAAATAAGTTCTACAAGGGCACTTATTGCGGTAATCAGGAGACACGCGATAATGCATACCATCAGGGTACGGTGTGGCCATGGCTTCTCGGACCCTTCTGCGAGGGATGGCTCAAAGTATATGGAAAACAGGGAGCGCAGAAAATTAAAAATATCATTTACGGACTCGAAGAGTGTATGAGTGAACACGGGATCTCCACGCTTTCGGAAATCCATGACGGCGATCCCCCTCACAATCCCAGGGGCGCTGTTTCGCAGGCCTGGAGTGTTGGTGAGGTGCTGAGGATCATAGATCTGCTTGAAAGAGAATATTCTAACAACTAAAACAGGCACATTATGCGTGTGTTAATGTTCGGGTGGGAGTTTCCTCCTCATATATCGGGAGGACTGGGGACGGCCAGCTATGGTCTTACAAAGGGTATGGCTTCGCTGGGAGACCTCGAAGTGATCTTTGTTGTGCCAAAAGCCTGGGGAGACGAAGACCAGAGCATAGTACGCCTCATCGGCGCCAACAAAGTTCCTGTTGCCTTCAAAAAGATCTACTACAAGGGAGTAAGACAAGCTGTTGAAAAAATTGAAGTTTCCTCGAAAATAGTGCCTTATACCGAGCCGGAGGATTTCTGGAAAATTACCCGTTCGGAGATCTCCGGCCACCGTATGATAATAGAGACAAACAACAAGGGCATGGTTGATTTCTCCGGAAGATACGAAGGAAACCTTCTCGATGAGATATATAAATATTCCGTGGTAGCCTCGGTCATTGCCGAAGAAAATGATTTCGATATTATCCACGCTCACGACTGGCTTGCTTATCCGGCAGGAATAGCTGCTATGGAAGTCTCGGGAAAACCGCTGGTGATACACGTGCACGCAACCGACTTCGACAGGAGCGGAGGGAGTGTAAACCCCGACGTGTACCGTATTGAAAAGAACGGAATGGATGCTGCCTCGAAAATTATCACGGTAAGTAATCTTACACGCGACATTGTCATCCATAAGTATAATATAGATCCTTGTAAAGTTGAAACAGTTTACAATGCTGTTGAACCTGTCAGAATAGATGACGATGTTGTGGTTAAAAAGGGTTTTGATGAGAAAGTTGTGACATTTCTCGGCAGGATAACCCTTCAGAAAGGACCTGAATACTTCATCGAAGCGGCTTACAAGGTCCTTAAAGCAATGGATAATGTCAGATTTGTAATGGCAGGATCGGGCGATATGATGGAAAGGATGATCCGGCGGGCAGCGTCTCTTAATATAGTCGACAGGTTCCATTTTACTGGTTTCCTGAAAGGTAAAGACGTGTTTACTATGCTGGCAATGAGCGATGTGTATATAATGCCTTCTGTCTCAGAGCCTTTTGGAATATCGCCTCTCGAAGCCATGCAATCCAGCGTGCCTGTCATCATAAGCAAGCAATCGGGAGTAGCCGAAATACTTACACATGCTGTAAAAACCGATTTCTGGGATATTGACGCCATGGCCGATGCAATATACGGGATACTGAATTACCCGGCCCTCGCAAGCATGTTCATAAAGAACGGCAAGGAGGAGGTCATCAGGCTCAAGTGGGATAATTCAGCAAGACATGTTAAAGATATATACGAAAGAATCATTTGGCATAAATAAGAATAAGACATGAGTGAAGCAGCCAGAAAAGCAATTTGCTTTTATTTTCAGGTTCACCAGCCTTTCAGGCTTAAGCGTTACAGATTTTTCGATCTGGGGCATGATCATTACTATTATGATGATTATCTCAATGAATCGATCTTGCAAAAGGTAGCCGACAAATGTTATCTTCCTGCCAACGCTGTCCTTCTCGATCTTATCAGGAAGCATAAGGGGAAATTCAAGGTCGCTTTTTCCCTTTCCGGGATAGTGATAAACCAGTTCAGGCTCTATGCACCCGAGGTTCTCGATTCTTTCAGGGCCCTTGCCGAAACAGGAATGGTCGAATTTCTTGCAGAGACAAATTCCCACTCACTTTCCTCGTTAAAGAACAGGGCACAGTTTGAGCATCAGGTTGAAATGCACCGCAGGATGCTTAAAGACTTCCTGGGCGTTGAACCTGTTTCTTTCAGAAATACCGAACTCATTTATTCGGATGAAATAGGATCATGGGTAGCCGATATGGGTTTCAAATCGATGCTTACCGAAGGAGCCAAGCATGTACTTGGCTGGAAAAGTCCCAATTTCCTGTATTGTAATTCGGTTAACCCAAGGCTTAAAGTGCTGCTCAGGAATTTCGTTCTGAGCGACGATATAGCATTCAGGTTTTCTAACAAGGGATGGAGTGCCTGGCCTCTGACAGCAGATAAATATGCTACATGGCTGTCGAAAATTGCCCCCAGGAGCGAGCTTGTAAATATCTTCATCGACTATGAGACTTTTGGTGAGCACAACTGGAAAGAGACAGGTATCTTCGACTTTCTGAAACACCTGCCTTCAGCGATCATGAAGAAGACACCTTATAAGTTCATGACTCCCGCGGAGGTGGCTGAAGAATTACAGCCGGTATCGGCTATCAGTATCCCTTCTCCCGTATCATGGGCTGACGAAGAGAGAGATATCACAGCCTGGCTGGGAAACGAACTGCAGTATGCTGCCTTTGATAAACTATACGAACTTTCGGAACAGGTCAGAAAATGTGACGATGAACTTATCCTGAAGGACTGGGAATATCTGCAGTCGAGCGACCATTTTTACTATATGGCCACAAAATTCTTCTCCGACGGCGCGGTACACGCATACTTTAATCCCTATGATACTCCTTACGATGCTTTCATGAACTATATGAACGTTCTGAGCGATTTTGAGATCAGATTGAAAAAATGCTCTCCCACCACCGACGAACAGGTTCAGATCGCAAAACTTGAAGCAGTGATCATGGCCAAAGATGAGATAATTGCCAGTAAAGAAGCTGAAATAGAGGGTCTTGTTAACAAAAAAAGAGCTGCATCAAAGCGGGGACGTCCCGCAGCCGTAAAAAAGTCTCAGCCATCACTTAAAGAACTTGCTGTAAAGCTTGCTGTTTCGAGCCTCGCTAAACCGGAAGCTGCAAAAAGGAAATCAGCTGCCAAGACAGCTGTAAAAAAAGCTTCAAAACCGGCCTCCGGGGCTAATGCAAAGAGCACTGCCACCAGGAACAGGAAGACGGTGACTGTTAAAAAACCGTCAGCAAAGAAAAAATAGCTTATTCAATTGTTTTAAATATTTAATATCTGCAGATGAAGGTTGAATTTATTTTTGAAACCAGCTGGGAAGTTTGTAACAAGGTTGGAGGAATACATACAGTTATTTCAACAAAGGCTCTCAATATTATTGAAGAGGTAGGCGACAATTATATCCTGATAGGTCCGGATGTATGGAGAGAAGATATCACAAACCCGGAATTTATACCCGATGTGTCGCTCTTCGCAGAATGGAAGACAATAGCAGAGTCGGAGGGGATAAGGGTAAAGACAGGCCGGTGGAATATAGCCGGCAGACCAATTGTGATGCTCATTGACTTCACTCCGTATTTTGGACAGCAAAATGAAATATTTGCAAAATTCTGGGAGACTTATAAACTAGACAGTATTTCAGGACAATGGGACTATGTCGAGCCTGCCCTTTTCGGTTACGCCGCCGGCAAACTTATCGAAAGCTTTACATCCTTCTACCACGAATATCATAATATCATAGCTCAGTTTCACGAGTGGATGACAGGTACAGGGGTATTATACCTCGAGAAACATGCTCCCTGGATAGCTACTTCCTTTACAACTCATGCCACTGTCCTCGGCCGCTGCGTTGCAGGCAACAACAGGCCATTGTACGGTAAGATGAAAGAATTTGCACCACAGCAGGTGGCACGTGAGTTCAACGTGGTTGCCAAACAATCTCTTGAAAAGTTAACAGCATCGGTGGCTGATGTATTCACCACGGTAAGTGGCATAACTTCAAAAGAATGCAGTCATTTTCTCGCAAAAGATGTCGATATCGTCACCCCAAATGGTTTTGAAGATTCATTTGTGCCTCCGCAGGAGAAATTTGAACAGAAGAGAACAGAAGCAAGAGATAAGCTGATTGCCGTGGCTGAAGCTATCCTGGGCTATGAACTCTCCCGTGACAGTGTCCTTATTGCCCACAGCGGGAGATATGAATTCAGAAATAAGGGCGTCGACATCTTCATCGATTCTCTGGGAGAACTAAGCAAATCAGAAAGGCAGGGAAAAGAGATAGTGGCCTTTATTCTCATGCCTGCATATCACAAAGGACCACGCGAAGATCTGGCAGGGATCCTTTACAATAACGGCCAGGTGAACGGAGGAGACAGATACCTTACTCATTGTCTGCATTATCCGTCTTCCGATCCTGTTCTCAACAGGATTCGTGACAATCAGCTTCTGAATGAAAAGGGATCTAAGGTAAAGATCATTTTTGCTCCTTCATACCTCAACGGTAATGACGGTATATTCAACATGCCGTACTATGACCTTCTGATCGGGTTCGACCTGTCGGTATTTCCTTCATATTATGAACCCTGGGGATATACCCCACTGGAAAGCCTTATGTTTTCTATACCCACCGTTACCACATCACTTTCAGGTTTCGGCCTTTGGGTGAGAGATTATTTCAAAGATCCGGGCAACGGGATAGCTGTTGTGGAGCGTAGCGATGACAATGAAAAGGAAGTTGTAGATAATATAAGGCAGTTCATTGAAAAATTTGTCGGGCTGGATGAGGATGAGGTGAAGGAAGCCAGGGCCAGGGCACATGAAATTTCACGCATAGCCATGTGGGATACACTTGTGCAGCATTATTTCACAGCCTACCAGATGGCTCTCAGTAAAAGCGGAGTCAGAAGAGAAGAACCGCGTGAATTTGCCGGATTTATTGAGGCAGCAGGTATACCTGTCAGGAAACCCCACCAGGTTCCCGTATGGAAGGATATTTATGTTCAAAGCGATGTTCCCGACAAACTGGCTGCACTCAAGGAGCTGGCAAACAACCTGTGGTGGTCCTGGAACGGAGAAGCGGAATCACTGTTTCGCAGAATGGACCCTTCACTCTGGGAAGAGGTTAAACATAATCCAAAAATGCTGATCGAGAAAATCGATTATAAAAGACTTCTCGTACTTGAGGATGACATTGATTTTATAGAAGACCTCGAAAAAGTTACAGGGTCGTTCAGGGAATACCTCAACAGACCCGACGACCCTGAGAAACCGACCATTGCCTATTTCAGTATGGAGTTCGGGATACATCCGTGCCTGAAGATCTATTCGGGAGGACTGGGTATCCTTGCCGGCGATTATCTCAAGGAAGCCAGCGACTCAAATATCCATATCATTGGTATAGGGCTTCTTTACAGGTTTGGATATTTCAAACAGAAGCTGGGTCCCAAAGGTGAACAGCTTGCTATTTATGAAGCTGAAGAATTTTCGCGGCTGCCGATACTTCCCGTTAAGGATAACGAAGGGAACCAATTGTCAGTCAACCTCGTGTGGCCCGGAAGAACAGTCAGGGTGCGTGTATGGGAAGCCATGGTGGGCAAGGTGAAGCTCATCCTTCTGGACACAGACCTCGACGATAATACCCCTGAAGACCGTACGATAACCCATTACCTGTATGGCGGCGACAATGAGAACAGGCTCAGGCAGGAGCTTATTCTGGGTATAGGAGGTATAAGAGCGCTTACAGCCATGGGTATCAAGCCGGATGTGTTTCACAGCAATGAAGGGCATTCAGCCTTCATCAGCCTTGAAAGACTCCGTATGATGATAAGCGAACATCATCTGACATTCAACCAGGCTCTTGAATCGGTGAGGGCTTCCACCCTTTTTACAACCCACACGCCTGTTCCTGCCGGACATGATGCCTTCGAAGAGGATCTGCTGAGAAAATATATATCACATTATCACAGCCGGCTTAATATTTCATGGGACGAACTTATGGCTCTCGGCCGCTGTGAGAACGAAATGGACAGGAAGTTCAACATGAGCTATCTTGCAACCCGCATGTCGCAGGAGGTTAACGGTGTCAGCAAGCTGCACGGCGAGGTAAGCCAGGGTATGTTCAACAAGCTGTGGCCGGGGTATCTGAGAGAGGAATTGTTCATCGATTACGTTACCAACGGAGTTCATCTTCCAACATGGCTGGCACAGGAATGGAAGGATGTTTACAGGGAACTTACCGGCGACGAACATTTCGACCAGACCGACAGGGCCCTGTGGGAAAAGATATACAGTGTCGATGACAGAAGGATATATGAAATCAAAAAGGGACTTAAGAAGAAGCTTTTTGAAAATATCAGAAAAAGGCTTCAGACCGATATGATGGAAAGGCATGTGAGTCCGAGGACTCTATTGAATATCAGCAGTCATCTCGACGAAAATGCCCTTACGATAGGTTTTGCGAGACGTTTTGCCACTTATAAGCGAGCTTCGCTCATCTTCCGTGATCTCGATCGTCTTGCGCGCATTGTAAACAACCCCGAGAGGCCTGTACAGTTCATTTTTGCCGGCAAGGCCCATCCTCACGACGGAGGTGGTCATGATCTGATCAAGAGGGTTTTTGAGGTGTCACAGATGCCCCAGTTTGCAGGTAAGGTGATCTTCCTGGAAAATTATGACATAGAGCTTGCCAAATATCTTGTCAGGGGTGTCGATATATGGCTTAACACACCTACAAGGCCTATGGAAGCTTCAGGTACCAGTGGCGAAAAAGGCGTGATGAACGGGACAATCCACTTCAGCGTTCTCGACGGATGGTGGGTGGAAGGCTACCGTGCCTATGCAGGCTGGGCTCTCCCCAAGAAACGCACATTCTACAACCAGGATCTTCAGGATGATGTCGATGCAGAGACAATTTATAATATGATGGAATATGAGATAATTCCTGCATACTATTCTTTCAACGACAAGGAAGTACCTGTTGAGTGGATCAGCCTTATTAAGAATACCATGACCAAAATTGCGCCGGAATTCACCATGAAACGGCAACTCGACGACTATTATGAAAAATTTTACCGGAAACTACACGCGCGGCATAAATATCTGACAGCGAATAATTTTGAAAAAGCAAAGGAACTGGCCGGATGGAAGCAGAGCATGAGGGAAGAATGGGATAACATCGAAGTTGTTAACTACAGCTTTGAGAAACCCGATGAGAACATATATCATTCAGGTCACGATTACAGGGCTGAAGTGGCTCTCAACATCAAGAACATTCCAAAGGAGAATGTAGGAGTTGAATTCATCATAACCTCTCTGAACAAGAATGGAGAGCATGAGTTTGTAGCCGGCAAGGAGTTTGCGATTGTGAGTTGCAAAAACGGCAAATGCCATTACCGGGCTCACCTTGTTCCGGAAAAAGCAGGCACCTTCTTTTACGGAATAAGGATATACCCGAAACATAAGGATCTGCCGCATAAGCAGGATTTCTATCTTCTCAGATGGATAGATTAAACGTCGATAGCACGTTTCACAGGCTCTCTCTTAAGAACCATGGCCGTTCGGGCAGGCAGATAGAGATACAGGTACAGAGGCATATTCAGGATACCCCTTTCTGCTTTTCTGATAGATGTAAAAACCGTATTTCTGTCTATACGGTCGAAACCCCCGAAAGCAGGATCATCGGAATCGATAAGTATCCTGAATTTACCCTTTACCGCGATACCGTAATCGGTGAAGGAGGTGGACGGATGGAAGTTGAATACGAACAGCAGATCTCCTCTTGTGAATGCTATAATTTTGTCGTGACTGTTTTCAGTTAGCCTTCCTATGTAAAGGTCATCAAGAATTCTGTATTTCTCCTGCAGTCTTACCATCGCAGCGTCGAAAGCACCAAGATACTGGTACTTGAGTTCTTTACTCTCTGCCAGATGCCACTGCCGGCGGGCATATTTGTAGCTCCAGTTGTTTCCTTCCCTGGGGAAGTCAATCCATTCGGGATGGCCGAATTCGTTACCCATGAAGTTCAGGTAACCGCCTCCGGCAGTTGCAAATGTTAACAGCCTTATCATTTTATGCAGCGCTATCCCCCTGTCTATTACCAGGTTGTGATGCGATTTCATCATGCCATAATACATTTCGGCATCGAGCATCCTGAAAATCAGGGTTTTGTCGCCAACAAGGGCCTGGTCGTGCGATTCACAGTAGGAGATGATCTTTTCTTCAGGCCTGTGCTGTGTGAGCTCATGCATAAGATGGCCCATGTCCCAGTTTTCATCCGGGGTCTCCTTGATAAGCTTGATCCAGAAATCGGGAACACCCATCGAAAGCCTGTAATCAAAGCCGTATCCCCCTTGTGATGTGGGTGCAGCCAGTCCGGGCATCCCGCTCATCTCCTCAGCCACAGACAGGGCACCGGTTCTGAATTCATGGATCATTTTGTTGGCAAGGTAAAGGTATACCAGAGCATCAACATCCTGGCCGCCGTCGAAGTATTCACCGTAGGAGGTGAAATTTTTTCCAAGGCCGTGGTCATAGTAAATCATACTGGTTATGCCGTCGAACCTGAAACCGTCGAATTTGTACTCTTCAAGCCAGTACCTGCAATTTGAAAGCAGAAAGTGGATCACACTGTCTTTCCCGTAATCAAAACATAATGAATCCCATGCTATATGGTTTCTCCGGTTGCCGGTGTGAAAATACAAATCCGGGGAGCCGTCAAAGAGACCAAGGCCTTCATTCACATTTTTCACCGAATGTGAATGTACAAGATCCATGATCACCCTGAGACCTGCGCTATGTGCCGTATCTATTAGTTCCTTAAGGTCTTCGGGAGTGCCAAAGCGCGAGGAAGCAGCAAAAAAACTTGAAACATGATAACCGAAGGAGCCGTAAAAAGGATGCTCCTGAATTGCCATTAACTGTATAGTATTATATCCTGCTGCAACTATTTTAGGGATCACGTTCTCAGTAAATTCCCTGTAGGTGCCTGTTTTTTCAAACTGCGTGGCCATACCTACGTGTGCTTCGTATATAACAACCGGCGTTGTGGCCTGCGACGTGAAGGTCTCCGTCTTCCATCTGTATGGATCCCCGGGGCACCATACCTGCGCGGAAAATATCTTTGTATGTTCGTCCTGGACCACCCTGTTTGCATAAGAGGGTATCCTTTCGCCGCTTCCTCCCTTCCAGTGAACTGACAGTTTGAAAAGGTCCCCGTGGTTCAATGCCTTTAATGGCATGACAAGTTCCCAGTCTCCGTATTCGTTTATCCTGTTCATACTGAACCCGGGCATTTCTTTCCATCCCGAGAATGTTCCACTGAGCCATATATCGGTAGCATAAGGCGCAAATTCCCTGAATATCCAGTGGTCTCTTTCCCTGTGAAGGCCATAGTAAAAATGACCCATGGAAAATTCCTGAAGAGATTTTCCGGATGTAAGGGTTCTTTCCTTCGTCCGGCATCGTTCAATACGTTCGTTAATTATTGTCCTGAATGGTGCCAGCCATTCGTCGAGGCTGTAGTAAGTGTCAGAACCGGATTTCATAAAATCGTTATATATCCATAAAAATACAAAAACAAAATCACAATATCATTTCAAATAACAATGCTTTACTAATTTTGCACCATCATCACGGAATTATGCAGATACACCACGGATATACTGACCCCGGATTCGTTAAACCTGTCGTAACGATGGGTATTTTCGACGGAGTACACCGCGGTCACAGGGTTCTTATCGATGCCCTGGTGAGACGTGCTGCAGATAAGGGGGGGGAGTCAGTGGTTATTACTTTTGACCCTCATCCCAGGCTGGTGGTTTCTGAAGAAAAGAAATCTCTGTCTTTCCTTTCCTCCACGGAAGAGAAGATAAAGCTCCTTGAGGAGGCCTCTGTGGATCATCTTGTTGTATTGAAGTTTACCCCGGCTCTAAGCAGGATGAGTGCCAGTGATTTTGTAGAAAAGATACTTGTCCGAAGGATAGGTACCAGCCACATTGTGATGGGACATGATCATCATTTCGGCTACCGCGGCGAAGGTAATTATAATACTGTAAATGAA
This sequence comes from Bacteroidales bacterium, assembly GCA_016936435.1. Taxonomy (GTDB): domain Bacteria; phylum Bacteroidota; class Bacteroidia; order Bacteroidales; family VadinHA17; genus LD21. The sequence goes on from JAFGXX010000008.1 coordinate 15,323, forward strand.
TATGCAGGGAAGTCGGGTTTCGTGGTTGAAGAAGTTGCAGGACTCAGGTCGGGAAAAGGCTTTGTCAGTTCGTCGCTGATACGGGAAGCTTTGCTGAAAGGAGACCTTAATAATGCGAATAAATGGCTGGGATACAGCTATAAGCTGAGGGGCACGGTAGTGGCAGGTAAAAAGCTCGGGAGGAAACTGGGCTATCCTACAGCAAACATAAAGCCCCTGTACAGGTATAAGCTGATCCCCGGTGACGGAGTATATGCCGTTGAAATTGAGGTGAGTGGCAGAACGAAGCCGGGGATGCTCAGCATAGGTTCCAATCCGACCGTGAATACTATAAAAGGAAGAAAACATATAGAGGTTCATATATTTGATTTCGAAGAAGATATTTACGGTGAAGAAATTGAGGTGTTTTTCAGGTACCGTCTGAGAGATGAGATAAGGTTCAGTACTTTAGAAGAGCTCACCCTTCAGATGGACAGGGACAGAAGTGTGGCTTTGAACCTCCTGTCGGGAACAAAATCAGGGTAATTTTGTTAACTTTGCAATTCTAATAATAAGCTAATGACTTTAGTAAAGGAAAAGATGGAATATAAGGTAAAGGATATCTCTCTTGCCGGATTTGGCAGGAAGGAAATAGAGATAGCTGAGAAAGAAATGCCGGGACTTTTGTCTATCAGGAATAAGTATTCAAAGGAAAAGCCTCTCAGCGGAGCCCGGATAACAGGTTCGCTTCACATGACCATACAGACTGCAGTTCTCATTGAGACCCTGAAGGAACTGGGTGCCGATATAAGATGGGCAAGCTGTAACATCTTTTCAACACAGGATCACGCAGCAGCAGCTGTTGCAGCGGCAGGAATACCCGTATTTGCATGGAAGGGAGAGACACTTGAGGAATACTGGTGGTGTACTTCACAGGCACTTTCATTTCCCGGAGGCAAGGGACCTCATCTCATTGTCGACGATGGCGGAGATGCATCTCTCATGGTACATCTCGGTTACAAAGCTGAAAACGACCCATCCATCCTCGACAGGAAAGCGGCAAACAGGGAACAGGCAATAATATTCTCAACACTAAAGGAACTTCTGGTAAGCGAACCCGGGAAATGGCATCGTACTGTTGCGGAAATGAAAGGTATTTCGGAAGAGACCACCACAGGTGTGCACAGACTTTACCAGATGCTCGATCATGGCGAACTGCTTGTACCTGCTATTAATGTTAACGATTCAGTCACGAAATCAAAATTCGACAATCTGTACGGATGCCGCGAATCGCTGGCTGACGGAATAAAGAGAGCTACCGACGTTATGATAGCCGGCAAAGTCGTAGTGGTTTGTGGTTATGGCGACGTAGGCAAAGGATCAGCAAAATCGATGAGGTCGTACGGAGCAAGGGTTATCGTAACCGAGGTGGATCCGATATGTGCCCTTCAGGCGGCCATGGAGGGATTTGAAGTGAAAACTGTTGAAGACAGCCTTCCTGAAGGCAACATTTTTGTTACCGCCACAGGTAACAGGGATGTGATAACAGTGGAGCACATGAAAAAGATGAAAGACCAGTCGATAGTCTGTAACATTGGTCATTTCGATAATGAGATACAGGTTGATCTGCTGAACGAAGTTGAAGGAATAGAAAAGATAACTATCAAGCCTCAGGTTGACAAATACGTGTTCCCCGACGGACATGCAATTTTCATGCTTGCTGAAGGCCGCCTGGTAAACCTGGGCTGTGCCACGGGTCATCCTTCTTTTGTGATGAGCAATTCATTCAGCAACCAGACCCTTGCACAGATCGACCTCTGGAAAACTGATTACAAGATTGGTGTTTACAGGCTCCCGAAATACCTTGATGAAGAAGTTGCAAGACTGCACCTCGAGCATCTGGGCGTTAAGCTGACGAAAATGACGCAGGAACAGGCTGAATACATAGGTGTACCTGAGGAAGGCCCCTATAAACCCGACCATTACAGGTATTAGTAGTTGTTCCAGACCCGGAGATACCGGCCGTTAAGACTTGTCCTGTAATTTTTTAAGGGGTATTTACCGGGGCCGGAGGCGGGAGTCCCGAAAGCTGCAAGAGCGTAGGTGGTACCACATTCAGGGCACACGGCTATTGTAAAATCTATGTCCACCTTGACACTCAATCCGTTTTCAACATAATCGTGAGGACAGGTTCTGTCGTACGCATAGTAGCCGTCGGCCCCTGAATAAATTATTATGCCATTATCGTCGAACCCTCCGGCATATCTCCTGTAATCAATCCTGAGATCGTAAGCATCAACGGTGTCAGATCCGATTATCCCGTAAATACCCGGAAAATCCATGAGGTCGATAGTGAAATCAACGTAAGTGTCAGGAATAACGTCATTTTCTTCTCTTTCACATGATATGACGAAAAAGACTATTGCAGACGAAAAGAAAAAAAACCTTATTTTTGAAAAAATGGTCATCCCCTCTGATGTGTTGGTACAAAAATAGCATTAACCACTGAAGAGTAACGAATCAGGGTGCAGGTTTATTTTAAATAATTATAATGAAGATCAGTTCACTTATCAGGTATTTCTCTTTATCTCTTTTAATGTGCCTTGCAGCATCGGTGTGTGATGCTCAGTCCTTTGACCGGCCGCCGCGTCCAAAACAGCAGAAGCACGTAACGAAAAAACCCCTCAATAAAAAAGAAACAAAAATCACCGGCTCACGAACTGTGGTAAAGGCGCAGAAGAAACAAGCCGCTAACGACAAAAGGCTTAAAAAGGAATATGCACAGTATGTGGAGGAAAACAGAAAACGGTCCTTTGAAATTCAGACTCCGGAGGTAAGGGAAAGAATGAAACAGAATGTGAAGGATGCTGATAAGAGGGCAAAGGAAAAACGAAAGGCAATAGCTGCAGCCAACCGTAAGTCAGCAAGAAAATACAGGTAAAATAAGTACAGAATCATTAAAATGTAAACATCTTATTTACAGGTTTCTTTTTGTAATTGAATAAATAATTCATTATATTTGTATGATGAAGAGTTCCGGAAACCCCGGAATTCTTCATCTTTTTTAACGCTTAACGGGACATGTCAGAGGTTATATACAATACGGAAGAAGGTCTTCAGAAGTTGAAAGATGAACTTGAACAGCTCAGGACTGTTGAAAGGCCAATGATAGTCCGCCTTCTATCTGATGCACGTGATAAAGGCGATCTTACCGAGAATGCTGAATATTCTGCAGCCAAAGAAGCTCAGGGAATGCTCGAAGCAAAAATCTCAAAGCTTGAAGATGTAGTTGCACGTACCAGGATAATAGATGAGTCGAAGATAGATACCTCCTCTGTCAGAATATTGAACAGGGTGAAGATCAGGAACAGGAAAAACAACATGGTCATGGAATACCAGCTTGTCCCTGAGTCGGAAGCAGACCTTAAACAGGGTAAACTCGCGGTTAGCTCACCGATTGCCATGGGACTGATAGGTAAAAAGGTGGGTGAAGTTGTAGATATTAAAGTCCCGTCAGGCATCATACCCTTTGAAATAATTGCTATTTCACTGTAATAAACCTTATATAGGTCATGGCATCAATTTTCACGAAAATTATCAGTGGGGAGATACCCTGTTATGAGGTTGCCGGGGATGAGAGGTTTTTTGCATTCCTCGACATAAACCCCCTGAGAGAAGGACATACCCTGGTAGTCCCCAGGCAGGAAACCGACTATATTTTTGATCTTGACGACGACATGCTCGCCGGGATGATCGTTTTTTCAAAAAAAGTGGCCTCTGCGATCAGAACCGTCATACCATGTAACAGGATAGGAGTGGCAGTACTGGGTCTCGAAGTACCTCATGCTCATATTCATCTTGTGCCCATGGATTCAATGGATGATGTAAACTTCCGTAATCCCAAGCTCAGGTTTACCCCGGAGCAGTTCAAAGCTACTGCAGAAAAAATCCGAAATGCATTCCTGATAAAATAATATATCTTTACAGAATAATTCATCTCGCTGCATGAGTTATCTGTATGATCTCTGGGATGACTTCATAAGTCTTCTTTATCCGCGACTTTGCTATGCCTGTGGCAACGAGCTGCTGCGAAGCGAAAGGTTAATCTGTACGGAATGCTGTATCCTTATTCCTGTAACCGGCTACCACCTGGTTGAGGATAATCCTGTAGCCAGGCTTTTCTGGGGTCGCTGCCGGATCGAGAGAGCTGCAGCTTATTCCTTTTACAACAAGGACAGCAGGATAAGAAAGCTGATCCATAATCTTAAATACAAAGGGATAAAGGAAATAGGACCCGAAATGGGAAGAATTTATGGTCTTTCACTCCAGGATACAGCTTTCATTAACGGTATAGATATTATTATACCTGTTCCGCTTCACCCTTCGAAGAAGAGAATCAGGGGTTTTAACCAGAGTGAACTTATTGCAGCGGGACTTTCGGAGGTTACAGGAATACCTTCTGATACGGGAATAGTTGCAAGAACTGCCCGGTCAGCAACACAGACAAAAAGATCGCGTTATGAAAGATGGGTCAATGTTGAAGGCATTTTCACTGTTGAAAGGCCTGATCTGATTGCAGGAAAGCACCTTCTTCTTATCGATGATGTTATAACAACAGGATCAACAATGGAGTCATGTGCTGTTGAACTGCTGAAGACGGAGGGAGTAAAGGTCAGTGTGGCTTCACTGGCTGTGGCTCTGGTGTGAGAAGATGAGTTTCATTTCATCCTGTCAGGATTACGTTTCATGAAATCCTTCCATCCCGAATAGGATGTTTCATTTACAGGATTATCTGACTGGAAAAAATGGCACACGGCAGCTGCCAGGCCGTCGGTGGCATCAAGTTTAATGTCTTTCTTACTGAATTTCAGAATGCTCATGAGCATAGCTGCAACCTGTTCCTTTGAGGCAGCACCCTGACCCGTAATAGACATTTTTATTTTTCTGGGAGCATATTCGAATATAGGTAAGGAACGCGTTAGTGCTGCAGCTATGGCTGCACCCTGCGCCCTGCCAAGCTTTAGCATCGACTGGACATTCTTGCCGTAGAAGGGAGCTTCAATGGCCAGCTCATCCGGATGATACTCATCTATGATGCCCTGTATCCTCTCAAATATGTGTTTTAGCTTAATATAATGATCGCCCAGCTTTGACAGATCGATGGTGCCGATGGCTATAAGCTCGGGATTTTTGCCTGCAGCTTTTATGACACCATACCCTGTCACATTTGTCCCGGGATCGATGCCCAGGATGATCTTTTCTTGAGGCCCTGACTTCAATTATTTAATCGGTGGATTAATCTGTTTATCCAGGTCAAACATGTTGTTTGTCCATGACGGCCTTTCAGAGAACTGTGGCAGCTTCCTGAAACTTCCGCTTCCCTTTTCGGAAAATGCCCCCGTTTTCAGGTAATGTATGGCCTCACTCAGGCTGGCTTCATCTTTGTCGCTGAAATCACGGGTAATATCATCTACAGCCTTTTTCTCAGGAGCAATACCGTCGTAGTATTCCCCTTCGCCCAGTGAGTTTACAAGTTTAAAGGTGATGGGACAGAAAATATATTTATTCCCGCAGATCCATCCATCCATGCCCATGGGTTTTCCATCGGTGGTGTCGCCCACGCTCACAACATCGATATGAGGTTCAAGGCCGTTCATTACCGCCTCACTCGCCGATGCTGTGAGCCGGGTGGTTATTGCAACAAGCCGGTTAATGTTGAGTGAATTCACTAGTGAAAGGAAAGGAAAGGAACTATTTTCCGACTGCCATTTGTCATTATACTCCTGCATCGCAAATGTTTTACCCGACAGTGAATTGCCTCCTATATAACTCGCAAGTTGCTGGGCAATATATACATAGCCGCCCGAATTATACCTGAGGTCGAGTATGAGGTCCTGAACATTGTGTTGTTTGAAGAAGGCAAATGCAGTTGCAAGTTCCTGTTCCGAAGGTTCAATGAATGATTCAAATACCAGATGTCCGGCTACCTTCGTTTTTTCTGCATCAAGACAGATTGTATCATAAAGTATTACCGAGTTAACCGAAAATGAGGCTTTTGTAGATGTGATCGTAAGCTCTGTCCCTTCAGGATTCTCAAAGACGAAGGTGTTTGTAACACCTGCTTCAGGAGGTCCGAAAGCAGTGTTATAGGCCTGTGCATCGTTGTTAATCAATATCTGGGCAATGTTATATCCGTTTACACTTTTGATCTTCCAGCCCCGTCTGACACCATTGGAGTAAAGAGGAGCATTTTTGTAAATCTGTGCTATCCTTGCCGTATTGTCGTCAGCCAGCCCTACCCTGATACCATGTCCGACGAAAGTGCCTCCCATTTCACTTATGAACTCCTCATAATCAGCAACGAAACTCCATCTGTCGAGTTCGCGGTAGCGCATCGCTTCGAGAAGATCGTAGGGATCGGAATAGTTCAGCCTGTCGACTGCCGGCATCAGATCGTACCAGTAGTAAAAGGCCTTCATCACATAGTAAAGTGTGTCGCGTGCCTGTTCAGGGGTGACACCGGTTTCGACCGGTGGTATGTCTTCTTTTTTGCAGGATCCTAACAAAAGTGTTGCAAGGATCAGCAGAAAAAATATCTTTTTCATCTTAATTGAATATTAATCTTCAGGAAAACGTTGTAAAGATAACAAAAATTATACCGTGGCAGGTTTGCGGTTCTGAAGCCATATTCCTGCAATGATCAGCACCAGGCCCGCCGGGGTTGTAATGTAAACGGGCTCATGGAGGATAAAGTGTATGAACACCAGGGAAAGAAAGGGGGCGAGGTAAACGAGATTGCTGATCTTGTCGGTCGATTCAGCTGTTTGCAGTGCCCTGAGCCAGAACAAAAAAGTTATTCCCATTTCAAAGAGCCCTACATAAATGGCAGCGATCATTCCCTTTATAGCCGGCCCCGTTATCTGCCAGTTATGAGTGAGAAGCAGCGCAATAACCAGGTAAAGTGAACCAAACAGGAAATTGAAAAATAACTTTATAGCTTCGTCTCTTCTATCCCTGACGTTGAGAATGAAATACAGAGCCCAGAAGACCGAACTGCCTGTGGCAAGAAGAACACCCTTGATATCGGCCTGACCGCTGCTGAACAGATGACCCTGTGATGATATCACATATACTCCTGCAAAGCTTATGAAGAGAGCCAGGTAGCTTCGTGCCTTTATCTTTTGCTTAAGAAGGGGAACCGAAAGGAAAACCAGTATTATAGGCCATATCATATTCAGCGGCTGAGCTATCTGGGCCGGAAGAAGTGTGTAGGCATTCAGGAGAATGATATAATACAGGGCAGGGTTTATAAACCCGAGAAGAGCTGAAGAAAGCAATTCCCGCGCAGAATTCATGACAAGCAGGTGTGTCTTGTTCCCTGCAATGATGATGCCAAGGAGTATGATAGCCGATGTAAGTGAAGCTATCGTAAGCATAGGAAGAACATCAAGTTCCCTGAGGCTTATTTTAAATGCAGTCGGGATCGTCGACCAGAAGAAGACAGCCAGGAGGGCGTAAACATAGGATTTATGCAGTCTGGTCATGAGATGCCTTTCTTATGCCGGCTGTTAGTCTATCATTTCAAACCCGGTATATGGCACAAGTACCTGAGGTACCCTGATGCCTGTGCCGGTCTGGTTGTTTTCTATGATTGCAGCCACTATTCTTGGCAGTGCCAGTGCGCTTCCGTTGAGAGTATGAACCAGCTGTGTCTGCTTGTTCCCCTTTTCTCTGAAACGGCACCTTAGCCTGTTGGCCTGAAAAGATTCAAAATTGGAAGTGGAGCTTACTTCCAGCCATCTTTTCTGCGCTCCCGACCACACTTCAAAATCGTAGGTGAGAGCCGAGGTGAATGACATATCGCCTCCGCAGAGTCTCATTATCCGGTAGGGAAGCCCTAGTTTTACGATAAGACTTTCAACATGGTTCACCATCTCTTCAAGAGCTTCGTATGAACGATCGGGATGGGCTATCTGAACTATCTCCACCTTGTCGAACTGATGGAGCCTGTTAAGTCCTCTCACATGGGCTCCCCATGATCCGGCTTCGCGACGGAAACAGGGTGTGTATGCTACATTTTTAACAGGCAGTTCAGCAGCATTCAGGATGCTGTCCCTGTAAATGTTTGTCACAGGTACTTCTGCTGTGGGTATGAGGTAGAGATTATCAAGTCCGACGTGATACATCTGACCTTCCTTGTCGGGAAGTTGTCCGGTACCGAACCCCGAATCTTCATTTACCACAACAGGGGGCATCATTTCACGGTATCCCGCTTTTACTCCCTCGTCGAGGAAGAAATTGATAAGCGCCCTCTCGAGCCTTGCTCCTTTTCCTTTGTAAAGAGGGAATCCAGCACCGGTAATTTTTATACCCAGATCGAAATCGATAATATCGTATTTTTTTATAAGATCCCAGTGCGGAAGAGCAGGCTCGGGAAGAGCTGTTATTTCACCACCTTCTCTTACTTTCACGTTATCATCGGCTCCGTGTCCGTGGGAAACCGAATGATGCGGCAGATTGGGCAATTTGATGATCTCACTTCGAAGTTCTTCATCGATGGGACCAAGCTCGTCGGTAAGAGATCTGATTTCTTCCTTGATCTTATATGTTTTTTCTTTTGCCTCTTCGGCTTCGTTTTGTCTGCCTTCTTTTATCAGTGACCCTATATCGCGTGATATAATATTCATCTCTCCATGGAGAAGGTCGGCACGTGTCTGTTTCTCACGTCTTGCAGTGTCGAGGGAAATGATCTTTTCCAGGATATCCTCCGCATCGAAATTTTTGATTTTAAGACGTTCAATGATGAAATCTTTTTTTTCGCGGATAAGGCTTATGGTAAGCATAGGATGGAAGTATTAATGAAAAAAGCAGGCCTCATGGAAGCCTGCTGTAAAAGTATTAAAAAACTCCCTGAAATCATTTCCGCTGAGAAAAGAAATTCGGGAGTCTGCTATATTAAGATATCTTTTTATTCACTTACCGGTTTCACCGACACGAAGACTTTATTGTCTTTTTTCTTACTGAATTCGATTTCGCCGTCGGTAAGTGCAAACAGGGTATGATCCCTGCCTATGCCGACATTGAGTCCGGCATTGTGTTTAGTCCCTCTCTGCCGGACGATGATGTTGCCGGCTTTGACTGTCTGACCTCCGAAAAGCTTAACGCCCAGTCGTTTACTGTTTGAATCGCGGCCGTTACGTGAGCTCCCTGCTCCTTTCTTGTGTGCCATATTATTATGTTTTTATGATCTTCTTTACTTCTGAAAGGCTTATTCCTTAGCCTTTCTGGATGATGTAGTCTTTTTTTCTGCCGGGTTTTTTTCGGCTGATTTCTTTTCTGCAGGCTTCCTGGCTGGTGCTGCAGTTTTTTTGGCTTCAGGTTTCACCTTTTCAGTATGGTTTACGATTGTCTCTTCCTGAAGGGCTTCAGCTTTCTCTTTCTTTACAGCCTTCTTCGCGGAAGCGCCTTTGCCGTTGATACTTAGAATTTCAACCTGTGTGAATTGCTGACGATGTCCGTTTTTAATCCTGTAACCTTTTTTCCTCTTCTTTTTGAAGACAATAACCTTGTCGCCTTTTACATTATCGACAACTTTTGCCTGAACTGAGGCATCCTTTACTGTGGGGTCTCCCACACTGACCTTCCCGTCTTCATCCAGAAGAAGGACCTGGTCAAAATCCAGTTCCTCTCCTTCATTGACGTCAAGGCGATGCACAAATATTTTCTTTCCTTCTTCTACCTTAAACTGCTGGCCTGCAATTTCTACTATTGCGTACATATTTAAACTAATTATGTTACTCCGTGAGGCGTACCTTTAATCTGTCATGGTAACTTTAGCGGGCCCCGTGGGATTATTTCAAATCGGACTGCAAAGATATACAAAATAGATTATTAACAAACCGGAGTAAGCTTTTTTTTCGCAAACCGGCAACATGGGTTCAACTGTTACGTCCGGGTGACAATGGTTCCGGGACAACACGGATGTTGAAAAAAAAGAGAAGTACTGCCGGAGCATGCCCCTAATAATAGCTATATTTGTTGATATTACTGCAGCACAGTTATTTTTAGCCTCAGAATTTTAAGATATGAAGCGGGTAAAATTAAAGGTTATGGGGATGTCATACAGCCAGACACAGTCGGGTGCCTATGCGCTTCTCCTGATAGAAGAGAACGGAAGCAGGAGAATTCCTATAATTATAGGCGGGTTTGAAGCACAGGCAATTGTGATCAAGCTGGAAAACCTGGAGCCACCCCGGCCACTTACCCATGATCTTTTTAAAAAATTTGCCGAACAGTTCAACATCACGGTCACAGAGGTTATGATACACAAACTCGAGGATGGGGTGTTCTTTTCAAGGCTTGTGTGCAATGACGGGAAAAATGAATACTCCATCGACAGCAGGACCTCAGACGCCGTTGCCATAGCCCTCCGCTTCGGGTGCCCTATTTATATCGACGACGAGATAATGGAAAAGGCTCAGCTTACCAACAGCCCTGCCGAAGCTGAATCAGGCCCGGAAGGTGAACAGGAAAGCACTTATCAGCCTGCCGGCAGATTTGATACCTACTCCGATGATGAACTTTTCAAAATGATCGACGAAGCAGTAAAGACTGAAGATTACGAACGGGCTGCTTCAATAAGAGATGAAATTGAAAAACGTAAGAAGAAAAAATAAGAGTGACCTGTATTTATAGTTTTCCCGATATCTCAGCTCAGTTTTTTGCTGCCAGGTATCAAGTCAGAAAATCAAATAGTTAAAAAATATAAGATGAAAAGGATTGTCACAGTAATTATCCTTGTGCTTTCAATCGGGGTTTTTACCCATGCAAAGGATTATAAACTGGTTTCTCCCGACGGGAAAATATCAGCTTCAATAAAAGACGGACCCGGTCTCGAATGTACGGTTTCCTATAATGGCAAAATCGTAATTAATTCGGTTAAGGCAGGTTTATCGCTTTCAACAGCAGAACTGCCTTCGCCTTCTGATAGAATCAGAAGAGCTGTCTTTGGTAAAATCGATCAGGAGATCAAACCCGTGATCGCGGTAAAACACAGCAGTATAAGGGATAAATGCAATACCTTAACCATTACATACAGATCAGGACTTGTTGTCCATTTCAGGGCTTACGACGACGGCTTTGCTTACAGGTTCGGAACCTCACTGAAAAACGACATCATCGTCAGGAATGAGACCTGCAACATAACTTTCCCGGGCAGTTCATCTTCATGGTATCCTTTTGAGGACGGGTTCATGTCGCATAACGAGAGACTGTATAAATATACTTCACTCGACACCATAGGAGGGAACCATCTTGCAAGTCTGCCGGCCCTCTTCGTGACTGAGGGTGTAAACGTTCTGATTACTGAGTCAGACATAATCGATTACCCGGGAATGTGGTTGAGGGGAGCCGGCCCGTCGACACTGAAAGGTGTATTCCCTCCTTACCCTGAGGAGGAACGCCTGAGAAGCGACCGCGATCTGCATGTGACAAAAGCCAGGGACTATATTGCTTCAACAACGGGGACAAGGGTCTTTCCGTGGAGGGTGTTCATAATCACGGGCACAGATGGCGAACTTATTGAGAGCGAGATGGTTTACAAGCTGGCATCACCCTGCCGCATCGAAGATCCCTCATGGATAAAACCAGGTAAAGTGGCATGGGACTGGTGGAATGCAAATAACATTTACGGCGTTGACTTCAGGGCAGGAATAAACAATGACACCTATAAATACTACATCGATTTTGCTTCAGCCAATGGCATCGAATATGTTATCCTCGATGAGGGCTGGTACAGGAAGGGGACAGTACTCGAATCGATTCCCGAAATTAATATTCCGGAGCTGTGCAGCTATGCGGCTTCCAGAAATGTAGGCATAATATTGTGGGTTGTATGGAAGACTTTCCACGACAGGATTGATGATGCGGTAGCCCTGTATGAAAAGTGGGGAGTCAAAGGTGTAAAGGTCGACTTTATGCAAAGAGACGATCAGCCTGTTGTCAATTTCTACCACGAAGCCATGCAGAAGACCGCAGAACATCATCTCCTCATAGATTTTCACGGAGCCTATAAACCCGACGGGGCCGGACGTACCTGGCCCAATGCCCTGACCCGCGAAGGAGTGAAGGGACTGGAAAACTCCAAATGGAGCAGGGAAATCAGCCCCGATCATAATCTGATGCTGCCCTTTATCCGTATGGTGGCCGGACCAATGGATTATACTCCCGGAGCCATGCTGAATTTTGAAAGGAACAACTTCAACCCCATTTTCAACCGTCCCGGCAGTCTGGGAACCAGGGTCCACCAGATGGCTTTATATGTCATCTTCGAAAGTCCCCTCCAGATGCTTGCCGATTCTCCCACTAATTACATGAGAGAAAAGGAATGCACGGATTTCATTTCAAAGATACCGGTGGTATGGGACGACATTAAAGTACTGGAAGCTAAAACAGGCGACTATCTGTTACTTGCCCGCCGATCGGGTGAAGACTGGTACCTGGGAGCTCTTACTGACTGGAAAGCACGTGAAATGGACCTCGACCTTGCTTTCCTTCCCGCCGGGACATTCAGGATGGAACTTTTCCGCGACGGCATCAATGCCGACAGACATGCACAGGACTACAGGCGGGAAATAATTGAAGTAAAACAGGGAAGCAGGTTGAAAATAAATATGGTATCCGGTGGTGGCTGGACAGCAAAAATATCTCCGGTGAAATAATTCCCGAAGTAAATGAAGCAGTATCTTGATCTCCTCGATCATGTATTAAGGAACGGAACTGAAAAAAAAGACCGGACGGGTACAGGAACAATAAGTGTATTCGGGTACCAGATGCGTTTCAGGCTGGAAGAGGGATTTCCATTACTGACAACCAAGAAACTTCACCTCCGTTCGATAATACATGAACTTCTCTGGTTCATTGCAGGCGACACTAACATCAGGTATCTGAACGAAAACGAAGTAAAGATATGGGATGAGTGGGCTGATGCTGAGGGTAATCTGGGTCCGGTATACGGACACCAGTGGAGATCATGGCCTGCAGCAGGAGGGGGGAAAATCGACCAGCTTTCATCGGTAATAGAAACTATAAAAAAGAATCCCAATTCCCGACGGCTGATCGTCAGCGCATGGAATGTGGGAGACCTGGATAAGATGGCCCTGCCCCCTTGCCATGTTCTTTTCCAGTTTTATGTTGCAGAAGGCAGGTTGTCGTGCCATCTTTACCAGCGAAGTTGTGACATCTTCCTCGGTGTACCGTTCAACATAGCATCCTATGCTCTCCTGACTATGATGGTAGCTCATGTGACCGGACTCCAGCCCGGTGATTTTGTTCACACAATGGGCGACGCTCATATTTACCTGAACCACCTGGAACAGGTAAAACTGCAGCTCACCAGAGAACCATATCCCCTGCCGCAGATGAAAATAAATCCCTCGGTCGGTAATATCTTCGATTTCAGATTCGGGGATTTCACCCTTACCGCTTATATTGCACACCCACATATTAAAGGAGATATATCAGTTTAATAGCCTGCTTATGATATCAATTATTGCTGCCGTATCTGACGATCTTGGAATAGGGAAAGACAATGATCTTCTCTGGCATCTGTCTGACGACCTCAAAAGATTTAAAAAACTTACTACCGGTCATACCGTTATTATGGGTAAACGAACCTGGGAGTCGCTGCCTGTAAGACCGCTTCCGAACCGGAAAAATGTTGTCATCACCGATGTTGCCGCTGAGATTTTCCCGGGTGCAGTAACTGCATATTCTATTGAAGATGCCCTTGAAAAATGCAGGGAGGACAAAGAGATCTTCATCATGGGAGGCGGAAGCATTTACAGGCAGTTCATGCCGCTTGCCGGCCGCCTTATCATTACCCATGTACACAGTGCGGCAGAAGCAGATGTGTGGTTCCCCCGCATCGACATGAGAAAATGGAAAGTCGCGGAGAAGGAAGAACACAGTTCAGAGGCGATACCCTATACCTATGTGGTTTACCACAGGAAAAAATAGTCATACACGTCGAAAACAAAAATAATTTTTCACCAACTCCATTAAACCTTTCGGGAGCTCCCTTATCTAAATGGTTGTTAACAGGAATTAGTAACCAAACAGATAAACCATGAAGACAAAATTATTTTTACTGACGGCGGTTTTTGCATTTTTTGCAATAAATTCATGCACAAAGCAAAACGACATTGACCAGGAAAGCATCGATCTGGCTGATGACGAGGTTATCAGCGAGGCCATTTTTGAAGATGTCTTTAACAGTGTGGACCATGCCGACATTCTGCTCGACGACTATCTTAAAGGTGGTTCGACAAAATCATTTGCCGTAACTGATACATGTCCGGTAGTGACCATCGACCATCCTGATGATGCTATATGGCCTAAAACGATAGTAATAGACTTTGGAACTCTTTGTACGGGTTTCAACGGAAACACGAAGTCGGGAAAGATCATAACTGTTGTCAGTGGTCCCAGGCGTGAGGAAGGTTCAACAAGAAGTGTGACCTTTGATAACTATTATGTTAATGACATAAAAGTGGAAGGTGTCAAAGTAATCAGTAACTCCGGCTATAACTCAAATCAGAATGTTGTTTTCTCCGTTAGCCTCACGGAAGGAAAACTTATCTTTCCCGACGGCAGGACAGTTGAAAGATCCTTCAGTCATGAAAGGGAATGGCTTGCCGGGTTTATGACAAGGAATATATGGGACGATGAATGTCTGATTACCGGAGTTGCCAGCGGTGTAAGTATCAAAGGAATTGAATACTCAAAGACCATAAGTTCAGCCCTTCACTGGAAACGTGTCTGCAAATTCATCGTAAGCGGTGTGGTATTGATTGAAAGAGAAGGACGGGAAACTGCCATGCTCGATTACGGAAGCGGTGAATGTGATGCCAAAGCTGTCCTTACCATAGGTGACGAGTCGAAAGAGATCCTGCTGAAGTATAAGAGATGACAGATTAAGTTACCGTGCCGGGTCGGTATTTTAAGAAGCTTTGAGAACCTGGATATCAATCCTCTCAAGCTTCTTACTTGCATAATCGATAGAGATCACCAGTTCTTTGCTTTCCGTTGACGGCATATCGAACATGGCGTCGAGCATGATTGTTTCGCAAATCGATCTTAGTCCCCTTGCCCCGAGCTTGAACTCCACAGCCTTGTCGACGATGAAATCGAGTACTCCGTCGGCAAAAGTCAGATCGATGCCATCCATTTTGAAGAGTTTCACATATTGCTTTATCAGGGAGTTTTTTGGTTCAGTCAGGATGGCTCTGAGGGCTTTTCTGTCGAGAGGATTGAGATGGGTTACCACAGGGAGCCTGCCGATAATTTCGGGTATCATACCGAAGGCCCTGAGATCCTGGGGAGCAATGTATTTCAGAAGATTATCCTTGTCAACCTTATCTCTGTGTTTTGATGCCCCGTATCCTACAATCTGTGTATTCAGACGTTGAGCTATCTTTTTCTCGATACCCACAAAGGCTCCGCCGCAGATAAATAAAATATTCTTTGTGTCAACGGGTATCATTTTCTGTTCCGGGTGCTTGCGCCCTCCCTGTGGAGGTACATTCACCACCGATCCTTCAAGCAGCTTAAGCAGGCCCTGCTGAACTCCTTCACCTGAAACATCGCGTGTAATTGAGGGGTTGTCGCCTTCTTTACGGGCTATTTTATCAATCTCATCGATGAAAACAATACCTCTTTCGGCTGCCTTTACATCGTAGTCGGCATTCTGAAGCAGCCTTGTAAGAAGACTTTCGATATCTTCGCCCACATAGCCAGCTTCGGTAAGCACTGTGGCATCGACAATGGTAAAAGGCACATGAAGCATTTTTGCCACGGTTTTTGCAAGAAGTGTTTTCCCGGTTCCCGTTTCACCGACAAGGATGATATTTGATTTTTCTATCTCGACATCGTCGTCGTCGGGTTTTTGCATAAGCCTTTTATAGTGGTTATATACAGCAACGGATATGATCTTTTTGGCCATATCCTGCCCGATAACATACTGATCGAGGAATTTTTTGATTTCGGCAGGTTTGAGGAGATTTATTGTGTCGAAGGGGACGTTCTTTTTAAGTCCCAGTTCCTCATTCATTATATTATAGGCCTGTTCGATGCAATGGTCGCAGATATGGCCTTCGAGACCAGCTATAAGTATGTTGGTCTCTTTTTTTGTCCTGCCGCAGAATGAACACTTATCCATTTTTACTTATGATCGTTGCGCTGAAGTATTTCGTCGATCATTCCGTAATCTTTAGCCTCCTGTGATGTCATCCAGTGATCCCTGTCGGCATCCTTTTCAACCTTTTCAAAAGGATTTCCTGAGTGGAGGGCTATGATCTCATAGAGTTCTTTTTTCAGTTTAATTATCTCACGCGCCTGAATTTCAATATCTGATGCCTGTCCTTCGAAACCTCCCATAGGCTGATGGATCATCAGTCTTGAGTGTTTCAGGGCCGATCTTTTACCTTTTGTTCCGGCAGTGAGAAGGACAGCCCCCATTGAAGCTGCCATTCCGGTACATATTGTTGCAATATCGGCAGAGATGTACTGCATTGTGTCATATATTCCAAGCCCGGCGTGCACCGATCCTCCGGGAGTGTTGAAATAGATCTGGATGTCTTTTCCGGGATCTGAAGAATCAAGATAAAGCAGCTGAGCCTGAATGATATTAGCTACATAGTCGTCGATTGGCAGACCGAGAAAGATGATCCTGTCCATCATCAGCCTTGAGAATACGTCCATGGAAGCCACGTTCAGTTGTCGTTCCTCTATGATAGTAGGAGATATGTAGCTGCTGGTTAAAGTGGAATATTTTTGTAAAGTAAGGCTGCTGACACCTTTTTTGCTTCTTGCAAATTTTCCAAAATCGTCGCCAGAATTCATTTTTTCCGTTTTATAAGTAAAGGATCAAAGATATAAAAAATAAAAATATTATCGTAAAATGCTGATTGCTATTCAAAAAGCTTGTTGAACTCATCTGCGGTCACCTTTTTTGTTTTAGGGTTCACCATCTCTTTCAGCTGTTTCAGAACTTTATCTTCCAGTATTTTGTCGGCAATCCTTTTTGCGTCATCTTCTTTTTTGAGTGTTTCCCTGGCATAGTTGGCTACCTGCTCGTCGGTGACATAATAAAGACCATACTGGCTGAACTGATATCTTGTTATGTTCTCGGCTTCTTTCTGAAGCTCTTCCTCACTGATCCTGATTTCATTGTCTTTGGCGATCCTGTTCCTTATCAGCTGCCATTTAAGATCGTGCCTGAAAGTGTCAAATTCCTTTTCGATAAGCTCTTCGGTGGTGTTTTCGTTTACCCTGAGAAGCCATTTTTTAAGAAACGCTTCGGGGAGACTTATGTCAGTGTTTTCGACAGCCAGTTTTTTAAGATCCTGCAGGAGCTTGTATTCGGTTTCGCGGCTCAGACTTGCAGATATTTCCTCTTCTATCTTCTGCATGAACTCCTCTTCCGAACTCACAACTCCCTCGCCGTAGATGTGGTTGAAAAGCTCCTGGTCAACAGCAGCAGGACGAAATCGTGAAATCTCATTTATTGTAAACCTGAAACGGCCTTCCGTTTTTTCTGCCTCTTCTTTTTTTATGTTTAGCAGTCCTGCAACTTCAGTGTCGTTCGGGAAACCTTTCTTCAGATCAAAATCGACATGATCATTTTCTTTTTTACCGAGGAGCTCTTTTTTTAACTCCTCATCCTTTACCACATCTATTGAGATGGAGGCATGATCATTTGAAGGGCCTTCTTCCGTTACATTTCCCTGGTTGTCGAGTTTCGCAATATGTCCTTTGAGGATATCCTTTTCTTCGGATATGTCTGCATTTGTGAATTCGCCATGCCGGCGTGTATAATTCTCGACAAAGCCGGCTCTCATTTTTTCATCGATGATTATTTCGTACTGGTCGACTTTGGTTTTTTTATTCAGTCCCACTTCGAAAGCAGGTGCCAGACCGAGTTCGAATGAAAAGCTGAAATCATCCTGAGTTTCAAAGTCGATTTTTTCCTGGTCATCCTGTCTGGGAAGAGGATCGCCGAGGATTTCGATTTTTTCATCAGTAATGTATTTATGAATGTTATCGCTGACGATCTTGTTTATTTCGTCAACTTTAACAGCAGTGCCATACATTTTTTTTATCAGACCTATCGGCACCATTCCCGGGCGGAAGCCTTTGATATTTGCCTTTCTGCGATAATCCTTAAGGGTATTCTCGACTTTATCCCCGAAATCGGCTTTTTCGATCTTCACGGTGAGGACTGCATTCAGATCATCGATGTTTTCGCGTGTTATGTTCATTTCTCTTTCATATTGGAATTTAAAAAACCGCCAAAACCTTTATTCTGTGTGTTCCGGGCGGTTTTTATTACTGTGCGGATGAAGGGACTCGAACCCCCACGTCATAAAGACACAAGATCCTAAGTCTTGCTCGGCTACCAATTACGACACATCCGCTTAAAACCGGTGCAAAAGTACAGATAATTATTGGTTTATCAAAGGCTAAAGATTACCTGCGCAGTTCGAAATTCTTTCCCAGGTAAACAGACCTTACATGTTCATCTTCAGCGAGCTGGGTTGCTGTTCCCGATTTCAGTATCTTTCCTTCGAAGAGAAGGTAGGCCCGGTCGGTAATTGAAAGGGTCTCATGTACATTATGGTCGGTAATCAATATTCCTATGTTTTTATCCTTAAGGTGGGCAACGATGCTTTGTATGTCTTCGACGGCAATAGGGTCGACACCTGCAAAAGGTTCATCGAGAAGTATGAATCTTGGCTTCAGGGCCAGTGCTCTCGCTATCTCTGTTCTTCTGCGTTCTCCGCCAGAAAGCTGGATCCCCTTGCTCTTCCGTATTTTCTGCAGGCCAAATTCATTCAGAAGGGTTTCGAGTCTTTCGGCCTGTTCTCTTTTCGGGAATCCCGACAGCTCAAGTACGGCCTTAAGATTATCTTCAACACTCAGATTCCGGAAGACAGAAGCCTCCTGTGCAAGGTATCCGATACCTTTCCGGGCTCTCTTGTATACGGGCAGGTTTGTTATTTCTTCATCATCGAGAAAGATATTTCCCTCCTTAGGCCTTATCAGTCCTACGATCATGTAAAAGGAAGTCGTTTTGCCGGCTCCGTTGGGACCAAGGAGTCCGACGATTTCCCCCTGCTGAACTTCAATAGATACATGGTCGACTACAGTCCGGCTGCGATATTTTTTTACAAGATTTTTTGTGTGAAGCTTCATCGGGGATTATTTTGCATCGTTACCTGTATTTTCTCCTTCGCTCATGAACTCGGCATGCTCTTTCTCCTTCGTTTTCATCACCCCGGCCGAGATGAAGATGCTTATTTCGTAAAGGATCATCAGCGGGATAGCCACCAGCGTCTGTGAAAAAATATCCGGTGGGGTTATAATAGCCGCCAATATGAAGATGACCAGAATCGAATGTCTCCTGTATTTTCTCATGAAAGAAGGAGTGACTATCCCGATCTTTGTCAGGAAAAATGCAATTATGGGTAGTTCAAAAACCAGTCCTGTGGCAAGACATATTGAACTGAGTGTTCCTATGTATGACCTTATGTTGATCTGGTTTACAACGTCGGAACTTATTTCATACGATGTCAGAAAATGTATTGAAAGAGGTGTGAGCATAAAATAACCGAACAGTACACCGGTGAAGAACAGGAGAGTGGATGCCAGAACAGCACCTCTTGCATGTTTTGCTTCACTGCTGTGGAGTGCCGGCCTGAAGAAGCTCCAGAACTCCCTGATGATAAAAGGGAAAGCCAGGATCAGCCCGGCGACCATCGACACTACAATGTGAGTGGTGAGCTGCCCTGCCATCTTAATGTTGATAAGATTGAACTGGTGCGTGTTTATACAGAGAATATCAGGATTGCCTGTGTGTAAGAGACTGCTTATGTAGTGACCGAACTCGCAGAGCAAACGATTTGTGATAAACTCGGGCATCGAAGGGGCAAGAAGCACCGTGTCGAACAATACATTCTTGAAAACAAAAGCCACGATCATGAAAGCCATGATGGCAAGTATCGATCTTATGATATGCCATCTGAGTTCTTCAAGATGCTCAAGGAACGACATCTCCGCTTCACCCTTCCTGAGGTTTTTCCATTTAAAAGCCATCAGCACACACTCCTTTTCAATTTCAGCGTGTAAAGATGATAAATCTTACGATTCAAAACAATACAAGCTCAGGGATATTGTTGAACCAATAAAAGTCAATTTATGTTAATTATTTATTAAAAATGGAAATTGATAAGGAAATTTATTAATTTAGGTAAACTATATCGATGAACAAATTTTAAGTCTGGAGCTTTTACATGAGATGGTAAGCGATAATGAAATACATGACTATTTAAAAAGATATTTCGGATTTGACACCTTTAAGGGAAATCAGCAAAAGATCATCAGGAATATTCTTGCAGGAAAGGATACTTTTGTGCTGATGCCTACCGGCGGTGGCAAGTCATTGTGCTACCAGCTTCCGGCCGTTATGGGAGAGGGTACTGCCATTGTCATTTCGCCTCTCATCGCCCTGATGAAAAATCAGGTCGATGCAATGCGAAATTTCAGCACCAATGACGATGTAGCTCATTTTCTTAATTCATCTCTGACAAAAACCGAAATTACACGTGTCAGGAAGGATGTTCTCGAGCACCAGACAAAACTTCTTTATGTAGCGCCCGAATCCTTAACCAAGGAGGAGAACATAGAATTCCTGAGAAATATTAAAGTGTCGTTCTATGCTATCGACGAGGCACACTGCATATCGGAATGGGGACACGATTTCAGGCCTGAGTACCGTCGAATAAGACCGATTATTGACACTATCGGACGCGCCCCTATCATCGCTCTGACAGCCACCGCCACCCCTAAGGTGCAGCACGACATTCAGAAAAACCTCGGCATCCTTGAGGCAGAAGTATTCAAATCATCCTTTAACAGGCCTAACCTCTATTACGAGGTAAGATCTAAACAGGATGTAACCAGGGAGATAATTAAATATATTAAGAATAATCCCGGCAAATCGGGTATTATATACTGCCTAAGCCGTAAGAAGGTGGAGGAAATGGCCGAGATACTGAGGGTGAACGGTATTAAGGCTCTGCCGTATCATGCCGGAATGGATTCTGCAACGCGGACAAGCAACCAGGATAAATTCCTGATGGAAGAGGTCGATGTTATTGTTGCCACAATAGCTTTCGGGATGGGAATAGATAAACCTGATGTCAGGTTCGTCATCCATTACGACATCCCCAAAAGCCTCGAAGGATATTACCAGGAAACAGGAAGGGCCGGACGCGATGGCGGCGAAGGGAACTGCATAGCCTACTACAGCTACAATGATATCGTCAAGCTGGAAAAATTCATGCAGGGTAAACCCATCGCGGAACAGGAAATCGGAAAACAGCTGCTTCTTGAAACAGTATCTTACGCCGAATCCTCAGTGTGCCGGAGAAAACTTCTGCTTCATTATTTCGGGGAGGAGTATTCTCACGAAAACTGCGAGGCCTGCGACAACTGCCTCCATCCCAAGGAACAGTTCGAGGGTAGCGAAGCTGTCGTAAACGTAATAGAAACCATCCTCGCTGTAAAGGAGAAATTCAAGGCGGACCATATTGCTCATATCCTGTCGGGTAAAGTCACCTCTGCCATCAAGTCCTATAAACATAATAAACTTGAATTCTTCGGTATAGGTGAAGAAAAAGATGAAAAATTCTGGAACATGGTCATCAGACAGGCCCTGATAGCCAGATTTCTGACAAAGGACATCGAGAACTATGGTCTCCTGAAGGTAACAGAGGCGGGATTGAAATTTATAGAGAAGCCTTCTTCATTTATGCTTGCCGAAGATCATGATTATACTGATACAACCGATGAGGAAAATGCTTTCGGAGCCAAAACCGCTGCTGTAGATGAAGAACTTTTCAGTATATTGAAAGACCTCCGCAAAAAAATATCAAAACTGAAAGAGGTACCTCCCTTTGTTATCTTCCAAGATCCTTCGCTCGAAGATATGGCTATTCAATACCCTGTCACACTCGACGAATTGCAGAATATCTCAGGCGTGGGAGCAGGGAAAGCACAGCGTTACGGAAAGGAATTTGTCGATATTATAAAGAAATATGTCGAGGAAAAGGAGATCATCAGACCTCTCGATATGGTGGTCAAGTCGGTCGTGAACAAATCGGGAATAAAAGTATACATCATCCAGAGTATAGACATGAAAAGGCCTCTTGAAGATATAGCTGACGTGAAAGGCCTGGAAATGGACGAACTTCTTTCCGAAATAGAAGCAATTGTCAATGCGGGTACACGCCTTAACCTCGACTATTATATCAATGCTGTAATAGACGAAGACCGCCAGAACGAAATTTACTCCTATTTCAGGGAGGAAGCCGAGTCAGATTCTCTCGAGGAAGCCATAAAAGAACTGGGCAGTGAATTCGAGGAAGAAGAAATAAGGCTTGTAAGGATCAAATTCCTTTCCGAAATGGGCAACTGATAAAATTATTCATGCCTCCATCTGTCATCCCGGAAAGCTGATCCTGCAAGAGTCGCAATTATATACCAGGGATAAAATATCTGTGAGGGCCAGAACCACTTCATCAACACTTTCCTGTTACGTGCTGCTGCTGTTTCTTTTATAATGAGATAATCGGGGACTGATTTGATGAACAGAACAATCAGAAAGACCTGGAGATAAACTGCATTGAACAGCCCGGCAACGATCAGGAGAGGTTGAAGCATATTTGTAACAAATGTTACAATTGCCAGAATAATGGTTGAAGTGTCACTGTAGGCAGTGGTTTTTGATATCCATCTGGCCCTTTGTATGAGAAAGGACTTCCAGGCAGGAGCTCCCGAAGTTGTGACAAGGGCTTCCGGCGATTCAAGCCATTTTATTTTTACTTCGGGGTCTGTTTTAAGACTGTGGAGAAAGAAGATATCCTCACCGCTGACTTTTTCGGGGTGCAGGTTGCCGGAATGTTCAATATATATATTTCTTCTGAAAGCCAGGTTGGCGCCATTGCACATTACAGGGTTACCGGCAATGGCCGTCCCGGCCGTAACACCCTGCAGGGCAAGAAATTCCAGCTCCTGGAATCTTCTGAGAAAACCTTTTTTACACCTTAGCGACACCGGTCCGATGATCATATCGGCGCGGGTGGTCCTGTAAAATGATGAAATCGTTTTAAGCCATTGCCTGCCTGCTCTGCAATCGGCATCTGTTGTAATGATAAGTTCACCTGTGGCTGCCCCTATACCTGTGATCAGGGCTTCCTTTTTACCGCGACCATTGTTTTTAAGTACTCTCAGGTTCCTGATCCCGATGAATTCTGAGGCTGACTGAAAGGTTGAATCGGAAGAGTTGTCGTCAATTATTATCACTTCCAGAAGATCCGGATCATAATCCTGTCCTGCAATATCAGACAACAGATATGAAATGTTCTGCTCTTCATTCCTGCATGCTGTTACTACCGACAGACGGATTCCTGTATCGGTGATAAGTGAAAATGGGTTTTTTCTCCTGAGGCTGACATATATTCTGGAAAATATATATATATAAGGTATGACTAATATAAGGGTTATCCACTGCACGGTCCGGAAAATTTGATTCAGGCTGTGGTTTTATCGTGACACACATTTATTTATACTCATCCCAGCTCTTTATTGCAAGGTCGTCTTCCTTCAGCCTGCAAAAGGCCAGGATAAATGCGCTTGCAAGCCTGGCATTTGTTATAAGCGGCACGTTGAAATCGACGGCATTACGTCTTATTGAGTAGTCGTTGTTCAGTTCACCTTCTGAAAGATCCTTAGGGATATTGACGACCAGGTCAACTTCCCTTGTTCTTATAAGATCGATAGTATTCGGCGATTTGTCCTCATCGGGCCAGTAAGCCACATGAGCTTCAACGCCTGCATTTTTCAGGAAGAGCTGGGTTCCTCTTGTGGCGTACAGCTTATGGCCTCTTTCCCTGAGTGCTTTTGCGCTGTTGAGTAATTCAACCTTCGAACGGGCGGGGCCCGTTGAAAGCAGCACGCTCTTTACGGGAACCCTGTATCCGACTGAGAACATGGCCTTCAGAATAGCTTCATAAAAGCCTTCACCTATGCATCCTACCTCACCAGTAGATGCCATATCGACACCGAGAACAGGATCAGCTTTCGCGAGCCTTGAGAAACTGAACTGGGGAGCCTTTACCCCGACATAATCAAGATCGAAGACCGACTTCGGGGGTTTTTCTGCCGGCAGACCCAGCATCACCTTAGTTGCCAGTTCTATAAGGTTAGACCTCAGGACTTTTGACACGAAAGGCATGCTGCGGCTTGCCCTGAGATTGCATTCAATTACCTTTATGTCGTTGTCTCTTGCCAGGAACTGAATATTGAAGGGCCCGGTGATTGTAAGTTCACGCGCTATCTGCTTTGATATCCTCTTTATCCTTCTTGCTGTTTCAAAATATATCTTCTGTGCCGGGAAAACCATGGTGGCATCACCAGAATGAACTCCTGCGAATTCAACATGTTCACTTATGGCATAAGCTACAATTTCGCCGCTGCGGGCTACTGCGTCAATTTCTATCTCCTTGGCATTTTCAATGAACTCGGAAACCACAACAGGATACTGTTTTGACACTTTTGCCGCCAGTTCAAGATAATGTGTGAGCTCATTTTTGTTTGAAACCACATTCATTGCAGCCCCTGAAAGAACATAGGAGGGTCTTATCAGAACAGGGAAACCTATCCTCTCAACGAAACTGATGATTTCATCTATGGCTGTCAGTTCTTTCCACCTGGGTTGGGCAACATTCAGATTATCGAGCATTTCAGAGAATTTGTGCCTGTTCTCGGCACGGTCGATAGAGACCGGTGAAGTTCCAAGTATGGGAACATCTTCGGCGAAGAGTCTCATTGCCAGATTGTTGGGTATCTGTCCGCCAACCGATACAATTACACCGCCCGGCTTTTCAAGGTCGATGATATCGAGAACCCTTTCAAAAGTAAGCTCATCGAAATAGAGCCTGTCGCAGATATCATAATCGGTACTTACCGTCTCGGGATTGTAGTTTATCATCACCGACCTTAATCCTTCTTTCCTGATGGTTTCAATGGCATTTACCGAGCACCAGTCGAATTCCACGCTTGAGCCTATCCTGTAAGCTCCCGAGCCCAGGACGATTATTGATTTCCCGTCATTTTCGTAGCTGATATCATGTTCTGTTCCGCAATAAGTGAGGTATAGATAATTCGTCATGGCAGGATATTCGGCTGCCAGGGTGTCTATCTGCTTCACACTGGGAACGATGCCGAGCGACTTTCTGATACTGCGCACCTTCATCAGGTCGCTGTTTATCTCGTACGGATCAGAATTCAGGACATGCCTGGCGATCTGAAAGTCGCTGAAGCCATGAGTCTTGGCATGAGCAAGGAGCTCAGGCGTGATGCTTTCAAGAGTATTATGACGGCAGAGCTGATCCTTTATTGCAATGATGTTCCTGAGCTTGTAAAGGAACCATTTGTCAATTTTGGTCAGGTCATGGATCTTGTCAACTGACATACCCTTTTCCAGGGCTTCAGCTATTGAAAAGATCCTCATGTCGGTAGGTTCTGAGAGCTCCGTTTCTATGTCGCGGAAATCAAGTTCGCGGTTTCCGGTGAAGCCGTGCATTCCCTGGCCTATCATCCTGAGTCCTTTCTGGATGACCTCTTCGAAGTTTCTTCCTATGGCCATCACTTCCCCCACGCTTTTCATACTGCTTCCTATAGCATGTGAGACTCCGTGGAATTTGTTAAGGTCCCAACGCGGTATCTTGCATACGATATAGTCGAGAGCAGGTTCGAAGCAGGCAGTGGTGGTCTTGGTAACGGAGTTCTTAAGTTCATGGAGGCCGTAGCCTATTGCCAGTTTGGCTGCGACGAAAGCAAGAGGATAGCCCGTTGCCTTTGATGCCAGGGCACTCGAGCGTGAAAGCCGCGCATTTACCTCAATCACACGGTACTCCTCCGAATCAGGCGAAAGGGCGTACTGCACGTTGCATTCACCTACAATGCCGATATGCCTTATGATTTTTATTGACAGTTCTCTCAGTTTGTGATATTCGCTGTTGGTAAGAGTCTGCGACGGTGCAACTACGATGCTCTCTCCTGTATGAATTCCGAGAGGGTCGAAATTTTCCATGTTACATACCGTGATGCAGTTATCATACCTGTCGCGAACTACCTCATATTCAACTTCTTTCCATCCTTTGAGCGACTCTTCCACCAGTATCTGTCCGGTGTACGAGAAAGCTTTTGTAGCCAGAGCCCTCAGTTCTTTCAGGTCAGATGCGAAGCCGCTGCCCTGACCTCCCAGAGTGTAGGCAGCCCTGATTATTACCGGGAATCCAAGCTTTTCTGCTGCATCAAGAGCCTCATCAATGCCCTGCACCGCGATGCTGCGTGGTGTTTTAACCCCTATCTGCTCGAGTTTCCTTACAAAAAGTTCCCTGTCTTCTGTGTCCATGATGGCAGTAACAGGGGTACCCAATACTTTTACATTGTATTTTTCAAACACTCCCTGCCTGTAGAGTTCCGTTCCGCAATTCAGGGCTGTCTGCCCTCCGAAAGAAAGAAGAACCCCGTCAGGCCTCTCCTTCTCTATTACTTTCTTAACATATGAAGGCGTAACAGGAAGGAAATATATCTTTCCGGCCAGTTCTTCTGAGGTCTGTACAGTAGCAATGTTCGGATTTACCAGAATTGTCGCGATCCCTTCTTCTTTCAGGGCTTTGAGAGCCTGTGACCCGGAATAGTCAAATTCACCTGCCTCGCCTATTTTCAGGGCCCCTGAGCCCAGTATCATTACCTTTTTAATCTGCTCTGTCATCTGGAGGATTTGCCTCCAAAAATAGTACAAAAATTTTATCTGCAATTTGCACAATTAAAAAAATGAATATATTTGCACAAAAAATGCATAAATATGCAAAAAACGGAAAGGCTTCTTGTGATAGAAAAGATACTGGCAGGATCTGATATCTCCTCCCAGCAGGCGCTCCTCAGGAAGCTCAGAGCGAAAGGATTCCGCTGTACCCAGGCAACATTGTCGAGAGATCTCAGGCAACTGGGGGCAGGGAGGGTTTCCGACGGTGCCGGAGGATATCGTTATTCGCTTCCAGAAAATCCCGCAACAGGGCAGGCTGAAAAAAACAGGATACAGGTTTTACCTGCCGTAATCGATATTGTCGATGCAAAAGGACTCCTCGTTATACGTACACTGCCGGGCAATGCAAACAATACGGCTTTCTTTATCGACAATGCATCCCGCTTTGAAATTGCAGGTACTATAGCTGGCGATGACACCATTCTTATAATACCGCGCGACGGAATTTCAAACAGGCAGGTACATAATTGTCTCGAGGTGATAATGCCCGGCCTTCATGAACACGTAAAAAGAAAGTGACACATATACGTTACAGAAATCAAATACCAGATAACAACAACAAAACTAAATTTTATACAGATGAAAGAAAAAGTGGTGCTGGCTTACAGCGGGGGACTCGATACTTCAGTAATTCTGAAGTGGCTGATTGACAAGGATTATGAGGTGATAGCATTTGTTGCCGACGTAGGACAGAAAGATAATTTTGAAGAATGCAGGAAAAAAGCCCTTTTACTCGGAGCTTCAAAGGTGGTGATATCTGATCTGAAGAGGGAATTCGTTGAAGATTACGTCCTTAAAGCCATTATGGCAAATGCCATTTATGAAGACCGCTATCTTCTGGGAACAGCTCTTGCCAGGCCGCTGATTGCGAAGAAGCAGATCGAGGTTGCCAGTGAGGAAGGAGCAACAGCCGTCGCTCACGGAGCTACAGGCAAAGGTAATGATCAGGTAAGGTTTGAACTGTGTTACTATGCCCTTATGCCCGGCGTAAAGGTTATATCCCCATGGAAAGACCGTGAGTTCCTTTCACAGTTCAAGGGAAGGACCGACCTTCTTAAATATGCTTCTGAGAAAAACATCCCGGTCAAGGCGAGCATAGCAAAACCTTACAGCGAAGACGACAACCTCATGCATATCAGTCATGAGGCAGGAGTCCTTGAAGACCCGATGTACACTCTTACAAGGGATATGCTTGAAAAAATGGTGATGCCGCAGGATGCACCCGACAGGGAGACCAGGATTGTAATTCATTTTAAAAACGGGCGGCCCGTAAAACTCGTTAATAAGGAAGACGGAACAGTAAAGGAAGACTCCTATGAGCTTTTTGTCTACCTGAATGAACTGGCAGGTCAGAACGGAATCGGACTTCTTGATATGGTTGAGAACAGGTTCGTGGGTATAAAATCGCGAGGTGTTTATGAGACACCTGCAGCCACGGTTTTACACATAGCACATAAGGATATTGAAGGAATAGCAATGGACAGGGAGGTGATGAGGCTCGTGAACATGCTTACACCAAAATTTGCCGAGATAATCTACAACGGCTTCTGGTTCAGCCCCGAAATGGATTTCCTGATGGCCGCTATCGAAAAAAGCCAGGAACTTATCGACGGAAGCGTACACCTCTGCCTTTATAAAGGAAATGTGATGGTGGAAGGTCGCGAATCGCCATCTTCACTTTATAACGAAAAACTTTCGAGCATGGACATTGAAGGAGGTTTTGACCAGACCGACAGCAAGGGTTTCATAAGGATAAACGCTATCAGGCTTATGGCTCACAGGGCAATAGTGGAAGAGAGTAAGGAGAGATAGATTGGTTGCAGGCCACCTTCGCTGAAGCTACGGTGGCTGCAAGTTGCAAGTTGCTAGTGGCGGCGAGATTTAAGTTCCCCTCCAGGAGAGCTTGTCCCGCTCCAGCGGGAGGCCAGGGGTGGGTTAGAGAGAATGCAGGTTATAAGTTTGCAAACCACCTTCGCTGAAGCTACGGTGGCTAAAAGTTGCAGGCTTTGTACTCCGAAGCCTCGGCGATGGAGTATTGCAGATTTTACCGGATTTATGATTGCATGTTTCAACTGAACCATTATAAACAAGATACATATTGAATATTTAATATTACACATAAATGAAACTCTGGGAAAAAGGAATAAACCCCGAACCTGCAATAATTGAGTTTACCTCAGGCAGGGACAGGAAAACAGATCTTCATCTCACCAAATGGGATATCGTCGGATCGATGGCTCATGTCATCATGCTTAACGATGTGGGCCTGGTGAATGATGAGGAACAAAATGAAATGCTGAAAGCTCTCCATTCGCTTTTTGAAGTGGATGAAAAAGGCAATCTGGTGATCGAGAACGGAATGGAGGATATCCATTCCCAGATAGAGAAGGAGATGGCTTCTATCCTTGGGACCACGGGAAAGAAGATCCATACCGGACGTTCGAGGAATGACCAGGTCCTTGTCGATATCAGGCTCTACACAAGGGAGGAGATCGACAAACTGGCTTTGCTGACGGAAAAGCTCTTTTCAAGGCTGCAGGCTCTCAGCAACCAGTACAAGGACGTCCTGCTGCCCGGCTATACCCACATGCAGCCTGCAATGCTCTCATCATTCGGGTTATGGTTCGGCGCTTACGCCGAGTCGCTATGCGACGATATTCTTTTACTTTGTACTGCCCGGGAGCTGAATAACCGTAACCCCCTCGGTACGGCTGCAGGTTTTGGCACCACTCTTCCCCTCAACAGGAAGCTGACATCTGAACTGCTCGAATTTGATGATCTCCTTTACAACTCAGCCTATGCAAGCCTCAGCAGGGGAAAGGTTGAAATGGCAATTGCATCGGCACTGGCCTCACTGGCACAGACACTTTCGCGTTTCTCGATGGATATATGTATGTATATCAGTGCCGAATACAGGTTCATCGATTTCCCTGACGAATATGTAACCGGTTCCAGCATCATGCCCCAGAAAAGAAATCCCGATGTATTTGAGCTTATCAGGGGAAGATCGAATATCATTCAGACACTTCCGAACCGTATAGCAATGCTTACATCGAATCTGCCGTCGGGTTATAACCGCGACCTTCAGCTTCTGAAGGAGATCGTCTTTGATGCCTTCGACGACCTTTCAGAATGCATCGAGATCATGTTGCTGATGCTGAGAAATATAAAAGTGCGGAGGAATATAACCGAAAATCCGCTCTACAACACTATCTTCAGTACCGAAGAGGTTAACAGGCTCGTTAAGGAAGGTATCCCTTTCAGGGATGCTTACAAGGCAGTGGCCGATCTGGTAAAGAATTCATCTTTTTCCAGAACCTCGGTGAAGGATTATGTTCATGAGGGAAGTATCGGGAACCTGTGCAACAGTGAGATCGCAGCAATATTTGAGGAGAGGATGAAATGTTTCAGCAATAAAACGGCAGCCGAAATGGCTGAAAAGATGATGGGCTATGTAAAATAAGTTTATCTTTTCGACTCTCTGATATTATCGATGAAATCGTCGAACAGAAAATCGGTGTCGGTGGGTCCTCCTGAGGCTTCAGGATGGAACTGTGTCGAAAAGAAGGGCTTTGTCTTATGTTTCATCCCTTCATTGGTATTGTCGTTTATGTTTATGTAGAGCGGATACCAGTCTTTACCCAGTGTTGCATTGTCGACCGCATACCCGTGATTCTGTGAGGTTATGTAGGCTTTGTTCGTTCCAACCTCTGTCACCGGCTGGTTATGGCTTCTGTGTCCGTATTTAAGCTTATATGTATCAGCTCCCGAGGCAAGAGCCATAAGCTGATTTCCCAGGCAGATCCCGAAAACGGGGATATCTTTTTCAAATGATTTTCTGATATTTTCAATAGTAGCCTCGCACATTTTCGGATCGCCCGGTCCGTTTGAAAGGAAGAGTCCGTCGTATTCCTCCTGATGATAATCATAATCCCATGGTACGCGAATGATGGTGGTATCCCGTTTAAGCAGGTTTCTGATTATATTGTACTTAACCCCGCAGTCCACAAGCACTATCCGGTATCTGCCGCTGCCATAGGTTTTTTTTGTTCCTGTACTTACTTCTGCAACAAGGTTCTTTTTGTTAGGGTCGATAAATTCCGTTACGGTGCCCTCAGGTTCCAGTTTGCCGGGCATGGCTCCTTTTTCCCTGATCCTTTTGGTAAGAGCCCTTGTGTCTATACCGTAAATCCCTGGAATGTTGTTCCTTTTAAGCCATTCATCGAGACTCTCGGAAGCGTTCCAGTGGCTGTATTCAAAAGAATAATCTGAGACAATAAGACCTGAGATATGTATGGAAGAAGATTCATAGAAACGGTAGAGGTCATTTTCTTCATTTCTGGCCGGAGCGCCATAATTTCCGACCAGCGGGTAAGTAAGACAGAGCAGCTGGCCCCGGTATGATGGATCGCTGAGACTTTCGGGATACCCGGTCATGGCAGTGTTGAATACCACCTCTCCGGCTGCGGCCACGGGTGCTCCGAACGATCTTCCGTGGTATTGGGTTCCGTCTTCAAGTGTTAGTTTCACTTTCATTCTGTCGGTCATTTTATCTGTCCATTTAGTTGATACAATTTTTTTGCTGCTAAGTTTACATCAGCCCTGCCTCCTTCACTGCCTTTTCGATCTTTTCCAGTGCTTTCGCTATAGTTGACCTCGGGGCTCCGAGGTTCATGCGCATGAATCCTTCTCCCCCCGGTCCGAATCTCGAGCCTTCACTCAGCCCGACACCCGCCTTATCCACAAAGAACCTTTCAAGTTCTTCTCCTTTCATGTTAAAAGCTCTGCAGTCGAGCCAGATAAGATAGGTGGCTTCAGGCCTGACTGGGATGATCGCGGGTATCCGTTCCCTGAGGTAACCTGTTACAAAAGATACATTCTCATTTATATACGACATTAATTCATCAACCCATTCGGCGCCTTCATTCGAGTAGGCCGCCATGGAAGCAGTATTACCGAAGATATTGCCGTTGCCGATATGCAGGTTGTCGATCTTCCTGGCGAAATATTTTCTCAGAACCGGATTGGATATGATGACTGAAGAGGTTGATAGTCCTGCCAGATTGAAAGTCTTGCTGGGAGCAATACAGGTGACTGTAATATCTGCTATTTCATCCGACAGAGCTGCAACAGGCGTATGTCTGAATCCGGGCAGGACAAGGTCGGAATGGATTTCATCAGATAATATAAGGATTTTTCTTTCGAGACATATTTCTGCAAGGGCCCGCAGTTCTTCCGGCAGCCAGGCCCTTCCAACAGGATTATGAGGGTTGGAGATGATAATCATCCTGGTATTCTCAGGAAGGTTTTTTTTCAGGGAATCGATATCCATGGTCCATCTTCCGTCATTTTCGGCAAGCCTGTTATTGTATACAACACGTCCGTGCGCTTCAACGGCAGGGGAAAAAGGCATATACACCGGAGGCTGGACTATTACATAGTCTTCAGGACGTGTAAATACAAGGGTTGAAATATTGAGCGCCGGAACGATACCCGGACAGAAGACTATCCCTTCCGGGTCGATTTTCCAGTTAAATCTGTTTTTCAACCACCAGGTTATTGACTCGAAATAGGCGGGAGGACGGAATGAATAGCCAAATATCCCATGTTTTGCACGTTCTCTTATTCTGCCGGTAATGAAATCAGGAGTTCTGAAGTCCATGTCGGCAACCCACAATGGAATAATATCTTTCCTTCCGAAGGTTTTCTCCCTGAGGTCGTATTTTATACAATCTGTTCCTTCCCTGGTTGTCTCTTCATCAAAATTCCATCTCATCTGTGTGGCTATCTCTTCAGGGGCTCAAAGATAAAAATTAAATGTAAAGAACCTGTTGCAATGCCTTAATGAAGCTGAGGGGAGTAAATTTTATGCAATTTATTGACATCAGCCATATTTTCAATAATTTTATTACTTTTATGGGCAGTTTTGAAATGGTGTATCATTAAAAGAATTTCATATGAAAAAGACAGTTGCAATACTTATCATGCCACTGATCCTTGCAGGTTTCTCAGGTGTTACAGGCTGCAGGCAGAGTGCCGAGAAAAAAGAACAGAAGAAAGTCGAACTGGAGCAGGTTGAGTCTCTGGAGCAGAAAATAGAGGAGAATGTTTACCCGCTTCCAACATCAGCAGAAGTTATTAAAATGCTTTCGGAACTGGAGGTGGGATATCAGTTTGGCATATCCAATCCGGTGGAGAATGCAAGCAAGTATATTACCAGCACGTCCAGGGCAATCAACATGGGCGTTTTTGGAGCCGACCTCAGCTATTGCACCATTTATAACATAAACCAGGAAGTCATAAACTATCTTAACGCCATCAGGACTCTTGCCAACGAACTCAACATGTCGAAGATATATGACGAAACTCTTTACGACAGGATAAAAGATAATTTCGACAACAAGGACGAACTGGTAAACCTTCTTACCAATGCTTTCAATGAAACTTATTCCTATCTCAGCGAAAACGACCAGCAGTCGCTTGCCCTCCTGGTTGTCGGCGGTGCATGGGTTGAAGGTATGTACCTCACCTGCAACGTCTCTGAAGCTGCCTACCAGGTGGCAGGGATATCAAGGAATCTTCTCGAACAGAAAAAGTCTTTCGATCTTTTCATGGAAGTAACGAAAGCATACGAAGCTGATCCTGCAATAAGCGACTTCCTCAAAAAGCTTGAACCGATAAGCAATGTTTATAAGGGCCTGGAATCAAGCCTTACGATGCAGAATATAATCGATATCACCAATGCCATAAATCAGGTAAGGGCAGAGATTGTAAAGTAAAATATTACACCATTACCGACCGCAAAGCATTTTCTTTGCGGTCTTTTTTTCTGTGAACGATTTATGAGGGAATCCGTTCTTCTGGCGCTGATCCATATTTTTGCCATCGTTTCCACCGTTAACCCCGTTGGCATAACATCGCGTGGCAGGAAAATCCTGCGCAGCTACCTGAGAAGATATCTGAACAGAGAGCTGGAGGAAGAATATTATGCCCTTTTTGAGAACAACCTTGAATTCTATTCAAACGAGCTTAAAAGCGTTGACAAGAATGAACTTGCCGACGAGGATTCACTGATATCGTTCCAGATAACAAATATATGCCGTCAGATAAAGAAAGGCCTTTTCCTCGAAGAGAGAATGCTTGTATTCCTGCAGCTTCTGGAATTTGCCTTCGAAGACAGGGATATGTCGGAGCAGGAGAAGAATATCATCGATATTGTAGCCCGTACTTTTAACATACCAAAGAAGGAATACGACAATGCCTCTGCTTTCATGATAGGCAGAGTTTACGATGAAGTTACACCGGAATGTATTCTGCTGATAGAAAGCGACAAGCCGGAACAACAGGGGGGAAGGGCATTTAATAATTACGACAAATGGCATCACCTCAAGGTCAGAGGCTTCAAAGGCCAGCTCTTTGTACTTCACATTGAAAGTACAGGCTCCCTGCTTCTTACCTACGACGGGCCTCTGGCACTCTGGTTCAAGGGCAGGGACATAATAGCCTGTCGACCATACCTGCTCGAAAGAGGTGTTAACATAAAAGGAGTGGGTATAGACCCCATATATTATTCGCATATCTATAAGGCGTTCATTTTTGGCAGCCAAAGGGAAAAGGTCGTTTTTGAAGGTCATGATATTGAATTCCGGTTCAAAAACTCCGACAACGGTGTTCAGAAAATGAATTTCAGGGTTGAATCGGGTAACATGATTGCCATAATGGGAGGTAGCGGAGTCGGGAAGACAACCATGCTGAACCTTCTCCACGGTAAGATCAAACCCACCTCTGGCAACCTTTATGTAAACGGTTACGATATCCATGAAGATGCAGAGGAGATAAAAGGTCTTATAGGCTATGTCCCCCAGGATGACATGCTGATTGAGGAACTGACAGTATATCAGAACCTGTACTATAATGCACGACTATGTTTTGGCGATTATACCGAAGAACAGCTTAACAACACGGTGCTGAAGGTACTCGCCGATCTCGACCTCTTCGATATCAGGGATCTGCAGGTGGGTGATTTGCTTAACAAAAAAGTCAGTGGAGGGCAACGTAAACGACTGAACATTGGACTTGAGCTTATGCGCGAGCCGGTGGTGCTGTTTATTGATGAACCCACCTCCGGGCTCTCTTCCTTTGACTCGGGAAAGGTGATGAACCTGCTTAAAGATCAGTCGCTTGCCGGGAAACTGGTTTTTTCCATCATTCACCAGCCTTCGTCCGATATACTCAAAATGTTTGACAGGCTCTGGCTCCTCGACAAGGGAGGATTCATGATCTATGACGGCGATCCGGTTGAAGCGCTGGTTTATTTCAAGACCGAAACCTCGCAGGCTAACGCAACAGAAAGCGAATGCCCCAACTGCGGGAATATCGATACCGATAATATTCTCCAGATAATAGAAGTAAAAGTCATCAACAACGAAGGATTACCAGGTCAGGACCGGCAGGTAAGTCCGAAAGAATGGTACGACCGTTACCGCAGGAAGATGATGCCCCCTTTGCCGGAAAGACCATCCAAAGCCGGTATAGCACCCAGCAACTTCAGGGTACCTGGTAAATCGGCTCAGATAAAGACTTTTATCAGGAGGAACATTACAAGGAAGCTGGCCGACAGGCAATACATGACAATAAACCTGGCAGAGGCTCCGCTGCTGGCATTCATTCTTGCCTATATATCCAAACATCTCGATAACGGCAAATATCTCTTTTCGACCAATATAAACTACCCGGTATTTCTGTTCATGGCCGTTATTGTTGCGCTTTTTATGGGGCTGACAGTTAGTGCGGAAGAGATATTCAGGGACAGAAAAATCCTTGAAAGGGAAAAATTCCTCAGCCTCAGTCGTCTCAGTTACCTCATCTCAAAGATAAATTTCCTTTTTGCACTTTCAGCCATTCAGACCTTGTCGTTCGTAATTGTAGCTTCGCTGATCCTTGAAGTCAGAGGCATGCTTTTCAGTCACTGGCTGATTCTGTTTTCTGTAGCATGTTTCGGTAACATCCTGGGGCTGAATATTTCTGCCGGTATGCGAAGTGCCGTAAGCATCTATATACTCATCCCCCTGCTTCTGGTTCCCCAGCTTATCCTCGGAGGCGCAATGATCAAGTTTGATGATCTCCACCAGGCATTCAGCCGGAAGATATATGTTCCGGTAATAGGTGATGTTATGGCAACCAGGTGGGCTTATGAAGCCCTTTGCGTTGAGCAGTTTAAGAGTAACAGGTTTGAGAAGCCTTTTTTTGAATATGATATGAGGCTGAGCCAGAATGAATGGAATGCTTCTTTTCTGATCCCGATGTTAAAGGTTAAGGCTGAAGAATGTGCCGTGGCAGGGAAAGACCCCGAATACCGTGAATATTCGGAGAACAACCTGGTGAAGCTTAATTACCACATTAAAGATCTTGCAATGAAAACCGGAATAAGTCCGGGTGAATGGTTCAAAGATCTGAATTACGACAACTACAGCGATATTGTAAGTGATGAAACCCGCGAATGGCTTGACAGTCTTAGAAATGTACTGAGGAAAGACAGCAGGGTATGGTCGGCCAGGCGTGATTCTGTATATGAAGCAAGGGCTTTAAGCATGGGAGAGGGGAAACTTCTCCGTCTGAGGGAAACAGACTATAATGACCGGCTTGCCGATTTTGTCCTTAACAGGCTGGCAACAAATAAGATATATGAGTCAGAAAAAAGGCTTGTTCAGAAAGCTGATCCTGTTTTTATGCCACCCGGTTCAAGGATCGGAAGAGCCCATTTCTATGCGCCATTCAAACTTGTTGGTAATCTCAGAATAGGAACCCTTGTTTTCAATGTTGCCATGATATGGCTCATGACATTTTTCCTGTTTGTGACACTCTATTTCAACATACTGAAACGTTTTATTGTTCTTCTTGAAAGACTGAATCTTCCCCTCTGGCGTAAATTTGGCAGAGAACTTCTGTTCCGGTAAATATTTAATAATATCCTAAGAGTCTCATGATCAGGGTTCAGGCAAAAAAAAATCTGGGACAGCATTTTCTGAAAGACGGAAAAGTTGCTGCCCGCATTGCTGCTGCCCTCTCAGCCGAAGGCTGTTCCTCAGTCCTCGAAATAGGACCCGGGAAAGGCATGCTTACCCGTTTTCTGTCAGAAAGAAATTTCAGCGACTTCAGGGTTATTGAGATAGACAATGAATCGGTTCATTATCTTATGACAGCCTGTCCCGGTCTGAATATAATAAGAGGCGATTTCCTTAAACTGGATATTGAGGAGACTTTTCCCGGAACGCTTGCCATAACAGGGAATTTCCCATATAATATTTCGACCCAGATTCTGTTCAGAGTGCTCGAAAACCGCAGCAGGATACCTGAACTATGCGGTATGTTCCAGAAGGAAGTGGCGGAAAGGATCTGTTCCGGTCCGG
This sequence comes from Bacteroidales bacterium, assembly GCA_016936435.1. Lineage (GTDB taxonomy): Bacteria > Bacteroidota > Bacteroidia > Bacteroidales > VadinHA17 > LD21. Next base: position 52,664 of record JAFGXX010000008.1, read on the forward strand.
GAAGCAAAGTTTATGGAATATTAAGTGTTCTCCTTCAGGCCTTCTATAATGCAAGTTACCTTTTCACGGTAGAGCCCGCCGCCTTTGCTCCTCCTCCGAAAGTGAGATCGGGAGTCATCAGTCTGAGACGGAACAATGTAACCCGGCTGAATTGTGATGAGAAACTGTTCGTAAAGGTGGTAAAGGCAACATTCAATCAGAGGAGAAAGACTCTGAGGAACTCCTTAAGGTCCGCTTTTGCACTTGAAAGAGAAGATCATGAATGGGCTTCACTCAGACCCGAACAACTTTCAGTGGAGCAGTTTACACAACTTACCAACTGGGTAAGCCGGAATCTCATTCTATCCGAATGAATAACCAATGGCATCGACAGGATTCATCCTCGATGCCGAATAGGCAGGAGCATAACCGGCTACTATTCCTATCACACCCGATATCATCACTGCAAGTATCACATTGGAAAAGGTCAGATGCATATTTAGTTCCCAAAGGTAGTTGATGAACAATGTTCCGATGAAGATCATTATTACACCCAGCAGTCCCCCTATTACCGAAAGCATCACCGATTCAGTCAGGAATTCCCACAGTATGAAAAAACGTTTAGCCCCCAGGGCTTTCTGAATTCCTATTATGTTGGTCCTTTCGCGGACCGAAACAAACATGATGTTGGCGATCCCGAAACCTCCTACAAGAATGGCAAAGCCACCGATAAGCCATCCTCCTATGTTTATACCTGCGAAAACACCTTCAAATCCCTGGGTTATCATACTGGCCTTGTTGATCGAAAAATTTTCCGCCTCTTCAGGCTTAAGCCGGCGGGAAGCCCTGAGCACCATCACGATCTCCTCTGTAAGTTCCTGAGCTGCAACACCTTCTTTGGCCTTCGCCATAATTACAGAATTCAGAAAATTGCTTCTCATGTTAATGAAGTTCTTTCCGAAGTTAAAGGGTATGGCCGTCAGCTCATCCATACCGCTGTCGCTTATACCACCTTTCCCTTCCCTTTTAAAAACACCTATTACACTGGTCTTATGGCCTCCTATAATAATCTGTTTTCCCACAGGATCGGTATTCTCAAAAAGACGCCGGGCCACCTCATATCCCACTATTGCAACATTCCTTCCGGAGGCGGACTCTTCGGGTGAAAAATATCTTCCTTTTTCAATCTCGAACGACCGGAGGTTCTCAAATTCATGTGTTACGGCAACCACCCCGGCATCACTGGCCTGGTTCTGTTTGTATTTAATAGTCTGGGGCTGGAATACATAAAAACAAACCGACTCGGTCTTTTCCGACTTTTGCCTTACAGCTTTATAATCATCTGTCGAAATAGCCGGCCATGACATTATATCCCACCATTCGAGGTTAGGATCAAATGACCATGGCCATTTCTGGACATAGACAACGTTATCGCCCAGGGTGGCTATCGAATCGCGGATCGATTTTTCCATCCAGTCGATGACGGTAAAAACAGAGATAATTGAAAAAATACCGATTGTAATTCCAAACAGCGAAAGGAAAGTCCTTAATTTATTAACTATAACTGAATTAACAGCGAACAGAAAACTCTCCTTCAACAATCTAAGAAACATTCTCATGGTCTCTCCTGCCGGAATTTTGAGATTCAAAGATAAAAAAAATCAGATGCCGGGAAGAACCTTTATTCAATATTATCGAAATGCTCATTATCATCTTTATGCTTATTGGTGATTGTAAAAAAATTAATACTTTTAATCGCCTAAAAATTACGTGTCTTTCAATCAAAACTACAGGCAATGAATGATAAGAAAATCAGGAGTGCCCTGATCTCCGTTTTTTACAAGGACGGCCTGGATGCCATAGTCAGGGCCCTTCATGAACTCGGCATTACCATATGGTCTACAGGAGGCACTTACAGTTATATAAAGGACCTGGAAGTTCCGGTCTCAGGAGTTGAAGATCTGACAACCTATCCCTCCATACTGGGAGGAAGGGTTAAGACACTCCATCCTTCGGTTTTCGGAGCTATCCTCGCGCGCCGCGATGTAGATGAAGATCTTGCTCAGCTTGCAAGATATAATATCCCTGAGATCGATCTGGTAATAGTTGACCTGTATCCTTTCGAAGAGACTGTTAAAAATGTTTCTGATGAAGCTGAAATAATTGAAAAGATAGATATAGGAGGCATTTCGCTGATAAGGGCAGCAGCCAAAAATTACAAAGATGTTCTTGTTGTAGCAGGAAGAGATCAGTATCCGCTTCTCCTCGATATGCTGAAAGAAAAAAAGGGTGTTAGCACTCTTGACGAAAGACGTCATTTTGCAGCTTTGGCATTCAGCATCTCCTCCAATTACGACACCGCTATTTTTAAATATTTCAATGAAAAAGAGGGTATAGAAGCATTCAGGGAAAGTGTAAGCGGATCGTATCCTTTGCGATATGGAGAAAATCCTCATCAAAAGGGAATATTTTACGGCGATCCGGGGAGACTTTTCGATAAGCTTCACGGTAAGGAGATCTCTTACAACAATCTTCTGGACATAGATTCGGCTCTTGCTCTTATTGACGATTTCAGCTCTGTCACGGTGGTCATCATAAAACATAACAATGCATGCGGAGCGGCATCAGGGGATGACCTTACCGAAGTCTGGCGGCTGGCTCTGGCCTGTGATCCGGTGTCGGCTTACGGAGGAGTGATCGCCGCAAATGTTACGATCGATGAAGTTGCTGCATCAGAGATCGACAAAATATTCTTTGAAATAATCATTGCTCCCGGCTTTACTGACGGGGCCCTGGAAATACTCAGGCATAAAAAGAACAGGATCATCCTCCTGAGAAAAGCGACATGTAAAAGTACTTACAGTTACAGGTCGCTTCTCAATGGTGTTCTGTGGCAGGAGAAAGATCTCCGTACTGAATCGGAGGAAGACATGAAGACGGTTACGCTGAGGAAACCCGAAGCATCAGAGATCAGCGATATGATTTTTGCCAACAAGATCGTAAAGCACAGTAAATCAAATTCAATTGTCCTGGCAAAAGATAATCAGTTATGTGCGAGCGGTGCAGGCCAGACCTCGAGGGTTGATGCTCTCAGGCAGGCAATTGAAAAGGCAAAAGCCTTCGGTTTTGACCTGGAAGGATCGGTGATGGCCTCAGATGCCTTTTTCCCCTTCCCCGACAGTGTTGAAATTGCCCATAAGGCGGGTGTAACTGCAATAATACAACCCGGAGGATCGGTACGCGATCAGGAGTCGGTCGATTATTGCTCCGCTAACGGTGTCGCAATGGTATTTACCGGGGTAAGACATTTTAAACATTAATAATAATTCTGAATATTCAATGGGACTATTTTCGTTTTTGACGCAGGAGATTGCAATAGATCTGGGAACAGCAAACACCATCATCATCCATAATGACAAGATCGTGGTTGATGAACCTTCAATAGTTGCTATCGACAAAACTACAGGGAAGCTTATCGCCATAGGTGAGAGAGCAAGGCAAATGCACGGTAAGACACACGAGAACATAAAAGTAATAAGGCCACTTCGTGATGGGGTGATCGCTGATTTCAACGCTGCCGAACTGATGATAAGGGGTATGATCAAACTCATAAGCAAAGGATCTCAACTCTTTGCCCCGTCGCTGAAGATGGTTGTGTGCATACCTTCAGGCAGTACCGAGGTTGAAATACGGGCAGTCCGCGATTCTTCAGAACATGCCGGGGGAAGAGATGTATACATGATATATGAACCTATGGCTGCTGCAATAGGTATCGGACTTGATGTGGAAGCTCCCGAAGGCTCGATGATAATAGATATCGGAGGAGGAACCACCGAAATTGCCGTGATCGCCCTGGGAGGTATTGTCTGCAATAAATCGATAAGGATCGCGGGTGACGGATTTACAGCCGACATACAGGCTTACATGAGGCATCAGCATAATATCAAGATCGGTGAAAAAACGGCCGAAGACATAAAAATAGGAGTCGGTGCCGCCCTCCCCGACATCGATGATCCGCCGGCCGACTTTATCGTCCGCGGACCGAATATTATGACAGCTCTCCCGATAGAGATACCGGTATCATACCAGGAAATAGCATATTGTCTCGATAAATCTCTATCAAAAGTAGAGGCTGCACTCCTGAGCGTTCTGGAACAGACACCTCCCGAACTTTATGCCGATATCGTGAACAAGGGAATCTATATGGCTGGTGGAGGTTCTCTCCTCAGAGGCCTTGCCAGGAGATTCTCGGATAAGATAAATATAAATTTCAATGTGGTTGAGGATCCGCTTCATGCCGTCGCAAGAGGTACAGGAGTGGCCCTTAAGAATGTCGATAAATTTCAGTTCCTTATGAGATAGTCAGATCCCGTGAATGAGAAACCTGCTTAATTTCCTTTCAAAATATAATAACCTGTTAGTATTTATTTTACTTCAGATAATCGCAATCTACCTGCTGAGCACGGCTAACGATTATCATAATACACAGATGGTGAAAGGAATAAGAGCTATGACTATCGGTATCGAAAAAAAGGTCTCCAATGCCAGAACATATTTTCACCTCCATGAAATAAGCCGGATAATGGCAGCAGAGAATTCATCGCTGAGAACAAGGCTTGAACGTCTGTCGGGTGAAACAGAAAAGCTTTTTTTTTCAGTTACCGATACCGTATATAACCAGCAGTATACCTTCACTCACGCCGAAGTGATAAATAATTCGGTAAACAGGCAAAAGAACTTTCTGACCATCGACAGGGGAAGACAACAGGGAATTTCGCCCGATATGGCGGTAATAGCAGGTGACAATATTGTTGGCATAATTGTAGGCTGTTCCGATAACTATTCTGTAGCGATGTCTCTTCTGAACCTCGATTTCAGAGTCAGCGCAAGACTGAAATCGACGGGATATTTCGGTTCGATGACATGGGAAGGGAGTGACCCCTCTCACGCGGTTCTGTCGGAAATACCGCAGCATGTAACTTTCGGAATAGGAGATACCGTTGAAACAACAGGTTATTCCACAATCTTCCCTGAAGGTATTATTATAGGTACCGTGAGCGGATTCGAAAAAACCGGAGGCGATTTTTATCGTATAGGCGTGTCTCTTTCAACCGACTTCAGAAGACTCAGACATGTAACGGTAGTGGGAAACCTCAGGAAAGAGGAACAACTCGAACTTGAAAATCAATACCAATGATCAACAGGGTCATACGACTGGGCTTTATTTTTATCCTGCTTATTCTTCTGCAGGTTCTGTTCTTCAACAATATTCAGTTCAGCGGATATGTGAACCCTTATGTCTACATAATGTTCATACTCCTGCTCCCTGTTGAGATGCCCGCATGGCTATTACTGATACTGTCCTTTTTTACCGGCCTTGTTATGGACCTGTTCTCAGGTACACCGGGCATGCATGCCTCTGCGAGCCTGGTCGCAGGATTTATCAGACCTTATGTTTTAAGAATAACATCACCAAGAGACGGATATGAGCCGGGTGCCAATCCTTCAATGCTTGTATATGGCCTGAAATGGTTCCTGATCTATGCCTCACTAATAATTTTTGTGCATCATCTGGTACTTTTTTACCTCGAGGTTTTCAGATTTGCCGACTTTTTCAGAACACTCCTGAGGGTAATACTTAGTTTTCTGTTCTCCCTTTCCTTTATAGTCCTGCTGGAATATATCAGAAAAGGAAAATAAGCTCCGATCATGAAGGATGTCTATACAAACCGGAAATACCTCATAATTTCATTTATAGTACTGATATCAGCAGTACTGCTGGTGAAGCTTTTTATAATCCAGGTAGTGGAGGACACATACAGGCTGTCGGCTGAAAACAATGTTCTCAGATATGTTACCCGGTATCCTGCACGCGGATTAATTTACGACCGTAACGGGACTCTGATGGTATCGAACCAGGCTGCCTACGACCTGATGGTAGTGCCGGCCCAGACAGGAAGGATGGACACGGCAAGGTTCTGTAGTGAACTTGGAATTTCACCCGGGTATTTCAACGAAAGGCTAAAGGCTGCAAAGAACTATAACAGGAGGTCGCCGTCGGTCTTCCTGAAACAGATCTCTGCCGAGAGATATGCAGGTTTCCAGGAGAAGATATTCATGTATCCGGGCTTCTATGTTCAGCCCAGAACGTTAAGGAAATATTCCAGGCCCGTGGCAGCACATCTGCTCGGATACATAAGTGAGGTAGATGAGACAACAATAGCTGCTGATCCTTATTACAAAATGGGTGATTACATCGGAAAGCTTGGTATTGAAGAAGCTTATGAAGAGGAACTGAGGGGTAAGCGCGGTGTAAATATCTACCTTGTTGATGTTTTCAGTCGTGTAAAAGGCTCTTATGCTGACGGCAAAATGGATACTCTTGCAGTACAGGGTTCAGATATTACGGCATCGATCGATTATGGTCTTCAGGAGTACGGAGAACAGTTAATGCAGAATAAGACCGGAAGCATTGTCGCCATTGAGCCGCAAACAGGAGAGATTCTGACACTGGTATCTTCTCCCGGATATGATCCCTCACTGCTAGTAGGCCGCGTTCGCTCACAGAACTATGCAGCTTTACAATCGGATACAATATTCAAGCCTCTGTTTAACAGGGCTTTCATGGCATCATATCCGCCGGGGTCAACTTTCAAACCCATAAACGGCTTGATAGGACTGCAGGAAAAAGTCATAGTTCCCGAAACTGAATTCGGTTGCAATAATGGCTATCTGTTCGTAGGCTGTCACAGTCACCGGTCACCCCTCGATCTCAAGGATGCAGTTGCCAACTCCTGCAATTCGTATTTTTGCCAGGCCTTCAGGAGGATACTTGAAAATCCGTCATACCCTTCCATCCCGGAAGCATTCGATAAATGGAGAAGTTATCTCGAAGAGTTCGGTTTCGGTAAGAAGCTGGGAACGGAATTCTCTAACGAGCTTAACGGCATCCTTCCGACCACGGCTTACTACGACCGCTACCACGGCAAAGGAGGATGGAAAGCCCTGACAGTGATTTCGCTTGCGATAGGACAGGGAGAGATCGGGACCACCCCGCTCCAGATGGCAAATATGACAGCCGCAATTGCGAACCGTGGATACTATTATATTCCACATATCGTTAAAGCTATAGGGTCAGGTAAGAACATCGATGCAAAATTTACCCAGAAGCACAGCATCAGCATCGACTCAACCAACTTTGAGGAAATTGTCCTGGGAATGGAGCTGGCTGTAAATGGAGGCGCCGGATCAACAGCAAGGATAGCAGCCATTAATGACATAGTTGTCTGCGGCAAAACAGGTACGGCAGAGAATCCTTTTGGAGAGGACCATTCAGTATTTATTGCCTTTGCACCGAAAGAAAATCCCCGTATAGCCATAGCTGTTTATGTCGAAAACGCAGGCTTCGGAGCTACTTATGCTGCCCCTGTGGCCAGCCTGATGATAGAGAAATACCTGAAGGGAGATGTTGCCATGAACAGAAAATGGCTTGAAGACAGAATGCTGAAGCTAAATCTTACGGATTCAATACCCGAAGTTGAAACGCAGAATTAATATATGGAAAGGGACCGACAAGATCACGGTCCTGCTCTTCCTGGTGATGGTTATCATGGGCTGGTTCAACATATATGCTGCTGTATATAATGAAGATCATAAGGAGATCTTTGATTTTACCCAGCGTTACGGCAAACAGTTCATCTGGGTCGTCGCCACCCTTGTTCTGGCATCTTTCATTCTACTGATCGACAGCAGGTTTTTCTTCTTTTTTGCCTGGTTCATTTATGCCGGACTGATGCTTCTGCTTCTGCTGGTGCTGGTGTTTGGGACTGAGATCAACGGAGCCAGGTCGTGGTTTGAATTTGGAAATATAAGCCTTCAGCCTTCGGAGTTTGCGAAGTTCGGGACGGCACTCGCACTGGCCGCTTACCTTAACCATCGAAAACAGGAGCTTACCAGGCTGAATGTCTTTATTCCGGCAGTAGGAATAATACTATTTCCCGCCCTTCTTATATCCCTTCAGCCCGATATGGGATCTACAATTGTGTATTTTGCATTCTTCATAGTCCTCTTCCGTGAAGGGATGAGCCCTTTTGTACTTGTTTCGGGAATACTGATGGTAATCCTTTTCTTTCTTACCCTTCTGATTAATAATCTGTACCTTACAGCAGGACTGATTATAGTTGCATTTCTTGTTTCATTCTACCCTGTGAGGAGCCTGAAAGACCTGATCAGAGGATTTTTAATCATTGCAGTTACCGGAGGATTGATCTTTCTCCTGGATCATTTTGTAATTAAGGCGCTGGGAGGAGAGATGATTTTGCTTATAGCAGTCATCCTGTCCGGAATACCTTTCGGATATTATATTTTCACCCGCAAGGCAATGGCCCTGCTGGTAATCTACCTCTTTCTTCTCGGGAGCATACTGTATATCAATGCGGTTGATTATTCTTTTAATAATCTTCTGAAACCACATCAGAAGGAGAGGGTGGAAATAATGCTGGGTATGAAATCCGATCCTCACGGTACAGGATATAATGTAAACCAGTCGATGATCTCGATAGGATCCGGAGGACTCTCAGGGAAAGGATATCTCCAGGGTACCCAGACAAAGTTCAAGTTTGTCCCGGCACAAAGTACCGACTTCATTTTCTGCACTGTAGGCGAGGAATGGGGCTTTGTGGGGTCCTTCACGGTTGTTGGCCTCTGGCTCCTACTTCTGCTTAGACTGATCTTTATTGCGGAAAGGCAAAGGTCAATATTCTCGCGGGTGTACGGCTACGGAGTTGTAGCAGTTCTCTTTACTCATTTCTTCATCAACATTGGTATGGCAATAGGACTTGTGCCGGTAATCGGCATACCTCTTCCTTTCTTCAGTTATGGAGGAAGTTCACTGTGGGGTTTCACCATCCTTCTGTTTATATTTTTAAGGCTCGATGCGAGCAGGACAGAATATCTTGTCTGATCAGAATGGAATGGTGATCCTGTGGGAGATCTCAATGTCAAATTCTTTTTCCACATACTCGATGAGCTGAGGGAAAAATTCCAGGAAGTCCTCCTGAAGAGAGGAATAATTTTTTTTGAGGGCTCTTATAGCAAATCTTGTCTCACCCGGTAATGTTGTCCTCTTACTCAGTGTCCTGAGTACATTTTTTATTCCGTTTACTGTCTGGTATGATTCTATCCAGTTGTTAATTATAAAGAATGGCATCATCTCCTGTACCTGCTTGGGCAGGATTTCATAATTGTTGACCAGGGCCCTGTAGAAGTTGTAGGTCACACTCTCAAGAGGTCTCCTCGAAAAGAGATCCCACTCTCTCGTCAGAAAATGATCGTATATGATGTCGGTGACAACACCTGCATATTTATAGTATTTTTTAGAAAAGAAGATCTTGCTCCTGTGAACAACGGGATGACTGTCGGTGAAACTGTCGATATGGCGATGAATGATTATACCTTTTCTTACCAGGTCGGGATACTTCAGATAATCACGTCCTTTGACATAATCACCGATGTAATTGCCTATGATTATATTCTCGGAATCACCTGAAAGATATATGTGAGCGAGGACATTCATTATTTAAAAATTCCCTGAAACACGCGGATTTTAAGTCTGCAAATTATACATTTGTTGATTCATTTTAAAATGAATTTGGTATCATACTAAAATATTTTTATAAATAACAGCAAGGAGGATTTATGTCTAAAAGAAATGTCGTCATCATTGGTGCGGCGGGTAGGGATTTTCATAATTTCAATACCTGCTTCAGGGATAATGGAAATTATAACGTAGTAGCCTTCACGGCAGCACAGATTCCAGATATCGACGGAAGAAAATATCCCGGGGAACTTGCCGGAAGTCTTTATCCGGAGGGGATCCCGATTTTCGCCGAGCAGGACCTGCCTGAAATAATAACGAAATATAAAGTCGATGATTGTGTCTTTTCCTACAGTGATGTGACATATAATAAAGTAATGGCGGTGAGTGCCATAGTTAATGCCGCAGGTGCCAGTTTTATGCTTATGGGACCAGGTCCGACCATGATCAAAAGTGAAAAACCGCTTATTGCAGTGGGAGCAGTCAGAACAGGCTGCGGTAAAAGCCAGACATCGCGAAGGGTCATAGAACTCCTTATGTCAAAAGGACTTAAGGTGGTAGCTGTCCGTCATCCCATGCCCTATGGAGACCTTTTTGCCCAGAAGGTACAGCGTTTTGCAACTATCGGTGACCTGGAAAAACATAAATGTACCGTCGAAGAGATGGAGGAATACGAACCACATGTTGTACGTGGTAATGTAATCTATGCAGGCGTTGATTATGAGGCCATCCTGCGGCAGGCAGAAAAAGACCCGGGAGGCTGCGACGTGGTGGTATGGGATGGTGGTAATAATGACTTTCCTTTTTATAAACCCGACCTGATGATTACCGTTACCGATCCCCACAGGGCAGGTCATGAACTGATGTATTACCCCGGCGAAGTAACACTCAGACTGGCAGATGTAGTCATCATAAATAAGATAGATACTTCGGCTCCCGATGATATTCAGACAGTCAGGAACAGTATTGAGAAAGTCAATCCTGGTGCTGTCGTGATCGATGGCGCTTCGCCCATAAAGGTTGATGACCCTTCGGTTATAAGAGGTAAAAAAGTGCTTGTTGTTGAGGACGGTCCGACACTCACTCACGGTGAAATGAAGATCGGTGCCGGTGTTGTTGCAGCCCGCAAGTTCGGCGCTGAAGGACTTGTGGATCCGAGACCTTATACCGTCGGACGACTTACCGAGACCTTCCGTCTCTATCCCGGAATAGGAACACTGCTTCCCGCCATGGGCTATGGAGAACAACAGCTGCGCGACCTCGAAACAACGATCAACAATACTGAGTGCGACAGTGTGGTAGTTGCAACACCTATCGACCTTACGAGGATCATAAAGATAAACAAACCCAATACCAGGGTCTATTATGATCTTCAGGAAATAGGTGAACCAAACCTTTCACAGGTTCTCGACGATTTCATCATAAAATTTAAATTAATTGGGAAGAAATAAGGGTACACAAAGTTACACAGAGAACCACAGAGAACCACAGAGAACCACAGAGCTTTTATTATAAGTTCAACTCTGTGTCAGCCTGAGCGACGCGAAGGCCTCTGTGGCTCTCAGTGTAAGTTCTTTATTATCTTCTTACCCTTGCATTTCCTTTCCAGATGCTCCACACCTGTTCCTCGTCGGCCGGCTCTCCATAGTCGGTCACCACTGTTGTCGCAAGTGCTCCTGTGGCCCATCCGAACTGTATCCACTTTTCAGGCTCCCATCCCTTCAGTATCCCGTACAGCAAGCCTCCTACAAATCCGTCGCCACCACCTATCCTGTCGAGAACATGTATTTCGCGGGGCTCAACAACATGCCAGTTATCACCTTCGAGCATGATAGCTCCCCACAGGTGCTCATTGGTACTGATAACCTGCCTCAATGTTGTTCCAAAAACCGAAGCGCCCGGATATGTTTTCTTTACCCTGGTTATCATCTCCTTGAAGCTGTCGATCTTTGCAGCCAGGTCTTTACCTCCTTCTTCTGGACCCTGTATCCCGAGGCAAAGCTGAAAATCTTCCTCGTTGCCAACCAGGATATCGGAAACGGAAGCTATCTCACTGAAGGTCTCTGCCAGTTCCTTCTCCCTGTTTTTCCAGAAAGAGGCCCTGTAATTCAGATCGAAAGAAATGCGGGTGCCGTATTTCTTTGCCGCCCTTGCCAGTTCAAGACAGAAATTGCTCGTTTCAGGTGAAAGAGCTCCTATAAGTCCTGAAAGATGCAATACCTGAACTCCTTCCTGACCGAAAATCCTTTCAAGATCAAAATCTTTCACGTTGAGTGTCCTGCCCACTTCACCAGCCCTGTCGTTCTGAACCCTCGGGCCGCGGGAACCGTATCCTGCGTCGGCAATATTGAACTGATGGCGGTAACCCCAGGGACCACCCTGATCAACTTCAACGCCTTCATAAGCCATATGACGACCTGCAAGGTTGTCCTTGATCATCCGTGCTATCGGACTGTCTTTAACAAAAGTTGTCAGCACCTTAACCGGAAGTCCTAAAAAGGAAGAAACACTTGCCACATTCGATTCGGCACTCGAAACGTGCATCATGAACATGTTGCTGCAATGTACCGGCTGGCTGTTAACCGGTGTAATCCTTACTCCCATGCTGGTGGGAACTACCAGTGACCATCTGAAGTTTTTCCTGAGCTCTATTTTCATAAATTTTATTTTTAATGATTAAAATTTCAAGTTAGTGGTTAAAAAGATCTTATAGCTCAGTGCTTAAGTCTTTCCCTTAGTTTTTTACCTGCTTCTTCGAAGCCCGGCTTGCTGAGCAGAGCAAACATATTTTTTTTATAAGCCTCAACACCAGGCTGGTCAAAAGGATTTACATCGAGAATGTAACCGCTTATTGCACAAGCCATTTCGAAGAAATATATAAGTTGTCCGGCATAATATTCGTTCAGAGCCGGAACCTCGATCCTTATTACGGGAACACCGCCGTCGTTGTGTGCAAGTATAGTCCCTGATTCCGCTGAACTGTTAACTTCTGAAAGTCTTTTTCCTGCCAGATAATTTAATTCGTCGGAATTTTCCTTCTCTTCACGGATTACGATCTTGCCTGAGAAACTTTTTACTGAGATCATGGTTTCAAAGATCATTCTCTGTCCTTCCTGGATATACTGACCGAGAGAATGAAGATCTGTCGTGAAATCAACAGATGCGGGGAAGATACCTTTTCCATCCTTTCCTTCGCTTTCACCATAAAGCTGTTTCCACCATTCCAGGAAATAATGGAGCCGTGGAGTGAAGCCTGCGAGTATTTCCACCGGCCTTCCCGACTGGAGCAGGAGATTTCGTGCCGCGGCATAAAGCAGTGAGGGATTTGTAGGGGAGTTATGATTATTTCTTGTTATTTCAGCCATGGCCCTGGCTCCCTTTACCAGTTCTCTTATGTCGCAACCGCTCACTGCAACGGGAAGAAGACCTACAGGAGAAAGCACCGAATAACGGCCTCCGATGTTATCGGGTATAACGAAAGTATCATACCCGTTCAGCTCCGAGAGCGTCCTGAGAGCTCCTTTCGAGCTGTCGGTAATGGCAATTATCCTGTCGGCAGCCTTTTCTTTCCCTATCTTCTTTTCAAGATGATCCTTTATTATCCTGAAGGCTATAGCCGGTTCGGTGGTCGTTCCCGATTTTGATATCACTATTACGGAATAATCCCTCTCGTTGAGAATATCAAGCAGGTTTGCCATATAATCTTCACAGATGTTCTGTCCTGCATAAATAATATCATGGTGCTTCCCTTTTCTGAATGATGAAAAAGAATGCGACACCGCCTCAATTACTGCCCTGGCTCCAAGATAAGAACCTCCGATGCCAATGACAACGGTGAGATCGGAAACATGTCTGAGATGTTCAGCTTTCTTTTCTATCCGGTCAATTTGCGGAAGGATATCGTCGTGAAGGCTAAGCCATCCAAGAAAATCGTTTCCGGCTCCTGTGCCGGCATTAAGAGCATCAAGATGTCGGACCGACTGTTGTGCAAGAGCCAGTATCTCTTCACCGGATACGAAATCTCCTGTATTTTTAAGGTTGACGGATATATTTTCTTTCATATCAATAAAATTTTTTTGCGAACAGGCTGATATGGCAAAATTAAAAAAAAACCGTCAGGGTTTGTCCCGACGGTTTAAATAATGAGGGAATTATATGTTGTGAATGATGGTTATTTCCTATTTATGCCACCTGCGCTCGATGATCTTGCATCAACTATTTCAGGATCTCCTTTGTAGTTGATATCTCCGGCGCTTGAGGCTCTTGCGACAAGCCTGCCTGTAACGAATATATCTGCATCACCGGCGCTGGAAACATTTACATCGGCATCTTTAACTTTGAGGTTGAAGGCGTTAAGATCACCTGCACTGCTTAGATTTGCATCGAGGATATCAGCCTCTCCTGTCACCGTGATATCTCCTGAACTGCTGGCATTGGCGGTTATCTCAACTGCGTAAACTTCAACTTTGACATCTCCGGCACTTGTCGCCGAGAGTTTCAGCTTAGCGGTTTTAAGAGGCGTTATTCCCAGAACATCACCGGCGCTGGAGGTACCTATGTAATCTATCTCTTTCATGGTGACATGTACCTTCTTTTCCTCAGCATCACGGATGTTTGCATCAGTATAAATGTGAAGAGTGCCGTTCTTTACCTCTGTAAGAATGTATTCGTGAAGGTTATCATCAGCTTCAACAGCAAGTGAGCTGTTATCTCCCTGGCTGAGGATTACATCTATAGCCGAACTGGTGCTCACCCCCGTAAAATAATCCACGTTCCTTTCCTTTTTTACCACATTACCATTGCCGTGAACAGTCTTTCGAGGCTGACACTCGGCACAGCACAAAAGGCTGAACGACAGGGCTATTACTGCCAAATACCTGAAATTTTTCATGGTCTTCCTTTTTAGTTTTTAATCAGTTTTCTGATAAAAAGACTTGATTAATACGGTAACGCTGCATTGTTTTATGCAAACTTTCAGAAAATTCTAAAGTACAAACCCGGAAATTATCATTACCCTTGTTTTTAGTTTGTATCTTAGTGTTCCTAAAGATAATTCCGGAATGAAAAAACGAAATATGCTTTTACTTTTTCCGGTACTCCTGATACCACTGGCATGCAGCTCTCAGGAAGATCCGGATCTTAGATTATGGTATAAAAAACCTGCCGCAGTATGGGAGGAGGCTCTTCCCATCGGTAACGGACGCCTTGGTGCAATGGTCTTCGGGGCGCCCTCGGTAGACCATATTCAGTTCAATGAAGAAACCCTCTGGACAGGAGAACCTCATGATTATGCACATGAAGGAGCATACAGCTACCTTCAGCAGATAAGAACCCTGATATCGCAGGGAAGACAGAAAGAAGCCGAAGCTCTGGCTATGAAAGAATTCATGAGCGTCCCCCTGAGGCAAAAAAAATATCAGCCCTTCGGTGATCTGTGGATAAGTTTTCCAGGACATCTTCAGGTGTCGGATTACATGCGTGAACTCGACCTGTCAACTGCAACATGCAGAACCAGCTACACTAAAGGAGATACTTCTTATGTAAGGGAATATATTGCCTCTTTTCCCGCTGATATGATAGCAGTACACCTAAGGTCAGACAAAAAGAAAGCTCTCACTTTCGACCTTATCCTGAGCTCTCCTCACGAAGAGACCTCTGTCATTGCTACCAGCGACGGATTTATAACCATGAATGTAAAGGTTAAAGAAGGAGTACTGAGAGGCTGTTCCATGCTGGAGGTTAAGCTTAAAGGGGGTAACATTACAGCCTCTGGTACTAACCTGCGTGTCGAAAATGCCGATGAAGCGATGCTGAAGCTCGTGGCAGCAACAAATTTCGTGAATCCCCGTTACACGGAAGGTGATCCTGAAACCCTGTGCTCACAACACCTTGCACTGACAGGAAAGAAGTCATTCAAAAAGATCAGATCGGAGCATGTAGCTGATTATAGCAGGTATTTCAGCCGTTTTTCAATAAGTCTTGGTACCTCGGGGAAGAAAGAACTCCCGACCGATGCCAGGATCAGGGAAGTGAACTCTTCGATGGATAATTCACTTGCCGCACTGTACGTTCAATATGGAAGGTACCTCCTGCTGGCTTCGAGCCGCGAGGGTACATACCCTGCTAATCTGCAGGGTATCTGGAATGACAAGCTGAATCCCTCGTGGGACAGCAAGTATACCGTGAACATAAATACCGAAATGAATTACTGGCCTGCCGAACCTCTTAACATTGCCGAATGTCATGAGGCGCTGTTCCGGATGCTCGAAGAAGTTGTGCCCTCAGGTACAAAGGTTGCCAGGCAACATTACAATGCCAGGGGCTGGGTGCTGCATCATAACATTGACCTGTGGCGGGGTGCTGCTCCCATCAACGCTTCCAATCACGGTATATGGCCCACCGGCAGCGGGTGGCTGGCTCATCATCTGTGGGAACACTACCTGTACGCTCCTGACAAAACCTTTCTTGAACGGTCAGCATGGCCCCTGATGAAGGGATCCGCAATGTTCTATGTCGATTTCCTTGTCGAAGATCCCAAAACCGGCTGGCTGATATCAACACCATCAAATTCACCCGAGAACGGAGGCCTGGTGGCGGGCCCCACCATGGACCACCAGATCATCAGAAGCCTTTTTAAAGCCTGCATCGAAGCTTCCGGGATCCTGGGCAGCGACAGGGAGTTTGCGGATACCCTGAGACAAATGCTACCACGCATTGCTCCATACAAAATCGGAGATTTCGGTCAGCTTCAGGAGTGGATGGAGGATAAGGATGACCCCAATAACAAACACCGGCATGTATCGCATCTATGGGGTGTTCATCCGGGGATGGAAATAAACTGGAAGGATACTCCTGAACTGATGGAGGCAGCGAAAGTCTCCCTCGTTGCCAGGGGTGATGAAGGCACCGGATGGAGCCTTGCATGGAAAATTAACTTCTGGGCACGGTTCAGGGACGGGGACCATGCCTGGAAAATGGTCAGGATGCTCCTTCGGCCTCAGGGTCAGTCACAGTCGAGGGCAACAGGTGGCGGAAGTGCAGGAGGCGGTTCATATCCAAACCTCTTCGATGCCCATCCACCCTTCCAGATAGACGGTAACTTCGGGGGAGCGGCAGGAATAGTTGAAATGCTTATGCAGAGCCACCTCGGTGCAATAGATATTTTACCGGCACTTCCCGGCGATTTACCGGAGGGACAGATAAAGGGGATGAGGGCAAGGGGAGGTTTCGACGTGAATTTTTCCTGGAAGGAAGGAAAACTTCAATATCTGACAGTTACCTCGAGATACGGAAATCCTCTGGCCATAAGGTATGGGAGCAGGACTTACTCTTCTAACACAAAAAAAGGTCAGGTGCTGAAATTAGACGGCGACCTCCGGGAAATGTGACTTAAAAGCCTGTCAATCTGGTAATTTTCATCTGGTTCCGAAAAGCCTGTCGCCGGCATCACCGAGTCCGGGAACGATATAGCCTTCAGCATTCAGCTTTTCATCAAGTCCTGCAAGGTATATCTGCACGTCGGGATGATCCCTCCTTATTCTCTCCACACCCTCGGGAGCGCCTATTATGCACACCAGTTTTATATTTACTGCTCCCCGTTCCTTCAAAAAACCGATAGCTGCCGAGGCGCTTCCTCCTGTCGCAAGCATGGGATCCAGAACCATGACAACTGCTTCCTGAATATAAGCGGGGATTTTGCAGTAATATGTTTTTGGCTCAAGCGTCTCATGATCGCGGTAAATGCCTATATGACCCACCCTTGCTGAAGTTATCAGTCCTGAAATGCCGTTTACCATGCCCAGTCCTGCCCTGAGAACAGGGACCAGAACAATGTCTTT
This sequence comes from Bacteroidales bacterium, assembly GCA_016936435.1. Lineage (GTDB taxonomy): Bacteria > Bacteroidota > Bacteroidia > Bacteroidales > VadinHA17 > LD21. The sequence goes on from JAFGXX010000008.1 coordinate 70,076, forward strand.
TGCAAGTTCCTCCGTTGTGCATGGAGCCATAGGAGTCTCAACGGTTATCTCTTTTACCGGCAAATCGCGTGTGATCTCATAAGCCATCAGTCCGGCAATTTCCTCAAGAGTTTCCCGGAATTCCTTTGTATCGGTCTCTTTCCTTCGCAGATGTGTCAGCTTATGGGTTAAAAGAGGATGTTTTAGAAGATTTAGCATCAGTAATGTTTTTATGCTTAAAAATCAAAGATATCTAATTTTAACTATCATGAACATTTGATCTTAAGGCTCTGGATTACTATTATCGGCTTTTACCTGTTGAAAATGTGTAGTTTACAATATTTAGCCTTAAAGTGATGATCATTTAATTATTCTTTCTTAATTTTATAAAAGCGACTATTTCCCGGATTATCATACAAATAAAATCATCAACATGGAAAAAAAGGATCTTACTGAAAGAACAGGATGTTCCTGTTGTAACGGACATCAACACCTCAATTCACCTGAGCTCTCGCGAAGACAGTTCGTAAAGATGACAGGCGCCGGTGCTATTGGTACAATGGCTTTATCAGGACTTTCATGGACGGCACTGTGTGCTTCGACTTCATCCCCTGATTTCAAGCCTCAGCGTCAACCTCTCGTAGTGAAACCTATTCTGTCTTACGAAGTCCCGGTGAGACGCAGCCAGACAAGCTGGAGAAGCTGGGGCGGGATACAATCAGAAAAAGATGCTTCGGAAGAAATGGAAAGAATAGAAGAAGAACTAAAAATTCTTGCTTCCGGGGCAGACTTCCCGGTTCAGTTTCTGCCGGTATCAGGCATCAGGAACAAAGAGGAAATAGAAAATATACAGGATCTGTCGTCTGCTGATACGATAATTGTATATGCTGCAGGAGGTTGGATGGACAGGTTTGATGTTCTGAACAGTATGGGTAAGAACATTATCTTCTTCTGCCGCCACAAGTCAGGCCCTGTTTATCTATGGTACGAAATTATCAGTCCAAGATATCTCCGCCAGCATACCGACAACCTTAAAGTAACAGGAATAAATGAGAACGATGTTGTTATTGACAGCCAGGATGAGATTTTGTGGAGGTTAAGATCTTTATGCGGATTGAAGAACACTGTGGGTTCGAGGATCCTGGCAATCGGCGGACCGGGTGCATGGTCACAGAATCTTGATACTGTCATGAAAGTAGTCGGTGAAAAATATAAACTCGACATCCGGAATATCAGTTATGATGAACTGGGCGGGCTTATAACAGAAGCTAAAAAAGACAATACGCTTCTTAAAAATGCGAAAAACAGGGCAAAGGCATATCTTGACGATCCGGGGTTAAAGCTGGAAGTCGAAAGTAAATATGTTGAGAACTGCTTTGTGCTCGAAGAGATCTTTATCAGGCTTATGGACAAGTTCAGCTGCCGGGCTGTCACTATCAACAATTGCATGGGAACAATAATGCCTCTTGCTGAAACAACAGCATGCCTGACTCTGAGTCTGCTGAACGATGCAGGCTATCTGGCATTCTGTGAGTCGGATTTCGTTGCAGTTCCTGCAGGGATGCTTATGGCAAACATCTCGGGTAAGCCTTCGTTCCTGAATGATCCTACCTATCCTCACGATGGTGTCATAACACTTGCACATTGTACTGCCCCGCGCCGGATGAATGGCGTAAAAACCGAACCGGCAAGGATAATGACACATTTTGAGTCAGATTATGGCGCTGCCCCTAAAGTAGAAATGCAGATCGGACAGCAGGTAACCAACATAATGCCGGATTTCGCTTTTGAGAAGAACGTAGGACTAAAAGGTAAGATTATTGACAATCCGATGATGCCCATATGCCGTTCACAGATCGACATTGCATATCAATCCAATAGCAGGGAAATTGCTGAAAAAATGCCCGGATTTCACTGGATCACCGTTTACGGCGATTATCTGAAGGAAGCTGAATATTCCCTTAATAAGATTGGAATAAAGCTCGAAATGCTAAGCTGAAAATAATCTGCCCGACGTTTACATCCATTTGGCGGCTTAGCCTGACTTTTTAATAAGTTGTTCATTATAAAGCCGGAAGAAGATAATTACAGTCCTGTTACTAAGCTTCTTCCGAAACCTTTGTACAAAGCGCCGAAAACTTGTAAGTATTGCTATTTTTATACGGCAATATCATTTTAATACCTCACAAATGAAAAGGACATTTTCTTTATCGGTTATCTCACTGATTATCATTGTTATGCCAGAGACGCTCCTCTCGCAGAGCGCTTTGACTATCGAAACAATAATGCAGGGTGAAAAATTCACGGGCATCTCTCCCTCAGGACCACGCTGGTCGGCTGTCGATAATATTCTTTACTTCAGCTGGACTGAGAATGCAGACTCTGCAGTGTCGACCTACACCCTAAGTCCTGACAATCCCGTACCCCGTAAGTTAAGTCCGGAAGAAAAAAAAGACCTGCCTCCCTTCAGCGGCACCTTTAACCGCGACCGGAACAAAATGGTTTACACCAGGAACGGAGATATCTTCCTTATGGACCTGAAGAAAAGATATGTCAGGCAGATAACCTCCACTTCGACAGGAGAAAGCAATCCTTATTTCAGCCAGGATGAGACCAGAATAATTTTCAGTTCAGGAAATAACCTCTTTTCATGGAATATTGATGATGGTTCATTCGTACAGATCACTGACCTCCGTCAGGGCAGGGAGAGGAGGGAAGAAGCTCCCGAAATGAACAGGCATGACAGATTCCTGTACGAAGACCAGCTTAAACTGTTCAATGTGCTTGCAGAAAGAAAAGAGGCAAGGGAGAAGAACAGGAAGGAGGCTCAGCTGACAGAGCGTGAAGGACCAGATGTTATTTATACAGGAACGGGCTTGCCCCGCTCGTTAAGTATCAGTCAGGACGGAAAGTTCCTGACCTGGCTTTCAGCAGCACAGATTGATGAGAAAAGGACTATCATACCTGCTTATGTTACTGAATCGGGTTATACTGAAACCACGAATGCCCGTTCCAAAGTGGGAATGGGTGCTGAATCCACCGGTGACCTGATGATCTATGACCTCGAACTCGACACTCTGTACAGGGTCAAAAAAGATGATATCCCTGGTATCACCGAACTACCTGATTATGTGTCGGATTACAATAAAAAGAAGCCCGAAAAACCGCCACAGAGAGGAGTGCTTTTCCGCAACCCCCTGTGGTCAGAAGACGGCAATTTTGCTGTTGTGGAAGCATATTCCGCCGACAACAAGGACAGATGGATAATGCTTCTCGACATAAAGACGGGTGGACTCAGGCTTCTCGACCGTCAGCATGACGACGCATGGATAGGAGGACCGGGTATAGGATACGGATCTGTCGGATGGCTTCCTGACAATAAAACAATCTGGTTCCAGTCGGAAGAAACGGGTTATTCACACCTTTATACCCTGGATGTCACCACAGGGCAAAAAAAGGCGCTCACTTCAGGTAACTTCGAAGTGTATGATCTGAGATTGTCGAACGACAAAAAGACGTGGTATTTTATTTCCAACGAGACCGACCCGGGTGTCAGGGAGCTTTACAGCATGCCCCTGGAAGGAGGGATCAGGAATCAGCTTACCTCTTTCGTGGGAGGAGTGGAATATGAAATCTCACCCGATGAAAAATATTTTGCACTGAGAGTATCCCGCGCTTCCGAACCATGGGAGTTATATCTTCTCGAAAACAGAAAAAAAGCTGTTCCGGTAAAGATAACCACATCAACAAACCCTGACTTTAACTCCTACCAATGGCGTACACCGGAATTCATAAGTTTCAGGGCATCTGACGGGGTAATGGTCCCGGCACGCCTCTACAGGCCGGCAGAGCCTGTGTCCAATGGTCCGGCTGTCATTTTTGTCCATGGAGCCGGCTACCTCCAGAACGCGCACAGGTGGTGGAGCAGCTATTACCGCGAATATATGTTCCATAATATGCTTGTCGACAATGGCTATACCGTCCTGGATATCGACTACAGGGGCAGTGCAGGCTATGGCCGCGACTGGCGGACAGCAATATACAGATTTATGGGAGGCAGGGACCTCGATGATCATGTTGACGGTGCAAAGTTCCTTGTCAGCCAGTTTAATGTCGATCCTCAGAAAATAGGTATCTACGGTGGATCTTACGGAGGCTTCATTACCCTCATGGGTATGTTTACCAAACC